>JBPPNA010000050.1:0-13393 GCA_051306355.1 Acidimicrobiales bacterium | reverse complement strand
CGGGAGCCGATGACGCCGGCGACGACCATGCGGGTGGCGAGCCGGTACGTCTCCTCGCGAGGGACGCCCCAGCGCTCCACGTCCCTTGCCGCCACCCAAGCGCCCACCAGGACACCGATACCCACGATCATGCCGAACGTGCGGATCGTGAGCGGTCCGATGTCGAAGTCGGGAAACGTCTGGTACGGGATGCCGGCGAACACATCGGCCAGTCTGCTCTGTCGGTTCCGTCACCGGGGACTCAGGAGCGGCTCCCGCGTTCAGGAGTCCGGATCGTGCCAGCCGCCCACGTCGTCGACCAGGCGATCGGCCGCCGACGGGCCCCACGTCCCGGGGTGGTAGAGGTCCACGGGCCGGTGGTCGTCGAGCACGTCGTCCACGATGCGCCACTGCTGATCGATGCCGTCCTCGCGCGCGAAGCGACGGGCATCGCCCTCCATGGCGTCCTCGAGCAGCCGCTGGTACGGCTCCCGCCGGCGGCTCGCCCCAGGGGTGTCGCCGTCGGAGAAGCTCATGCCGAGATCGGCGCTCTGGGCCACCAGCTCCTCCCCCGCCCGTTTGACCTGGAGCCCGAAGGTGACGCCCGGATCCTGGTTCAGCCGGAACCGGATGTGGTTCGGATGCGGGGCCTCGGCCATGTCGGGCGCGAAGAGCAAACGGGGTGGGGAGCTGAACTCGACGATCGCCTCGGTCTGCGTCACCGGCAGCCGCTTGCCCGTCCGGATGAGCCACGGCACCCCGGCCCAGCGCCACGAGTCGATCTCGAAGCGCGTGGCGACGTAGGTCTCGGTGTCCGACCCTCCGGCCACGCCGTCCTCGTCCACGTAATCGCGGTACTGGCCGCGAACGAGCTGGTCGGGCTGGAGGGTCTGGATCTGTCGGAACAGCTTCATCTTCTCGTCCCGCAGCGATCTGGCGTCGTTCCCGGCGGGCGGCTCCATCGCGAGGAAGGCCACGATCTGCAGCAGGTGGTTCTGGACGACGTCCTTCAGGGCACCGACCGAGTCGTAGAACTTGCCCCGGCTCCCGACCCCGAACTCCTCGGCCATCGTGATCTGCACGGACGAGATGAAGTTGCGGTTCCACACCGGCTCGAGCATCGAGTTGGCGAAGCGGAAGACGAGCAGGTTCTCGATCGCCTCCTTGCCGAGGAAGTGATCGATCCGGAACACGCTCTCCTCGGGGAAGACGTCGTGGATCACCTCGTCGAGCTCGGTGGCCGAGGCGCGGTCTCGCCCGAAGGGCTTCTCGACCACGATCCTCCCGCCTGCGTGGAGATCGACTCCGGCGATGCCCTGCACGACGTCGTCGAACATGGCCGGTGGGATGGCGAGGTAGAAGAGCGGCGCCCGCACCTCGTCCGTCACGGCGGCGGCGAGCCGCTGGAACGTGTCGGCCTCCCGGTAGTCGCCGGCGACGTAGGTGGCCCGGCCGCACAAGGAGTCGAGGGCGGCGGCGTCGACCTCGTCCGCCTCTGCGTGGACCGACTCGCGGATCCGGTCGCGCAGCTCGTCGTCGGTCCACTCCGACGACGACACCCCGATCACGGGCACGTGATCGGCCAGGGTGCCGTCCACCACCATCTGGTGGAGCGCCGGGAAGAGCTTCTTGCGGGCCAGGTCGCCGGTGGCGCCGAAGAGCACGACGGCGTCACAGGTGGCGTCGGGCGGCGCCGGCATCAGTCGTCCTCTCCCGCCGCCGGGAGGACGGCGTGACCGCCGAACTGCTCTCGGAGGGCAGCCACCGCCTTCATGGCGAGCGACTCGTCGGTCTGGGACTCGAAGCGGGCGAAGAGGGCGGCGGCGATGGTGGGCGCGGCCACCCTTGTCTCGACCGCGGCCTGGACCGTCCAGCGCCCCTCGCCCGAGTCCTGGGCCACATCGTCGAGGTCGGCGAAGCCGGGGTGGTCGTCGAGGGCGAGCACGAGCAGGTCGAGCAGCCACGACCGGATCACCGATCCCTCCTGCCAGGATCGCAGCGTGGCCGGGAGATCGATGTCGAGCTCGTGGCGAGCCATGAGCTCGTAGCCCTCGGCGAATGCCTGCATCACGGCGTACTCCACGCCGTTGTGGACCATCTTGGTGAAGTGCCCGGTGCCGACACCGCCGACGTGGGCGAGGCCCTTGCCGTCGGTGCGGTCGGGGGCGAGGGTCTCGAGCACGGGCCAGACCCGCCGGACGTCGTCATCGCTGCCACCCACCATGAGGGCGTAGCCGTTCTCGAGACCCCAGACGCCACCGGAGACGCCGGCGTCGACGAACCCGATGCCCTGGCGTGCCAGTCCCTCGGCCTGGTCCTGCGCGTCGCTCCAGCGGGAGTTTCCGCCTTCGACCACCAGGTCACCGGCGTCGAGGATCTCGGCGAGGGCGGCCACCGTGGTCTCGGTCGGCTCCCCGGCCGGCACCATCACCCAGACAACGCGCGGCGGGGACAGCGCTGCGGCCAGCGCCTCGAGCGAATCGACGTCGGTGTCGTCGCTGAACGGGTCGTATCCGACGACGTCATGGCCCCCGCTTCGGAGGCGCTCGGCCATGTTCCCACCCATCCGGCCGAGTCCGATCATGCCGATCTGCACGGCGCCTCCTGCTCCTCGTGGACGTGAACAGCCTCACCCTAGGGACGGCCGGCGCCTTGGGTGACCTGGTCCCGTCCGACGGCCGATGTTGGATTGTGGCGCCGGCGGCGGCATGGTGGAGGCAGAAGCATTCTCGGGACAGGAGTCGTTCATGACCGCCGTAGCCGCTGCTCCCTTCTCCAAGGGCGACGCCATCATCTACCCACAACACGGGGCCGGGAAGATCGTCGACGTGCAGTCTCGCAAGATCGGCGACGTCGAGCGCGACTACTTCGTCATCGATCTCGAGCTGCAGGAGCTGCGGGTGTGGGTGCCGGTCGACGAAGCCGAAGACATCGGTGTTCGCGGGCCCACGTCGAAGGACGAGCTCGAGGATCTCTTCGAGCTGCTCGCCGACCACGATGTGCGCATCCCGTCGAACTTCTCCCGGCGCATGAAGAACAACCAGCGGCGCATGAACGACGGCGATGTCTGGCAGCTGGCCGAGGTGGTCCGCAACCTCGCTGTGCGGCGTGACCGCAAGCACCTCTCGCCCTCCGAGAAGACGCTCTACCTCCACGCCCGTGCCCTGCTCGTCGCCGAACTGGCGCTCAGCATGGGGGTCAGCACCGAGAAGGCGGAGGCTGCGCTCGACGAGCGCCTGCCCGAGGTCGTCGTCGAAGACGACGAGTAGCGCCGGTCAGCCGGCGGCTTCCGCCGCCGCCCCGTCGGCCGCCTGCCCGATGGCGTCGATGACGTCGTCGGTGTGGGCCAGCCCCGGGAACAGCACCTCGTAGGCCCCCGGCGCCATCGCAACCCCCCGGCGGAGCATGCCGTGGAAGAAGCGCCGGTACCGGTCTTCGTCGGTGGTCCTGGCGTCGTCGTAGGTCCTGGGCGCGTTCGGGCCGAGGTGGACCCCCACGAGCGTCGATACGCGCGGCACCACCACATCGACTCCGGCCGTGGCAAAGGCCCGCTCGAGTCGCTCGGCCAGGCGGCTGGCCGACCGGCGAATCGATTCGTATGCCGCCTCGTCGAGCAGGTCGAGCGCGGCCCGGCCCGCCGCGGTGGCGAGCGGGTTGCCCGAGAGCGTTCCGGCCTGGAACACGGGTCCGTCGGGGGCGAGCGAATCCATGATCTCGGCGCGTCCACCGAAGGCGCCGATGTTGAGCCCGCCGCCGATGACCTTGCCGAAGCACGTGAGGTCGGCCCGGACGCCGAACAGTTCCTGGGCACCGCCCCGCGCCACTCGGAACCCGGTGATGACCTCGTCGAGGATGAGGAGCGCGCCGACGCGGTCGCACTCGGCGCGCAGGGATTCGAGGAACCCGGGCTCCGGAGGGATGAGCCCCATGTTCGCTGCGATCGGCTCGACGATGACCGCTGCGACATCGTCGTCGAGGGCGGGGACCTCGTTGAACGGGACGACGAGGGTGTCGGCCACGGTGGCCGGGGTGACGCCCACGGAATCGGGCAGCGCGAAGACGGCGAGCGCGGAACCGGACTGGGCCAGCAGGGCGTCGCCGTGGCCGTGGTAGTTGCCGGCGAACTTCACCAGCTTGGCGCGACCGGTGTGCCCGCGAGCCAGGCGGATGGCCGACATCGTGGCCTCCGTCCCCGAGCTGACGAGGCGCACCTTGTCGACCGATGGCACCCGGGAACAGATCTCCTCGGCGATGCGCACCTCGCCCTCGGTGGGCGCGCCGTACGAGGTGCCCTTCGTCGCTGCCTCCTGGACGGCGGCGACGATGGCGGGGTGGGCGTGGCCGGCGATCACGGCGCCGTAGCTCTGGACCAGGTCGAGGTACTCGGTGCCCTCGACATCCCAGACCCGGGCGCCCTCGGCGCGTTCCACGAAGTACGGCGTGCCGCCGACAGCACCGAAGGCCCGGATGGGCGAGTTGACCCCACCCGGAATGCGTGCCTCGGCCCTCGCGAAGAGCCCAGCATTGGTGTGGCGCGGGCCGGGATCAGGGGCTTCGGTCGTCATACCCGCCCCTCGGCGACGGCCCGAGCGGCGTAGGTGAGGATGAGGTCGGCGCCGGCCCGCTTGATCGAGACCAGGTGCTCGCGCAACACGGCCGGCCCGTCGATCCATCCTCGCTCGGCGGCGGCGTGGACCATCGCGAACTCACCGGACACGTGGTACGCCGCGATCGGCACGTCGGTGAACCGGCGAGCCTCGGCGATCACGTCGAGGTAGGCCACGGCGGGCTTGATCATCACCATGTCGGCTCCCTCGGCCAGGTCCATGGCGATCTCCTCCATGGCCTCCCGGCGATTGGCCGGATCCTGCTGGTACCCCTTGCGGTCTCCCCCGCTGGCGATGGTGACGTCGACCGCGTCGCGGAAGGGACCGTAGAGCCCTGACGCGTACTTGGCCGCGTAGGCGAGGATCGACACCCCCGTGTGGCCGTCGAGGTCCAGCGCGGACCGGATGGTGGCCACCTGCCCGTCCATCATCCCGGAAGGGGCACAGATGTCAGCGCCGGCTCGGGCCTGTGCGACAGCGGCGGCTGCGTAGAGCGCCAGGGTGGCGTCGTTGTCGACGGCGCCGTCGTCTCCGACGATGCCGCAGTGCCCGTGGTCGGTGTACTCGTCGACACAGAGATCGGCGATGAGCACGACATCGTCACCCAGGTCGTTGCGGAGCTCACGGAGCGCGACCTGCACGATGCCGTTCGGGTCGCTGGCGCCACTGCCGGTCGCATCCTTCGACTCGGGCACGCCGAAGAGGATGAGAGCGGGCACGCCGAGATCGCGGAGCTCCCGCGCCTCCTGTCGGAGGCTGGCGACGCTGTGCTGGACAACGCCGGGGAGGCTCTCGATCGGCTGCGGCGAGTCGATGCCTTCGCGCACGAAGAGCGGGGCGACGAGGTCATCCACGTCGAGCCGGGTCTCGGCCACCATTCGGCGGAGTGTCGGCGTTCGGCGGAGTCGACGGAGTCGGCGCTCGGGGAAGCTCACGGATCGCCACCCTATTGGCGGGGCAGGAGCAGGGCTCAGTGGGCCGATTCAGTGCGCCGGCGCGACGTCCGGCTGGACGAGGGCACCCAGCCGGTCGAGGTCGACCTCGGCCAGGGACGGCACCACGAGGTCGGCGTGCTCGAAGGCGAGGTGCGCGGTCATGCCAGCCGGGACCGCCACGGTGGCGCAGCCGGCGGCGTTGCCGGCGGTGACACCGGGTCCGGAGTCCTCGAGCACGACGCAGGTGGTCGGGTCGACACCCAGACGCTGGGCGGCGAGCAGGAACAGGTCGGGCTCCGGCTTGGTCCGAGCGTGGCCGACATCGTCCCTCGTGGCACGGACGGGGAACAGCTGGTCGATGCCGAGCCGCGTGATGTGGCCCAGCACCCAGTCCAGCGGGCTGGACGAGGCGATGGCCACCCCGACGCCGGCCTCATGCGCCGCGGTGGCGAGCTCGATCACCCCGGGCCGGACCGTCTCGTGCGAGATCCGGGCATGGTGGCGGGCCCGGCGGACCTCGAGCACCTCCTCCATGTTGGTGAGCGGGCGCCCGAGCGCGGTCTCGAGCATCTCCGTCCAGTGTGGGTGGTCGGCCGTACCGATGATCTTCACCCACTCGTCCCGGGACAGCTCGAGGCCGTGGTCGGCGAACGACTGGGCGACGGTCAGGAACTCGGACGTCTCGGTGTCGAGCACGAGACCGTCGAAGTCGAACAGGATCCCGGCCAGTGGCGTGTTCGTCGGCGTCACCCCGACATTCTCGACGAAATCCCGCCGCCGCCCCATTCCGTTCTGGCCCCGTCCCGCGCTACGAGGCTCGACTGCCACCAGGCTCGACCGTCACAGGGCCAGAACCGGAGTCTCATTTCGTCGAGAACGCAGTGAGGGCGTCGAGGAGACCGTCGATGGTGTGGACTTCGGCCTCGACGTCGACCGCGAGGCCGTGCTCACGAGCGGTGGCGGCGGTGACGGGGCCGATGCAGACGACGACCGGCGGCACCGTGTCGCAGACGGCCAGGAAGTTGCGGACGGTGGACGAGGACGTGAAGGTCACGACATCGGCGGCCGCGACGGCCGCGAGGTCCTCGTCGCTGGGGCGCCCCTGGACCGTCCGGTAGGCCTCGACGACGTCGACCATCCAGCCCTTCGCCTCCAGGCCCTCGGGCAGGACGTCGCGCGCCTCGGCCGCCCGGGGAATCAGGACCCGGCCCGGCCCGTCGGGGAAGACCTCCAGCAGGCCCTCGGCCACGAACCGCTCCGGGACGAGGTCGGCGACCACGTTCCCCGTGGCGAGCACATCGGCCGTCCCGGGTCCGATCGCCGCCACCTGAGCTGGCCCGAAGGCGCGAGCGTCTCGGCACTCGGCGAGGAGGCGGCGGGCCCCGTTCGGGGAGGTGATGACCACCCAGTCGTACCCCGACAACCCGTCAACGGCGGCCCGGAGCGCCGCACCACCGTCGGCCGGTTCGGCGATGCGGATGGCGGGGATCTCGACCGTGTCGGCCCCCAGCTCGTGCAGCCGCGCCAGCAGCGACGACGACTGGGCCCGGGCCCGGGTGATCACGACGGTCTTGCCGAACAACGGTCGGGACTCGAACCACGCCAGGTCCAACCCCGCCACCGCGCCGACGACGATCGTGGCGGGTGGCTCGAGATCCTCGTCCGGGAGGGTGGCGAGGGTGGCCCGCACCGTCCGTTGCTCGGGTCTCGTGCCCCAGATGACTGCGGCAGCGGGGGTGTCCGGCGCCCGCCCGGCTGCCATCAGCCGCTCGCAGATCTGCCGGACGCGCCCGACGCCCATGAGGACGATGATGGTGCCGCCCACTCGGGCGACGGCGTCCCAGTCGACGGATCCGTCGTCGCCGATCGAGGGATCCTCGTGCCCCGTCACCACGGTGAAGCTCGTCGACGAGAACCGCTGCGTCACCGGGATGCCGGCGTAGGCCGGCACGGCGATGGCCGACGTCACGCCCGGCACGAACTCGAAGGCGATGCCGGCGTCCCGCAGGGCCATCGCCTCCTCCCCGCCCCGGGCGAAGACGGTGGGGTCGCCGCCCTTGAGCCGCACCACGGTCCCGCCGGCGCCACCCCGTTCCACGAGGAGCTGGTTGATCTCTTCCTGGGTGTAGCGAGATCGCCCGGGAGCCTTGCCGACGTCGATGCGCTCGGCGTCCTGCGGTGCGAGATCGAGGAGCTCCGCGGCGGACAGTCGGTCGTGGACGACGACGTCGGCGCGGCGCAGCACCTCGGCGCCGCGCATGGTCAGCAGGCCGGGGTCACCGGGACCAGCGCCCACCAGGAAGACCGTCATTCCGGCGCCACCACCATGGCGGCACCTTACGACCGGTACGAGACCGACCAGACCTGATGGTGCGTCAGATCCGGTGTGCAAGATTGATCCGATGGACGCACCCCTCGACGGCATCCGCATCCTGGCGGTCGAGCAGATGCAGGCGCTGCCCTTCGCGACCCAGCTGCTCGCCCGGCTCGGCGCCGACGTGGTGAAGGTCGAGCACCCGACGCGAGGGGACCTCGGTCGGGGGTCGTTGCCCGCTGCGATCGACGAGACGGGTGCTCCGGTGGGCTCGACCTACCTGCGCAACAACTCGGCCAAGCGCTCCATCGGACTCGACCTTTCGCACCCCGAGGGGAGGAGGGTGTTCCTCGACCTCGTCCCGCACTTCGATGCCGTGGCCGAGAACTTCAAGCCCGGCGGCATGGCCAGGTTCGGGCTCGACTTCGAGTCCGTCGAGGCCGCGCATCCCGGCGTGGTCTACGTCTCCGTCTCCGGGTTCGGCAACACCGTCGAGTCGCCCTACCGACACTGGCCGGCCTTCGCCCCCATCGCCGAGGCGATGTCGGGCATGTACGCCTTCAATCGTCCGCAGGGCGAGCCGGTGAAGGTCTCGCCCGTCGGCGCGCTGGGCGACACGGGGAGCGGGTTGTTCGCTGCGGTCGGCTTGCTGGCCGCACTTCGGCGCAAGGACCGCACCGGCGAGGGCGCCTACGTGGACATCTCGATGTTCGACTGCATGGTCTCCTTCGCCGACGTGGTGCCCAACTACTTCTCGATGGGCCGGGATCCGCGAGACGTGCCGCCGCTGATCAACCACGGCTTCGCCATCGCATCGGGCGAGGTCGTGGTGCAGGTCGGGCGACCGCACCAGTTCGCCCGGCTGGTGCAGACCATCGGCCGTCCGGACTGGGCCGACGACGAGCGGTTCGCCACGCCACAGGGTTGGGTCGACCACCTCGACCTCCTGCGGGGCGCGCTGGCCGCATGGGCCGGGGCGCGCAGCACCATCGACGTCGCCGAGGCGCTGGCGACCGCCGGCATCGCCGCCGCACCGATCTTCGAGGCCGTCGACCTGGTCGACGATCCCCACGTGCGAGCCCGGCACATGCTGACCGAGATCGCCCGGGTCGACGGCGTCGATCGGCCCGTGCTCACGCCGGGGAACCCGGTCAAGCTGGCCGGGTTCGACGACTCGACGCCGAGTCCCCCGCCGACGCTGGGACAGCACACGGACGAGGTACTGCGGACGGAGCTCGGAATGGGAGACGCGCGGCTGGCGGAGCTCCGGGAATCCGGCGCCATCGGTTGACGCCGATTCTTGACCGGGCTCGTTGGCTGCTCCTGCGATCCGACGTCTGCCTGGCTTTCTGACGCGCCATCAGGTATCTGCGAGACTTCCTCCATGCCCTCCTCGACGCCGGCGCGCGGCATCCGGGCCATCGGCGCCCATGTGCCCCACCGTCGTCTCGACCGCAGCCAGATCACCGCGATGTTCGGCAAGGGCGGTGGCCGGGGCACCAGGGCCGTGGCGTCCTTCGACGAGGACACCACCACCATGGCGGTGGAGGCCTGCCGATCCGGCGGCGTGCACCTCGGCGACCCCCCACTCATGGCGCTGTGGTTCGCAACCACCGATCCCGCCTATGTGGACAAGACCAACGCCACGGCGATCCACGCTGCGCTCGCCATCCGTCGCGGTTGCCCGGCGCTCGACTTCGGTGGCGGCCTCCGTTCGGGAATGGGCGCCCTCGACGCTGCGCTGCGGGCCACGGGCGACATCGTCGTCGTCGCCTCGGACTTCCGCACCGGTCTGCCCACCAGCGCGGACGAGTCCAACGGCGGCGACGGAGCTGCGGCCGTGCGCGTCGGAGACGCCGACGCCGGACCGCTGCTGGCAACCTTCCTGGCCGACGCCTCCGTCAGCGAAGAGGTGCTCGACCGCTGGCGGATGCCCGGCGACGATCGCTCCCGGGCCTGGGAGGAGCGCTTCGCCGAATCGGTGTACGTCGACCTCGCCGTCGAGACGTTCGACCGGGCCCTCGATCGGGCCGGATTGACGAGCGGCGAGATCAACGTCCTCGTCGCCACCGGCATGCACGGGCGCGCCGTGCAACGAGCCACCGCGAAGCTCGGGGTCGCCAACGTCGCTGACAACCTCGATGCCACCGTGGGCAACACCGGGATCGCCCAGCCGTTCCTCACCCTGACCGCCGTGCTCGAACAGGCGGAACCCGGGCAGAACATCGCCATGGTCCACCTGGCCGACGGGTGCGACGTGGTCATCCTGCGCACGACGGACCACATCGCCGACTGGTCGCCCCGCCGTCCCGTCGCCATGCAGGTTGCAGCGGGCGCCAGCCTCCCCTACGGCCAGTTCCTCTCGTGGCGCGGACAGGTCGACGTCGAGCCCCCCAACCGGCCGGGTCCGGCCCGGGTGTCGGCGCCCGCAGCCCAGCGTCGCCAAGACTGGAAGTACCGCTTCACCGGGTCGCGGGACCGCAGCACCGGCATGGTGCACCTGCCACCGGCCCGGGTGTCGGAGACGGCCGCCGAGCCCGGGAAGACCGGCGCCGTCGACGACATGGACCCGATCGACATGGCCGACGTCCCCGGCACGGTCGCCGCCGTCACCGTCGACCGCTTGGCGTTCTCGCCGAGCCCACCCGTCGTGTTCGCCGTCGTCGATTTCGACGGTGGGGGACGGGCCCCGCTCGAGCTCACCGACGTCGACGCCGGTGACGTGGCCGTGGGCGACCGGATCGAGCCCACCTTCCGCCGGCTCTCCACCGCCGACGGCATCCACAACTACTTCTGGAAGGTCCGCAAGCTGCAGGAGGGAACCACTGATGGGTAGTCATGGCATCACCGACCGGGTGGCCATCATCGGCGCCGGCTGCATCCCCTTCGGCGAGCGGTGGGACGACTCGCTCGACGACATGATCGTCGACGCCGCCCAGCTGACCGACGCATCCGCCGTCGTGCCCCAGGACGACGTCGACGCCTTCTGGTTCGGTACCGCCCAGTCGGGCATGTCGGGCATCACGATGGCCGGGCCCCTCAAGATCCACGGCAAGCCCGTCTCCCGCGTCGAGAACTTCTGCGCCACCGGGTCCGAAGCGATGCGCCAGGCTGCCTACGCCGTGGCGTCGGGTGCCTACGACGTGGTCATGGCGCTCGGCGCGGAGAAGGTGAAGGACTCCGGGTACGCCGGGCTCAACGCCCACCCCATCCCCACCGACGGGACGAACCGCACCCTCACCGCGGCGGCCATGTTCTCGCTGCTGATGCCGGCCTACGCCGAGCGCTACGGGGTCAGCCACGACGAGGTGCGGTACGCCTGCGCCAAGATCGCAGAGAAGAACCACCACAACGGCGTCGCGAACCCGCTGGCGCAGTTCCGCCGGGAGATGTCGGCTGACAAGATCTGTGGGATGCCTGCAGTGGCCGGCGGGCTGAGCGTCTTCGACTGCGCTGGCGTGGCCGATGGTGCGGCCGCCGTGATCCTGTGCCGGGCGGAGGACGCCCATCGCTACACCGACTCCCCCCTCTACATCAAGGCCCTGTCGTTCGTGGCCGGGACGGGCGCCGGGAGCCTCGACCCCGACTACGACTACACCACCCTGCCCGAGTGCCGGTGGGCTGCCGAGGAGGCCTACGCCCAGGCGGGTGTCACCGACCCGATGGCCGAGCTCGCGCTCGCCTCGGTCCACGACTGCTTCACCCCGACCGAGCTCGTCCTGATGGAGGACCTGGGCTTCGTGGCGCGGGGCACGGCCTGGAAGGCGGTGATGGACGGCACCTTCGACCTCGACGGTGCGCTGCCCGTGAACACCGACGGTGGCCTGAAGGCCTTCGGGCACCCGGTCGGCGCGTCGGGCCTGCGGATGGTCTACGAGCACTGGCTCCAGCTGCGCGACAAGGCCGGCGACCGCCAGATCGATCGCCGCGGCCGCACCCTCGGGCTCACCCACAACCTGGGCGGCTACCCCGGTGAGATGGTGAGCTTCGTCGGCATCTACGGGACGGAGCCCGAGTAGCCGCCGTGACGGCCGACGAGACGCTCACGGAGACCGCGGCGGTGGAGGAGGGTGCCGAGGGCATCTCGCTCCACGTCGCCTCCGGAGCCGGCGACGAAGACGGCCAGGGCTGATGCGGGAAGAGGAGATCGTCGATCCCGTCGACGGCACCCGTTGGACGGTCGATCTCGACTTCCTCGGCTCCAACTGGCGCTGCCTCTGGGGCGAGGGCTGCAAGGGGATCCTGGACGAGCCGGCCGAGGCGCTCATGCAGGGGTGCTGCTCGGTGGGGGCCGAGATGCTCGACACCGACGAGGCCATGCTCGTCGCCGCCCTGGCCCCGACCCTCGACCATGCCCGCTTCCAGCACCACGCCGAGGCCGCCGATGAAGGTGTCTTCTCCGACGAGACCCGCTCCAACACCCGTGTCGTCGACGGCGCCTGCATCTTCTTCAACCGTCCCGGCTTCGCGGGTGGCGTGGGGTGTGCACTGCACCTCGCTGCGGTCGACGCCGACGAGCCGCCCATGGAGTGGAAGCCCGAGGTCTGCTGGCAGCTGCCCCTACGCATCGACCGGAGCGGCGACGAACACGGCGAGACGGCGACGCTGCGGCGGTGGAGCCGGGTCGACTGGGGATCCGACGGCGAGACCATGCATTGGTGCTGCACCGAGG
Organism: Acidimicrobiales bacterium; assembly: GCA_051306355.1. Taxonomy (GTDB): domain Bacteria; phylum Actinomycetota; class Acidimicrobiia; order Acidimicrobiales; family Salinilacustritrichaceae; genus Salinilacustrithrix. The sequence continues at coordinate 886 of JBPPNA010000050.1, read as the reverse complement.
GGACCGACGCCTACGTGGGTGCCGAACCGGTGATCGACTCGCTGTCCGAGGAGATCGAGGCCCTCGTCGGCCCCGAGGTGGCCGTCGAGATCCGCCGCCGCCTCCCCTGAGGTCAGCGGGGACCGAGGAGGTCGGTGACGGGGAGCTGGGCGACAGCGTCGGGGCCTACTGCCGCCGGATCCGTGCCCCGCACGACGCAGCGCTCGACGCGACCGCCGTCCATCGAGGCGACCACGGCCCGGAGGGCGATGAGATCGCCGTCCTCCAGGGTGGCGTGGGCGCCGGCGGGGAGGTCGCAGTCGCCACCGAGGGCGACGAGGAAGGACCGCTCGGCATCGACTTGGCGACGACTCGGTGCGTGTTCGATGGCTGCCACGAGCCCCGCAGTGGCCAGATCGTCGGCCCGGCACTCGATGGCGAGCGCGCCCTGGCCGACCTGGGGTGTCATCACGTAGGTCGGGAGCCAGTCAGCGATGCTGGCTTCCAGATCCTGGCGAAGCAGCGCGGCGCCGGCGGCGATGACGGCCGTGATCACGCCACCCTCGGTTGACGCGGTCCCGGCGATTCCCACCCGGCGTTGGATGTTGCCCCGCAGCTCGACGAACCCAAGGTCGGGACGAAGGTCCTGGAGCTGGGTCCGTCGCCGGTTCGATCCGGTGGCGACCGTGGCACCGACCGGGAGATCGACCAGGGCGCAGCCCACGAGGACATCGCGGGCGTCGCCCCGCTCCGGAACGCACGCCAGCGTGAGGCCCGGGACGGTGACCGATGGCAGGTCCTTGGCCGAGTGCACCGCGAAGTCGGCTCGACCGTCGAGCACGGCCTGCTGGACCTCTTTGGCGAAGGCGCCCTTGCCCCCGATCGCGGAGATGGGCTGGGACAGGTC
>JBPPNA010000275.1:0-23911 GCA_051306355.1 Acidimicrobiales bacterium | reverse complement strand
GGTGCGACCCGACCCTTCGCCAGCTGAGCATCGGCTACAGCGGCTCGATGACGACCTCGGCGTGGTCCGCTGCGAGCGCGCCGAGGTCGTCGGGGTCGCCGGTCAACACGACGGCACCGCGGGCCTCGATTGCGGTGGCGACCACGATGGCGTCGACCGTCGAACTGGAGGCCGTGTCGCCGAGCAGACCGCCAGCGACCCGGCCCACGGCTTCGTCGACCAGGTCGACCTCACCGACTGCCTTCACGATCCGGTTCACCGGTGCGTCGTCGACCCGGCCTCGGACTGTCTCGGCAACGACGACGGCGGGGATCGACACCTCGGCGTCGGCCTCGAGCGCAGCCGTCAACGCCGCGCGGGCCCGCACGTCGTTGCGGGACAGGGCGATGACCGCGCCGGAGTCGCGGATCAGGCGCTGCGGCGGCGCTTGCCGCTTGCGGGTGCGCTTCGCCACAGCTTCCGAGCCTCCTCGATCGCGTCGTCGGGGATCGGGCCAGATTCGTCGTCCATCTCGGCGAGCAGCTCACCGAGGCGGTCGCGCTGGAGCTGGCGGCGAAGGGCCTCGTTCACGTACGACGACAACTCACGCCGGCCAGCGCGAGCACGGGCTTCGGCGAGAACGTCCTCGTCGATGCTCAGCGATACCTTCGACACAGCCACCGCGGTATCGTACCTGAAGTAGGAATAGACGGCGAGGCTCGATCGCTTCCCCAGCCCGCCATGCACCGTCCGGGAAGCCTCTTCAACTGCAGGCGACGCTCGGACCTCGTTCGGCGCGTCTGTGATCATCTCGAAGGGGCGCCCCATGGCCCACGTCCAAGACCTCTGGGAGAAGACCGTCGACGGCGAGCGAGTCCGCACCGCCCGATACGGCCGAGGGAACCGCTGGCAGGTCCGATACCACGACCCGGACGGCTTCGAGCGAACGAAGACGTTCGCCCGCAAGCAGGATGCCGAGCGGTTCCTCGTCATGATCAGCGCCGACGTGCTGCGGGGCGCCTACGTCGACCCGAACGCGGGCAAGGTCAGCTTCGCCGATGTCGCCGACAGTTGGCTCGCTGCCCAGACCTTCGGTGACTCGTCACGCGAGGCCACGGAGATCCGGCTGCGCCTCCACGCCAAGGCTCACTTCGGCCACCGTGAGGTCCGGAGCATCAAGCCATCCACGATCCAGGCTTGGCTCCGCAAGCTCCAGCGCGACCTCGCCCCGACCTACGTGAAGGCCGTCTTCACGAACGTCTCCTCGGTGTTCACCGCCGCGGTGGACGACGGACTCATCGTCTCGAACCCGTGCAAGGCGACATCGGTCAAGCCGCCGAAGCTCGAGAGGCGCAAGGTCGAGCCGTGGCCGGTCGAGCAGGTCGAGGCCGTCATCGAAGCTCTTCCGCAGCGGTACCGGGCCCTCGGTGTCCTCGCCGCCGGCTGCGGGCTCCGCCAGGGCGAAGCCTTCGGCGTGCGCGTGCGAGACATCGACTTCCTGCGCCGCCAGGTCCATGTCGAGCAGCAGGTCAAGATCGTTGCCGCCAAGGTCACCATCGGCCGCCCGAAGGGTGACAAGACCCGGACGGTGCCGCTGCCCGACATCGTCGCCACCAAGCTCGCCGAGCACCTGCGTCGGTACCCGGCCGAGGGCGACGACCTGGTCTTCACCAGCCGCGAGCACAAGCCCCTCGACCGGAACCACTTCAACCCCTACGTCTGGAAGAAGGCGCTCGTCTCCGCTGGCGTCGAGCCGACCCGGTACAACGGCATGCACGCACTCCGGCACTTCTACGCATCCGTCCTGATCGACGCCGGCGAGTCCGTCCGAGCCGTCGCCGAGTACCTCGGCCACTCCGACCCGGGCTTCACGCTGCGGGTGTACACGCACCTGTTCCTGTCATCGGAGGACCGCGCTCGACAGGCCGTCGATCGGAACCTTCAGCGCCCGCGAGGACCGCTCGAGCACGGAGTTGGACCGCCCGTGACCGCCGCTCAGACGGAACGGAGACGGAACGAGGGCCCCTCAGACCTGCAAAACCGCAGGTCAGAGAGCTCCCCGCTCAGATGTCGTAGTAGAGCTGGAACTCGTAGGGATGGGGGCGGAGGCGGAGTCCGTCGATCTCCACGGTGCGCTTGTAGGCGATCCAGTTGTCGATGAGGTCGGGGGTGAAGACGTCGCCGGCGAGGAGGTAGTCGTGGTCCCGGACGAGTGCGCGAAGGACCTCGTCGAGTGACCCGGGCACCTGGGGCACGGCGGCGAGCTCGTCGGGCGAAAGGAGGTAGAGGTCCTTGTCCATCGGCTCGGGCGGCTCGATGCGGTGGCGGATGCCGTCGAGGCCCGCCATGAGCATGGCGGCGAAGGCGAGATACGGGTTGGCGGACGGATCGGGACAGCGGAACTCGACCCGCTTGGCGCGGGGCGACTTCGAGTACAAGGGGATCCGGCAGGCGGCGGAACGGTTTCGCTGGGAGTAGACGAGGTGGAACGGTGCCTCGTAGCCAGGGACGAGTCGCTTGTACGAGTTCGTGGTCGGGTTGGTGAAGGCCAGCAGTGAGGGAGCGTGGGCCAGCAGCCCACCGATGTACCACCGGGCGATGTCGGACAACCCGGCGTAGCCGGCCTCGTCGAAGAACAGCGGCTCGCCCGCCTTCCACAGCGACTGGTGGACGTGCATCCCCGAACCGTTGTCGCCGAAGATCGGCTTGGGCATGAACGTCGCGGTCTTGCCCGCCTGCCAGGCCACGTTCTTCACCACGTACTTGAAGACCATGAGCTTGTCGGCCATACGGGCGAGCTCATCGAAGCGGATGTCGATCTCGGCCTGCCCGCCCGCACCGACCTCGTGGTGCTGGATCTCGACCTCGATGCCCACCTGCTCGAGCGTGAGCATCATCTCGGTCCGCAGGTCCTGGAAGTGGTCCATGGGCGGGAGGGGGAAGGCGCCCTCCTTCGCCCGTGGCTTGTACCCGCGGTTCGGGGAACCGTCCGCCTCGAATCGGCGGCCGGTGTTCCACGTGCCCTCGATCGAGTCGATCTCGTAGTGCGCAGCGTGGGCACTGGAGGCGAAGTTGACCGAGTCGAAGATGAAGAACTCGGCCTCCGGTCCGAGATAGCAGGTGTCGGCGATGCCCGACGCCCGGAGGTGGTCCTCGGCCTTGCGGACGACGTGGCGGGGATCGCGCGAGTACGGCTCGCCGGTGACCGGGTCGTTGACGTCGCAGTGCAGGACCATCGTCTTGCGTCGCGTGAACGGGTCGATCCACGCCGACGACGGGTCCGGGAGCAGGATCATGTCCGACTCCTGGATCTCCTGGAATCCTCGGATGGACGACCCGTCGAAACCCGACCCGTCGGTGAAGAGATCTTCGGTGAGCTCGTGGGTGGGCACCGAGTAGTGCTGCATCAGGCCGGGCAGGTCGCAGAAGCGGAGGTCGACGACCTCCACGCCCTCGTCGGAGGCCAGGGCGAGGACTTCGTCTGCGGTGCGCTCGATCACGACCGCAACGTATCGGAACGAAAACGCGCAGAGCCCGGGGCGAACCCCGGGCTCCAGCGCTCGACTGCTCGCGCTGGTCAGCCGGCTTCGGCGGAGCAGACGGCGTCGGTGATGAGGGCGGCCACGACGTACGGATCCATGTTGGCGTTGGGGCGCCGATCCTCGATGTAGCCCTTGCCCTCGACCTTGACCTGCCAGGGGATGCGCACCGATGCACCGCGGTTGGACACGCCGTAGGAGTACTCGGTCCACGGGGCGGTCTCGTGCATGCCGGTGAGGCGGCGCTCGATGCCGGGGCCGTAGTCCTTGATGTGATCCTCGTGGTGCTTGCCCAACGCCTCGGCGGCAGCCACGCAGGCGTCGAAGCTCTCGCGCATCAACTGGGTCGAGAAGTTGGTGTGGGCGCCAGCGCCGTTCCAGTCGCCGGGCATCGGCTTCGGGTCGATGGTCGCGGCCACTTCGAAGTCCTCGGCGATGCGGTAGAGCAGCCAGCGGGCGACCCACATGTGGTCACCGACCTCGACCACACCGGCGGGGCCGATCTGGAACTCCCACTGGCCCATCATCACTTCGGCGTTGATGCCCGAGAGCTTCAGGCCGGCATGGAGGCAGGCGTCCATGTGCGCCTCGACGATGTCACGACCGAAGACCTCGTCGGCGCCGACACCGCAATAGTACGGACCCTGCGGGCCGGGGAATCCACCCTTGGGCCAGCCGAGGGGATGACCGTCCTGGAGGAACGTGTACTCCTGCTCGATGCCGAACCACATGTCCTGGTCGGCGTACTTCTCGGCGGCGTCGGCGGCAGCCCGGCGGGTGTTGCTCGGGTGCGGCGTCATGTCGATGTCGAGCACCTCGTTGAGCACGAGGATGCTGTCGCCGCCCCGGATCGGGTCCGGGCAGGTGAAGACGGGCTTCAGCACGCAGTCGGACTCGTGGCCCTCGGCCTGGTTGGTGGACGATCCGTCGAAGCCCCAGATGGGGGGCTCGGCGCCGTCGTCGAGGATCTTGGTCTTGGAGCGGAGGAGTGCGGTCGGCTTCGTGCCGTCGATCCAGATGTATTCGGCCTTGATGCTCACGTGCGTGGTGCCTCTCGATGCGGAGTGGGTGTGGCGGACCCGTCCATTTCACACAGCGGGGGTTTTCTCGACCTTTTCCTGAGTGTGAACGCTTTGTGAACGGGCGCCCGGAACGCCGTTCGACAGTAGGCGAGACAGGAGCGCGCACGTACAGTCGCCCCATGGAGCGGCAACGTGAGTACGTGCTGCGCACGGTGGAGGAGCGGGGCGTACGCCTCGTTCGCCTCTGGTTCACCGATGTGCTCGGCCAACTGAAGTCCTTCGCCATCTCGCCCGCCGAGCTCGAGTCGGCCTTCGTGGAGGGCATGCACTTCGACGGCTCGGCCATCGATGGGTTCAGCCGGGTCCAGGAGTCAGACGTGCTGGCCATGCCCGACCCGGCCACGTTCGAGATCCTCCCGTGGGGGCCTCCCGGCGATCCCCGCAACTCGTCGGCGGCCATGTTCTGCGACATCACCGATCTCGACGGGACGCCCTTCGCCGGCGACCCCCGTCACGTGCTGAAGCGCAACCTCGGTCTGGCGCGGGACAAGGGTTACCAGTTCTACGTCGCTCCCGAGATGGAGTACTTCTACTTCGAGTCCAGCGATGGGTCGGTCACGCCCCAGCCCCTCGACACCGGCTCGTACTTCGACCTCACCACCGCCGACGTCGCCAACGACCTGCGCAAGAAGACGATCCACATGCTCGAGGCGCTCGGCATCCCGGTCGAGTACTCGTTCCACGAGGACAGCCCGAGCCAGCACGAGATCGACCTGCGCTACACCGATGCATTGACCATGGCCGACAACGTCATGGCCTTCCGGCTCGTCGTCCGTGAGATCGCCCAGCAGGCAGGCGTGCACGCCACGTTCATGCCCAAGCCCCTGGAGGGAGTGCAGGGGTCGGGCATGCACACCCACATCTCGCTGTTCGAGGGCGATACCAACGCGTTCCACGACCCGAGCGACCCGTATCAGCTCTCCAAGGTCGGCAAGGCGTTCATGGCCGGGATCCTCCACCACGCCCGAGAGTTCACGGCCGTGACCAACCAGCTGGTCAACAGCTACAAGCGCCTCATCCAGGGTTCCGGCTACGGCAGCCAGACCCAGTTCGAAGCACCGGTGCACGTTTCGTGGGGGCGCAACAACCGGTCGGCCCTCGTGCGGGTCCCGGTGACCAAGCCGGGCAAGTCGTCCTCGACCCGGCTCGAGTACCGAGCCCCCGACCCTGCCTGCAACCCGTATCTCGCCTTCTCGGTGCTGCTCGCCGCCGGTCTCAAGGGGATCGACGAGGGCTACGAGCTCCCGCCCGAGGCGGAGGCCAACGTCTGGACCATGACCGACGCCGAGCGTTCCGCAGCGGGCATCGTGCCGCTCCCGACGTCCTTGGCCGAGGCCATCGACGAGATGGAGAAGTCCGACCTGGTCGCCGAAGCCCTCGGTGCGCACATCCACGAGTGGTTCCTCCGCAACAAGCGGGCGGAGTGGGACCTCTACCGGGCCCAGGTGACCCCGTTCGAGGTCGCCCGGTACCTTCCGAGTTGGTGACCCGTGGAACCTCTGCTCGTCTTCCCCGATCCGCCGCCGCCTGTCCTGTCCCAGGGCCTCGATCTCGGCGGCTACCCCTGGGCCGGTGTCAGCAGTGAGTCCGACGTCGACCGGATCGAACCGGTCGACGGCTGGCCCGGCGCCATCATCGTGGCCGTCACCGATCCGGAGGGCGCCTTCGCCCTCTGCCGATCGCTGCGCAAGGGCGACATCCCGCTCGAGCCGGTCCTGGTGATCGTGTCGGCCGACCAGCTCCCGGCACTCGATGTGCGTGAGGATCTCTTCGACGACTTCTGCGTGTTGCCGTTCCAGGCCGGCGAGCTCGACACCCGGCTGCGACACCTGTTCCACAAGACCGGGCGAGGGACCCGCCCCGAGTTGGTCGAGTACGGCGAGTTGGCCCTGAACCTCGAGACCTACCAGGCCGCCATCGAAGGCCGTCCGCTCGACCTCACGTACATGGAGTACGAGCTGCTCAAGTTCCTCGCCTCCCACCCCGGAAAGGTGTTCACCCGCGAGACGTTGCTGTCACGGGTGTGGGGGTACGACTACTACGGCGGGGCGAGGACGGTCGACGTCCACGTCCGTCGCCTCCGGGCGAAGCTGGGAGAGGAACACGCCAACCTCATCCAGACCGTCCGCTCCGTCGGTTACCGCTTCGGCCAGTCGAAGTGGATGGCGTGAACGGGAACGCATCGGCCGCTGGCGGCCTCTCCGTTCCTTGACCGATGCTCCGCATCGGTCCCGTTCGGTCGCGCCCGTATCCGGCTGAGCGCTAACCGTTGAGGTCGAGGAGCTCGCTGTCCTGGTTGCGGGCGTCCACGTCGGTGCGTAGCACCCAACCGATGATGACCGAGCCGAGTGCTCCGGAGACCATCACCCCGACTGGGATGGCGATCACGAGCACGAAGACCATGATGGCGGCACCGAGCATCGCGTCATCGTGCCATGTGCCCCGGGGGCCCGGCACATCACGCCGGGCCGCGCATCACGCGGGAAGGTGGGCCCAGGCCTCGATCTCGACGCAGGCCCCGACCGGGAGGGCGGCGACCGCCACCGCGGACCGTGCCGGACGGTGGTCTCCCAGAGCGGCCGTGTAGATCTCGTTCATCTCGGCGTAATCGGCCATGTCGGTCAGGAACACCGTGGTCTTGACGAGGTCGCGCAACGACGCGCCAGCCGATTCCAGCACCGTGACCAGGTTGGCCATGGCCTGGGTCAGCTCCGGCCGCAGCCCGCCCTCGACGAGGGCACCGTCGGCGATGCCGACCTGCCCGGAGGTGATGACGAAGTCGCCGGCGCGGACGACGGGCGTGTACGGACCGACGGGCGTGCTCATTCCGCCATCATGCCTCGCGGACGGGGATGCGGGTCGGCCACTGCGCCGGACGGTCCTGGTGGATCCAGATCGCAGCGGCGACGGCCGCGAAGACGGCGTCGGAGACGGGGACCGGCTCGCCGCCGGTGTCGATGATGTCGACGTCGATTCGCGGGGTGTCGACGGCCCGCAGGATGCCGAACGAGCGGATCGTGAGATCGTGGACCTCGCCGTTTGCGTCCACGGCGAGCGCCTCCGACGTGACCCACGACAGGGCCTGGTGCGAGGCACCGATGCAGAACGATCGCAGCACGACCAGGTCGAGCGGATCGCCGGCCTCGACCCGCACGTGCACCGTTCCGTCCTGACCGATGCGGGCGGTCGCCACACCCCCGCGGGGTCGGGTCACCCGGATGCCCGTTTCGTGGCCCGGTCCGCGGAGGGCGGCGGCGAGCACGACGGCCTCGGCCCACCCCGCGCCGCGGATGCTGGTGGATGTCGGCGGGCCGGGCACGTCGATCTCCTCGACGGTGACGTCGGGCAGCACGGCATTGATCGCATCGGCGATGCCGGGGGTGCGGGCGACCCGGACGACGCCGGTGCCGTCGGCGCGCAGACCAGCAGCCATCGGCGGCCGCTTCGGACCGAGTCGGACGGTGTCCTCCCGGCTGAAGAGGGCCCGCACCGGTCGGGACTTCTCGGCGGCGAGACGCTGTGCGATCGCGGCGATCGGCGAATCGACCTTCGCCCCGAAGGCGCCGGAGTTGGCCAGCGGATCCGCGGCAGACCCGTCGGGTTCGGCCCACGATGCGTCGGTCTCGAGGTAGGCGGGTTCCACCCACGATGTCTGCAGCGCCACGTCCCATGCCCCTTCGGGAAGCGCGATCGGTGGGGTGGACTCCGCAGTGGTCCGCCGCCCCTGCACCTTGCCGGCCCGGGCCCGGGCAGCGGCGACGCTCTCGCCGAGGGTCCAGCGACCATCGGGGTCGAGCACCGCGACCACGGCGTCGTGCGGTGCCGTGTCGTCGGCGAACGGTGCGCGCCCGAGGGACACGTCCGGCGCGACGACCTGCTCGCCTCGGCTCTCCAGCCGGGCACGGGCCGTGGCGGCACCGAGCTCGCGGCCGGATGGTTTCGAGCCAGCGGCCCCGTCGTCGTATGCCTCCCAGGCATCGAGGATCGTCCGCCACCCCGTGCACCGACACAGGTGGGCGAGCAGCGCCTGCTCCACGTCGCTCCGGTCGGCGTCGGGCCTGCGGGCCCGGAGACCGGCGAGACGCAGGATGATCCCTGGTGTGCAGAACCCGCACTGAGATGCTCCGGTGTCGCAGAAGGCCTCGGCCCACCTGTCGGCGTCGGGCAGCGACTCGACGGTGACGATCTCCCGGCCGCGCACACGGCGCACGGGGGTCACGCACGCCACCCTCGGTGCACCGTCGACCAGCACCGTGCAGCAGCCGCACTGGCCCTGCGGGCTGCAGCCGTCCTTGGGTGACCGGATCCCGAGGTGGTCTCGCAGCGCACCCAGGAGGTCGGTGTCGGAGGGGACCGACACCTCGACGCCATCGACCACGAGGGACACCGTGTCGGTGGCGGGGTCGATGTGGCCGGACATGGCGGCCACACTACGGTCGCGCCCCATGCGTGACCGACAGCGCTCTGCGTCCTCATCGGCGTCTCTCGTGCCCTCCCGACGTCAGTTCCTCGTGGGCGCAGCAGCCGCGTCGCTGCTCGCCGCCTGCGGCGACGACGACGACGATGTCGATACCGGTCCCGGCGGGGAGGACGATGGTGACCTCGACGGTTCGTCGGACGAGGACGCGCTCCTCTCCGTGGTCCGCTTCTTCGGCCCCTACTTCGTGGCCGGTCAGGTGAACCGGGTGCCGTTCGGTCTCGCCGACGAGGACGGCCTCCTCCCGGAAGACGCCCTTGTCGACGAGCTCGCCGTCACCGTGCGGGATCCCGACGGGAACGTCGTGGCGGACGCCGTCACCGCCACGCTCCGGACCGAGGGCCTGCCCCGGGCCTACTACTCATTCGAGTTCACCCCGCAGACGGCCGGCTTCTACGACTTCACCATGCCCACCGACAACGGCGAGGTCTTCAGCCAGGTCCAGGTCGTGGAACCCGACGACCCGACACTCGGCGGGCTCATCGGCCCAGGAGATCAGATGCCGGCGGTCGAGACCCCGACGGACGATGATTCGAGAGGTGTGACGCCGATCTGCACGCAGGAGCCCCCGTGCGATCTCCACACCGTGACGGTGGCGGAGGCGCTCGGTGGCGGTGCGATGGTGCTGCTCGTGGCCACTCCGGCGTTCTGTCAGACGGCGGTGTGTGGCCCCGTGCTCGAGGTGATGATCGACCAGATGCCGGACTTCCCCGACGTGCGTTTCGTCCACGCCGAAGTGTTCGCGGACCCGGCCAACAACTCGACCCCGGTCGTTCCCGAGGACTTCGCCCCCGTGGTCGACGCGTTGGGACTTCCCTTCGAGCCCGTCTTGTACACCGTCGGTGCCGACGGTGTGGTGCTCGAGCGTCTCGACTACATCTTCGACGGCTCGGAGGTCAACGAGGCGGTGCAGCGCCTCGTGAGCTGACGTCTACGAGAAGCTGGAGCCGCAACCGCAGGTGCGCTCCGCGTTCGGGTTGTTGATCGAGAAACCCGACTCGAGACCGTCCTTGAAATCGAGCGTGGCGCCCTCGAGCATCACGGCGCTCGACGAGTCGACCAGCACGCGCACGTCGCCGTAGGTGAGCACTTTGTCGTCGTCGGCCACGTCGGTGTCGAAGAACATCTCGTAGCTGAACCCGGAACATCCGCCGGGACGCACGGCGACGCGGAGAGCCAGGTTCTGGTCGCCGTCGTCGTCGATGAGGGTCTTCACCTTGGAGGCAGCGGTGTCGGTGAGGGTGATCATGCGGTTCAGCGTATCGCCCGTGCCCGCGTCGGGCACCCCACGGATCGCCCCCGGCTCACCCGACCCCCAGGTCCACTCGGCACGGGGAGCGGTCGATGAGGGGATGGAAGTCGGCCACGACCACATCGACGCTCGACTCCACGAAACCTTCGACCATGCCCCGGTGGACGCTGCAGACCAGGTCGGGGTGAGCCTCGGCCAGCTCCCGAAAGGGGCAGTGGCTGAACGCGATGGTGGTGGCGTCGCCGTCGTCCAGACGCGTGGGGTCGAACCCCAGCTCGGCCAGTTGGCGCTCGAGCGCCTCGACGCACGGCGTGGCCGGAGTGCGAGCACGAGCGCTCCGGCCCTGGTCGCGCCCAGCATCGGCCAGATCGTCGGGTTCGATTCCACCGGCGGCCGCGCCGGCGAGGAGGATGCGGGTGAGCAGCGGGAACACCGGCGGCTCGAGGCCGAGGCTCGGGGCATCCTCGGCGATGGCGTAGCGGTGCTGGGGCCGCCCGACCGCCCCGGTGGCGGCCGCGGTGACCTCGACCAAGCCGAGGTCGCGCATCCGCTCGAGGTGGGGGCGGACGGTGTTCGGGTGCAGGTCGAGGGTCTCGGCGACCTCGGCTGTGGCGAGCGGGCGGGGCGCCCGGGCGAGTTCCAGATAGATGGCGTAACGGGTGTTGTCGCCCAGGGTCTTGAGGATCTCGAGGCGGGGCTCCGGTGGCACGCCCGCCAGGGTAACGGGATCGGCCCCCTGGTTTCCACGGAGGTCCCCGGTAGAATTCGGGTCATGACCGACGGCTCCTCCTGTGCCCCGGCGTCCGTGACCCCCGATGACGTCCGATCGATGCTCCGGGGCGTGATCGATCCCGAGCTCGGGAGCAACATCGTCGAGCTGGGCATGGTCCGCGACGTCGAGGTCGAGGGCGGGGAGATCACCGTCACCATCGCTCTCACCACCGCCGGGTGCCCGCTGCGAGCCCAGATCCAGAAGGACATCCGCGTACGCGTCGGGTCGATGCCCGGTGTCGATCACGTGGGTCTCACGTGGGACGAGATGAACCAGGACGAGAAGGCCACAGCGATGGAGCGGGCCCGATTCAACATCACCCAGCGCAGCGAGGAGTCGTCCGTCGGGCCGGTCACGAAGGTGATCCTGGTGTCATCCGGCAAGGGCGGTGTGGGCAAGTCGTCCGTCACGGTGAACCTCGCGGCTGCGCTGGCCGCCCGGGGGTTGCGGGTGGGCGTGCTCGACGCCGACATCTGGGGCTTCTCCGTCCCGCGCCTGCTCGGGGTCACCGGTCGCCTCGTCAGCAAGGAGATCGAGGAGAAGAAGTACATGGTCCCCAACGAGCGCGTCGTCGGCGACGGCCTGCTCCGGGTGATCTCCATGGGTTTCCTCGTCGAGGACGAGGAGTCCGCGCTCATGTGGCGCGGTCTCATGCTCAACCGGGGCGTCCAGCACTTCCTCCAGGACGTCGAGTGGGGCGACGACCTCGACTACCTGCTCGTCGACATGCCGCCCGGCACCGGCGACGTGCAGATGGGTGTCGCCAAGCTGATCCCGCGCGCCGAGGTGCTGGTGATCACCACGCCCGCAGTCAACGCCCAGAAGGTGGCGGCCCGGGCCGTGTCGATGTCGCGGAAGAACTTCCTGCGCGTCGCCGGTGTGGTCGAGAACATGAGCGCGTTCGTGTGCGACCACGGGGAGCGCTACGAGCTGTTCGGTTCTGGTGGGGGAGCCAAGTTGGCCGCCGACGCCGGCGTACCGTTGTTGGGGCAGATCCCGATGGAGCCGGCTGTCTCGGTCGAGGGCGACACGGGCGAGCCCGTGGCGTTCGGTGACTCGCCCGCCGGCGAGGCGTTCCGGGCCCTGGCCGAGGTGATCGTCACAGAGGCGGTGCCGTTGCCCGACATGGCCGGATGCTCCGCCCGCATGCTCGACGCGGCCATGTCATCCCTCGACGACCTCGATCTGTAGGCGCGACAGCGGGGAAAAATGGCCGACCCCGCTGTGATGATGCCCCCCAGCATCCTCATCAGCGGGGTCAGCGAAACGGAGCGATTTCGCGGTCCGGATCAGGCAGCCCACCGTCACCGGAGCCACGTCGGCCCCTGATCTGTGCGGCCTCGCGACCGTGCCGGATAGCGTGGCGCACACCGGCGATCTCGGCCATGACCCGATCAGGTCAAATGTGTCAACGGTCAGCACCAGCCGGCCGGCTGGTGCTCAGGCAGCCGACCATGACCCGGCCGTGCCGTCCTCGGTGGTGTCCTCGGTGGAGACCTTGCCCTCGGCTTCCAGCTTCAGGAGGTGGGCGTGGACCGACTGCTCGGCGCGGGGCACGAGCTCGTCCACCAGATCGGGATAGATCGATCCCACCAGGTCGGTGATGGTGGTGGTGCCCGCGTCGGTGACCGCTGCGAGGATCTGGGCTTCTCGCGCCAGGCGGTGCTCGAGGTACTCGTCGATCTTGGCGAACGGCTCGGTGATGAGGTGGCCGTGGCCGGGAGCGATGGCCTTGAGGCGCTTGATGCGGACCTTCTCGAGCGATTCGAGATAGGCGGCCATGTCGCCGTCCGGCGGCGCGATCACCACGGTGGAGCCGTTCATGATGTGATCACCGGAGAAGAGCGTGCGCTCCTCCTCGAGGAGGTAGCAGAGGTGGTTCGAGGCATGGCCGGGCGTGTGGATGGCCCGGATCCGGAACTCGGTCGCCTCGATGGTCTCGTTGTCGGCGAGGGTGCGGTCGACGGGCACGTCGTCGCGATCGTCGAAGGCGCAGATCTCCGCGCCCGTCCGAGCCTTGAGTCGCTTGGCGCCGGGGGAGTGGTCGGGGTGGGTGTGGGTCAGGAGGATCCAGCGGATCCGGTCGCCGCCGCACCCGGCGATGGCGTCGAGGTGTTCGTCGGTGTCGGGGCCCGGGTCGATCACGGCGATCTCGTCGATGCCCACGAGGTAGGTGTTGGTACCCGGTCCCGTCATCACGCCGGCGTTGTCGGCGACGATGCGCCGGATGTAGGGGCTGAGCGCGGAGGCGACCTCGTGGACGATCGGTCGCGGGGCGTCCGGGTCGATGTCCTCTTCGTCTTCGTGCCGGCTCGAGCGGCGGGCATCGGTCATCGGTCGTCTCCTCGGAGAGCTGCGAGCGCGGCGGCGGAGGTTTCGAACCCGGTGAGCAGTTCGAGGCTGACGACGGTCGGTTCGATCAGTTGGATGTCGTCAGCCTGCCAGGCGGCGAGCGCATCGGCGGGGTGCCACCAGGCCGCCTCGACGGCTTCCCAGTCGTCGGCCTCCGCCCGCTGCCCAGCCGGCATGGGGGCGGCGAAGAACCGGGTGTCGTACCGTCGGGGGGATTCTTCCGGCGTGACCCAGCGCGACACGTATGCCATGGCGCCGAGGGGCAGGCGCAGATCGTGGGCGGCGCAGACGCCAGCGAGGTGCTCGTCACCCCGCTCGATCCGCTGCCGGAGGACGGTGAGGTCGGTGAGTGCCGGGTGGTCCCCGCCGATGGGGCTCCCGTCCCGGGTGGTGGCCAGCAGCACGCCCGCTTCCTCGAGGCACTCGCGCACCGCAGCCACCCAGAACGCCATCCCGCCGCTGTCCACGTCGAGCGCGGACGACGCCGAGCGGTCGTCGAGCCCGTCGGTGTGGTCGAGCAGCTGGGGGAGGTGATCGCCAGCATCCACCGCGCCTCCGGGGAACACGTGCGCCCCGGGCACGAACGGGGTGTGACCCGAGCGGCGCAGCAGCAGCACCTCCAGCCGGGGAACGTCGTGGTCGAGCTCGTCCCGCAGCAGCATCACCGTTGCGGCGGGCCGAGGGCTGGTGGGGACGGTCATCGCAGTTCCCGACCACCGGACGGGTCGTCCCGGGAGGGCGGATCCTCCCAGGAGTCGGCGTCCATGACGTTGCCGGGCCGGGCGGGACCGGTACCCGTCCCCGGAGCGCCGAAGCCGCCGGCGAAGCGCTGGCCGATGATGATCGGCCCGGCCCGGAACCGGCTGCGCAGCGGACGACGCACCAGGGCCCGAGTGGGCGGGAAGAGCAGGACCAGCCCGGTGACGTCGGTGAGGAAACCGGGGGTGAGCATCAGCGCACCGGCGACGACGATGAGGATGCCGTTGATGAGCTCGTCGGTCGGGAGCTCGCCACGCGAGACTTTCGCGTTGGCCCGACGCAGCGCCCCCATCCCCTCCCGCTTGACCAGCCACGCGCCCAGGATGCTCACCGCCACGATCCAGAACAGCGCAGCGCCGAACCCGATGGACGAGGACACCTCGATGAAGAGGTAGAGCTCGACGATGGGGACGACGAGGAATGCGAGCAGCAGGAATCCGAGCACCGGTAGCAGGCTATCGACGGTCTCCACCGACTCAGGCTGGTTCGAGCCTGCCAGCCGCGGCAGCCAGCGTGATGACCGCAACCATCAGGAACGCGGCGCCGACGCGGAATCGCCTGCCCATCGTCCTGCGAATGCCCATGCAGTACTCGCCGTCGGACGTGGCCACGGCGACTCGTAGAGTCCTGGCCCATGACCGCTCCTGCCGATCGACCCCCTTCGGTGGACCGACTCGCCCGATCGCTGATCGACACCGGTCTGCCGCACCCGCTGCTGGTCGACGCGGCACGAGCGGCGATCGCGGCCGGGGATCCCGAGGCGGCCCGGACCGTCGCGGAGGATATTGCCGGCGCCTTGCTGCGCCCGGTCGTCAACGGCACCGGCGTGCTCCTGCACACCAACCTCGGCCGGGCGCCGCTGGCCACCTCGACGCCGGGGCGGGCCACCAACCTGGAGTTCGACCTCGCTGCGGGCGAGCGGGGGAGCCGCACGGCCCATGCCGGTCGGCTGCTGGCCCGGGCCGTCGACGCCGAGGACGCCGTGGTGGTCAACAACTGTGCCGCCGCGGTCCTGCTCGCCCTGGCCGCCCTCGCCCGCGAGCGGGAGGTGGTGGTCAGCCGGGGGGAGCTCGTGGAGATCGGTGGCGGGTTCCGGGTCCCCGACGTGATGGCGCAGTCGGGCGCTCGGCTGGTGGAGGTGGGGACCACCAACCGCACGAGGCTGTCGGACTACGAGGCCGCGCTCGGTGACGATCTCGCGCTCGTTCTCAAAGTGCACCGGTCCAACTACACGATCTCCGGGTTCACCGAGGAGACGTCGGTGGCTGCGCTGGCCGGACTCGGCGTGCCGTTGGTGGTCGATCTCGGCTCCGGCCTGCTCGACGCGGCCTGCCCGTGGCTGTCCGGAGGTCCTCCACCGTGGTTGCTCGATGAGCCAGCGGCCAAGCAGACGCTGGCCGCGGGAGCCGACCTCGTGATCTTCTCCGGCGACAAGCTCCTGGGAGGGCCCCAGGCCGGGGTCATCGCGGGCCGGGCCGATCTCGTGCGAGCGTGCGCCGAGCACCCCCTGTACCGAGCCTTTCGCCCTGGGGGTCTCGTCCTCGGTGCGCTGCAGGACGTCGCCTTGGCCTACCTCGGACGCCAGGCCGGTCAGCTGCCGTTCTGGCGCATGGCCACGGCCAGCGTCGACGAACTGCAGGTCCGGGCGGAGGCGATCGTGGGCCGCGGTCGCGGCCACGTGACGGCGTGCGCCTCGGTCCCCGGTGGCGGCACCCTGCCGTCGGTCGAGATCCCCTCCGTCGGTGTGGCGATCGACGGTGACCACACGACGGCACTCCGCCAGCACCAGCCCCCGGTCATCGCTCGCGTGGTCGACGGACGAACGGTGGTCGATCTCCGCACGGTGGAGCCGGACGACGACTCGGTCGTGTCCGACGCGCTCGCGATGCGCTGACCGTGCACGTCGTCGCCACCGCCGGACACGTCGACCACGGAAAGTCGACCCTGGTCCGCCAACTCACCGGCACCGACCCCGACCGCCTCGCCGAGGAGAAGAGGCGGGGCCTCACCATCGATCTCGGCTTCGCGGCCACCGAACTCGCGTCCGGCCGTCGCCTGGCGATCATCGACGTGCCCGGTCACGTGCGGTTCCTCAAGAACATGCTCGCCGGGCTCGGCGCCATCGACGCCTGCCTGTTCGTGGTGGCGGCGTCCGAGGGGTGGAAGCCCCAATCCGAGGAGCACCTCCGCATCCTCGACGTGCTCGGCGTCCGGCACGGACTGGTCGTGCTCACGAAGGTCGGGCTCATCGATCTCGACCTGCGGGAGCTGGCCCGGCTCGAGGTCACCGAGGCCGTCGCAGGGACGTTCCTCGAAGGGGCGGAGATGGTGGAGGTCGATGCCGTCGCCGGGATCGGCCTGCACGAGCTGCGGTCGGCGATCGATCGGCTCCTCGCCGAGACACCGACGGCCGTGGACCACGGCCGGCCGCGGTTGTGGGTGGACCGAAGCTTCGCACCCACCGGCGCGGGCACGGTGGTGACCGGCACCCTGGCTGGTGGCGGCATCGCCATCGACGACGCGCTGCTCGTGGAGCCATCGGGGGCCAGCGTGCGGGTGCGGGGCATCCAGCGCCACAACGAGCAGGTGCAGGAGCTCGGGCCTGGTAATCGCACGGCACTCAACATCGTGGGTGTGAGTCACGACGAGATCGGTCGGGGCAATGCGCTCGTCAGAGAGGGGCAATGGCACCGGACCGCGATGATCGACGCCTCGCTCTCGGTGCTGGCCGCGCTCTCGCATCCCGTGTCGAGGCGAGGCGCGTTCCTGGTCTACATCGGTTCGGGCGAGCATCCCGCGCAGCTACGCGTGCTCGGACCCCGGCCCATCGAACCCGGCGACGTCGGCGCGGTCCGCCTCCACCTCGACCGCCCGCTCCCGCTCCTGCCGGGCGATCGATTCGTGCTCCGCGAAGCAGGCCGGGCCGAGACCGTCGGTGGCGGTGAGGTCCTCGATGTCGACCCTGTGCTGCGGGCGTCGCGCGCCGCTCCCGACCGGTCACCGGACCGGATCGTCGCGGAGCGAGGGTGGATCGACACGACTCGGTTCGCCCTGCTCACCGGCGAGGAGCGCCCGCCCACGATCGGGCGGTGGGTCGTCGATCCCGATCGCCTCGCCCGGGACCGCGACCGGATCTCGACCCTGGTGGCCGAGGCCGGCCCACTGGGTCTCGACCTCGCCACCCTCGATGACCGGGACCGGGCCGTCGCGGAGTCGCTCGACGGCGTGGTCGTCCTCGGTGGTCGGGTCAGCCGCGCTGACGCTGCCGACCCACTCGACGGCCATCCCTGGCTCGCCGCCCTCGACGCCGACCCGTTCACGCCTCCGCCGCCACCGCCCGATCTCGACCGCAACGAGCTACGTGAGCTCGTCCGGCGGGGTGCGGTGGTCGAGATCGACGGTGTGGCCTTCGGGGCGCCTGCCGTGGGGCGGGCCGCCGACGTGGTGCGGGAACTGCTGGCCACCGCCCCGGAGGGCGTGACCGTGGCCCAGATCCGTGATGCCCTGGGGACGTCTCGCAAGTACGTGCTGCCGCTGCTCGCCCACCTCGACGCCACCGGACGCACGCGCCGCCGCGATGACCTCCGGATCGCCGGACCGCGTCTGTGAGCCGCTCGTCCGAGCGGCGCTACGCGATGAGTGCCTTGCGCTCGTTCTCGCTCAGGCCGCCCCAGATGCCGTGCTGCTCTCGGATGCGGAGCGCATAGTCGAGACAGTCCTTCTTCACCGGACACGACGTACAGATCGCCTTGGCCCGACTCTCACGCTCGAGCTTTTCGTCCTTGCGCTCGAATTGCGCAGGTGGGAAGAAGACCCGGGCCTGAGGCCCTCGACATGCAGCCTTGAGCTGCCACTGCTCGGTTTCGGTGCGGATGGCGAGACTCACCAGAACAAACCCCCCGGTTCGATTGGCTCGGAACCTAGGTCCTGCGACCTGGAGGCACAAGGGCCAATTGTCGCGAGCGTGCTGCTGCCTGTCGCGAGCGCGCCCGTCGGCCCGGGTGGGCTCAGTGCGAGCGGTAGTCCTTGGCCGCACCCTCGAGGGGCTCGACCTCGAGGACGAGGCCGTCGATGGCCACGACGCGGACGTGGTCGCCCTGGGCGATCGGCGTCGCTCGATTGGTGTGCGCTCGCCACGGGGCGTCGCGCAGGGTGATGATCCCGTCCGGGTCGACCGAGGCCACGGCGGTGCCGGTCTCCCCGATCATCCAGTCGCGACCGATGGTGGGTGTCGAGAAGCGGGTGCGGACCATGGCCGGCATGCCGCCCAGCATGGCGAGCAGGGTGCCGCCGATACCGGCGATGAGCGTGATCCACGACGGCGGCCCGTCGGCGAAGACGAACAGGGAACCGACCACCAACCCGAGGGTGCCGATCGCGGTCCACAAACGCGGAACCCCTGTCTGCACGTCGACTGCGAAGGCGACGAACGAGAGACCGAGCACCGCGATCGCCCACGTGTTCGTGGGCAGCACGGCGAGGCCGTAGGCGGCGAGCACGAGGGACCCGGCACCGACCATCCCGGCGACACCGACGCCGGCGGTGAAGAGCTCGAACACGAGCAAGCTGGCACCGATCACCAGCAGGAGATAGGCCACCGCAGGGCTGGCGACGGTGTGGAAGAGTTGGTCGATCAGCCCGAGCTGGCCGAACCGGACCGGGGTGACGGGTTCGCGACCGGCCTCTCCGACTTCGCTCTGCACGTCGGGGAGATCGAGGATGAACTCGCCGATGATCGGGGCGGGACTGTCGACGATGCCCAGTTCGTTGGCCAACTCGCTGCCGACCGTCTCGCCGATGGAGGTGCGGCCATCGAGGTCTGCCTCGCCGACGAGCTCGGAGGTGACCTCGACACGGCTTCCCTGCGGGAGCCCGGACACCTCGGCGGCGGCGACCAGTCGGGTGGCCTCATCCAGGGCCTTGGAACCGGACGGCCCCACCCAGACGCCGACGAGGACCGACGACTCCTCGATCGACGCGACCAGGTCGTCCATCCGCTGGTCGGACACCACGGCACCCTCACTGTTGACCTGCAACACGAGCGCCGTGATCCCGGCGTCCTGGGCGGCCTCGATCTCGTCCTCGAGGAAGGAGACCATGATGGGATCGAGCAGCCCGGACACCTTGACCACGCGCACCACGCCGGGGTCGTCGGGTTCGGCGACAGGCGCTTCGTCCGGGGCATCGCCGGGGTCGGACTGGCGCGCCGCAGCCGTCCCGGGGGACAGGGCGACGCCCATCACCAGGAGGGCGAAGCCGGCGATCACCCTGGATAGGGTGAATCCGTCCCGGCAACGAGCCCAGCGGGTGTGGAGAGCGATCGGTGGATCCGACAGAGTACTTCGCTGCATCTCGGCTGCTCATCGTTGCCGGGAAAGGGGGCGTGGGCAAAACCGTGGTCAGCGCAGCCATGGCGCGGGCCGCCGCGCTGGCCGGGCGATCCGCTCTCGTGATCGAAGTCGAGGGCAAGTCCGGTCTGCCGAAGATGTTCGGCCATCACCAACTCGGCTACGACGACCTGGTGCTGCACAAGGGTGGTGGACCCGAAGGAGCGGCCGATGTCCGGGCCCGGACGATCACCCCCGACGGCGCCCTCCTCGAGTATCTCGAGGACCACGGTCTGTCCCGCATCACCAAGCGCCTCGTGAGCTCCGGAGCTCTCGACGTCGTGGCCACCGCGGCACCGGGGATCCGCGACATCCTCGTGCTGGGCAAGGTCAAGCAGCTGCAACGGGCCGCTGCCGCCGACGTCCTGATCCTCGATGCGCCCGCTGCCGGTCACGCCATCAACTTCCTGCGGTCGGCGCGGGGACTCATCGACGCGGTCAAGGTGGGGCCCGTCCACAGCCAGGCCCGCGACGTGCTCGACCTGCTCGAGGACCATGAGCGGTGCCAGGTCGTGCTCGTCACCCTGCCCGAGGAGACACCCGTCAACGAGCTGGTCGAGACCGCGTTCTCCCTCGAGGACGAGGTCGGCATCGGTCTCGGTCCCGTCGTCGTGAATGGCCTCTACGGTGAGCTCGCCGGCATCGACGCCGACCCGGAGACGGCGGCCGAAGCTGCCGGCGTGTCCCTGTTGGCCGGCGAAACCGAGGCGCTGGCGGCAGCGGCCGACTTCCGCCGCCACCGCATCGGGCTGCAGGCCCAGCAGGTGCAGCGCCTCTCTGACCAGCTGCCCCTGCCGCAGGTGCACCTCCCGTTCCTCTTCGAGTCGGAGATCGGGCCCAACGAGGTCGAGGTCCTGGCCCGGGCCGTGCTGGCGAACATCGGAGAGCTCGACGCTGATCTCGCGCTCGGGGCGGTCTCGTGAGCCCGGCGGTGGACGCAGCGCGCCAGCCCGGCCTCGACGAGCTGATCCGCGAGCGGGCCGTCCTCGTGTGCTGCGGGTCGGGAGGCGTCGGCAAGACGACCACCGCCGCCGTGCTCGCACTGCGGGCCGCTGAGGTCGGCCGCCGTGCGGTCGTGGTCACGATCGACCCTGCGAAGCGCCTTGCCGATGCGCTCGGCCTCGACGATCTCACGAACGAGCCGTCCCGCATCGACGGCGACTTCGACGGCGAACTGTGGGCGATGATGCTCGACACCAAGTCGACCTTCGACGCCCTGGTCGGGACCTACGCGACCGACGACGACCAGCGGGCCCGCATCCTCGGCAACCGGTTCTATCGCAACATCTCCGGCGCGCTCTCGGGCACCCAGGAGTACATGGCCATGGAAAAGCTCTACGAGCTGTACGAGAGCTCGGACTTCGACCTGATCGTCGTCGACACCCCGCCCACCCGCAACGCACTCGACTTCCTCGACGCGCCGAGGCGGCTGACCCGCTTCCTCGACCACCGGTTCTACCGGCTGCTCACCATGACGAACCGGGGCCCGCTGAAGGCCCTGAACATGGCGGCGCAGTCCTTCGTGCGATCGATCGCCAAGGTCGTGGGCGCCGGCGTGATCGACGACGCCATCGCGTTCTTCCAGGCCTTCGACGGGATGGAGCAGGGGTTCAAGGACCGGGCTTCCCGGGTGGAGGAGCTGTTGCGGATCGACGGGACGGCGTTCGTGCTGGTTGCGTCACCGCGCCGAGACACGATCGACGAGGCCACCTTCTTCGCCGAGAAGCTCGGGGAATCGGGCCTTCCGGTCCGCGCCCTGGTCGTGAACCGGATGCACCCCCGCTTCGCCGAGGGCCTCGCCGAAGCCACCCGTGAACGCGCTGACTCGTTGGGCGACCAGGAGATCGGCGATCTCTACCGCAACCTGGCCGACTTCCAGTTGGTCTCGTCGCGGGAGGAGGAGAACCTGGCCGGTCTGGCCGACGCCGTGGCCCCCGCACCAGTGGTGCGAGTGCCGTTCCTGCGCTCCGACGTCCATGACCTCGAAGGTCTCCGCCGGATCGAGGAACATCTCATCGCGTGAACCGGCCATCGGCGGGCCGGCGGGTCAGCCCTCCGACGGGCCTTCCTTGAGCGCGGCCGCTGCTTCCTCGACGGACTCGGCCACGGGGACGATGCGGTCGAAGCCGGTGGTGTGGAGCAGGCGGGTGAGCGACTGGCGGCTGCAGGCCACTGCGACCTCGCCGCCCCCCTCGCGGGTCCGTCGGATGCCACCGATGAGGGCGCCGAGCCCGGCCGAGTCCATGAACGGCACGTCACTGAGATCGATCAAGAGCGCATCCGCATCTGCGACACCGCCGAGGGCTTCTCGGAACTCACCGACCGTGTAGGCGTCGAGCTCTCCGCTCGGGCGGCACAGGGTGTAGTCGGGCGTCTCTTCGATCTGGATCTCCACCGTCCGCACGCTAGCTTTCCCGGCGTGCTCACCGTGCTCATCGCTACCGACTCCGATGCGGTCGCCGCTGAGGTCGATGCCGCCGTGGCCGACGAGGGCACGACGATGATCCGTGTGCGGGCAGGAGCGCAGGTCAGCGACGCCGTCGACGACCACCAGCCCGAGGTGGTCATCCTCGACCTCCAGATCGGCGCCATGGGAGGCATGGCCGTGGCCAAGCATCTGCGGGCGGAGTCCGGGATGGGACGACTCCCCCACACGGCGATCTTGATGCTGCTCGACCGTGAGGCCGACATGTTCCTGGCCCGGCGGTCGAACGTCGACGGCTGGCTCGTCAAGCCGCTGGACTCGTTCCGCCTGCGGCGAGCCGTCCGTGCACTGCTTGCCGGCGACGAGTACACCGAGCCATCCACGGTCGAGACGGTCCCCGCCGTCGCGCCGGCAACCGACTGACCCCGCGACACAAATCGCTGTCCTCGACCGGAGGGCCGGCACCACGCTGGAGCGATGTCGACCCGTGATCGTCTGGCCGCGCACTTCCCGGTCTTCGCGCTGGAGGTCCGCACACCCCGCCTGACGCTCCGCTTCCCGGACGACGACGACGTGCTCGAGTTGGCGGACCTCGCCGTCCGGGGCGTGCACGGCGAGGACGCCATGCCCTTCACCATCCCGTGGACGCGCATCGAGGCGCCGTTCCAGCAGCGCAACACGCTCCAGTACTTCTGGACCCAGCGGGGGACGCTGCAGGGAGAGGCGTGGAACCTCCCGCTGGTGACGGTCGTCGATGGGCGCATCGTGGGGACCCAAGGCGTGTTCACCAAGTCCTGGAGCCCGGCACGCACCGTCGAGACCGGTTCGTGGCTCGGGCTGGAGTTCCAGGGCCGGGGGCTCGGCAAGGAGATGCGGATCGCCGCGCTGCAACTCGCCTTTGACGGGCTCGGCGCCGAACGGGCGGTCACGTCTGCATTCACCGACAACCCGAGCTCGCTGGGCGTGACCAGGGCCCTCGGCTACCGCCCGAACGGGGACGAACGGTGGGGGAGGGGCGAGGACGACGTGGTGGTGGTCCAGCACTTCACCATGGACCGCGACGACTTCGGCCCGCTGCGGCGATCCGACATCGAGATCCAGGGTGCCGACGAGGTGGCCGCGATCTTCGGGACCGAGCGCGCCCCCGGGACAATCGCGGGATCGTGAGCGTCACAGACCGTGGGATAGTGTTTCGGACCGGTCGCTCTGGCGACCGAACCGGGTGGTGGCTCAGCTTGGCAGAGCGCTGCGTTCGGGACGCAGAGGTCGGGAGTTCAAATCTCCCCCACCCGACTACAGAAGCCCTGTTCAGAGGGCATATTTCGATGGTGCGAAGCGCGGCTCTCGAACGCGCCATCCCGCGTCCATCCCGCGCGCGGACGGTGAGCGAGGCCTTGTGACCAGTCTGCGACGTGGTGCCGGACTGGCCAGGGCGGGAACGCCGCTTCGTCGTCCACCAGGGCATTTCTGCCTCCCGACCTGGGCATTCGCGATGATGAACCAACGTTTGCGGTCCGCGCCGGCAAGTGGAACGGCCCGCCTCGCGAGGGCGGCGAGGGCGAGTCGAGAAGGTCTCCGCTGCGTTGGAACGCAGAGGTCAAGCTACGCAGCGTACGGGCCGCTCGACGGCGTCCTGGGCTGCGCGACCAGGTCTCGGCTTAAATTCAATATCGCCGCCGTGCATTGGCCGGCGCTCGTCCTGACCGAGTTTCGCTCGGAACTGGTTCGCTGTCGCGCGCTTCGCCTTGCTCGTCGGTCCTGCGTGGAATGACGTCGTTCAGCAAGCCCTGCAAGGTCGGGCACGCGAGCGGCGGACGGATCGGGCATCGCAGCGTGTGCTCCAGGTAGGTCTTGCTCAACTCGGCCGCGGCAATGCGCTCATCGAGC
>JBPPNA010000268.1:0-7822 GCA_051306355.1 Acidimicrobiales bacterium | reverse complement strand
GGACCCCCCACCGTCGGCCCCGCCCGGAAGCGAGTCCATGCCTCACGTCGAAGACACCCTCGAGGACCTGCACGAGTACATCTCGTTCGAGTATCCCGACGAGCACCGGACCTGGGTGTTCGACATCACCTTCCTCACCAGCGCGTGGACCTGCATCTACGGT
Organism: Acidimicrobiales bacterium; assembly: GCA_051306355.1. GTDB lineage: Bacteria > Actinomycetota > Acidimicrobiia > Acidimicrobiales > Salinilacustritrichaceae > Salinilacustrithrix. The sequence continues at coordinate 7,659 of JBPPNA010000268.1, read as the reverse complement.
CGGGGTTGCCCGGGCGTGCTCACCAGCCCCGCTCCTGAGCTCGAGCAGGGGTGCTGCAGCTACGGCGCCCACTTCGTCGACGATGACGACCACGACGAGACCCTCGCCTACATCGACGCCCTCACCGACGAGCAGTGGCAGTTCCGACGCAAGGCCCGCAAGGAGGGTGCCACCAGACGAACGAAGAGCGGACAGTGGGTCACTCGCGTCCACCAGGGCGCCTGCATCATGTTGAACCGGCCCGGCTTCCCCGGCGGCGCGGGCTGCGCCCTGCACCAGGCGGCCGCCCAGGTCGGTGGGCGACCGCTCGATTGGAAGCCCGACGTCTGCTGGCAGCTACCGCTCCGGCTGGAGGAGTCGACCGACGACCACGGCCACGTCACCTCCACGCTGCGCGAGTGGAAGCGGCGCGACTGGGGCGAGGGTGGGCTCGAGTTCGATTGGTGGTGCACCGATTCCGCCGACGCCTTCGTGGCCACCACGCCGGTGTTCGTCGGGATGCGCGACGAGATCGTCGAGATGATCGGCGAGGCGCCCTACGAGCTCCTCGTCCGACTGCTCGAGCGGCGTCGACACTGGCAGCCCGTGCCCCACCCCGCTGTCCGCAAGGACCGCACGGCCTGAAGCGACGGCGAACGGCTCAGCGGATCCGGAACGCTCGCAAGGGCTCCCAGAAGTCGGCCCGACTCGTGCGGTAGTCGTGGAAACATCAGTCGGACGGAGCGACTCCGCCCGGCTTCTTCACTCGTCGAGCACCTCGGCCATGCACCACGAGGCGTGGGACGCGCCGGGCTTGGCCCCACACTCGTCGCATGGTTCTGGCGGCTTTTCCTCGAAGATGTCCGAGATGTCGATGTTGGTGTCCGAGCGCTTGAGCGCTCGGGCTTCCTCGAAACGACGATGTCGACCCTTTTTCACGGGCGTGCTCCCGATTCGGTGGGGGCTTTGAGCGTGTCAGTGTAGCTCGGGACGAGCATGGCACAGACGGAAGGGGACCACCGTATCCGGCGCGATCCTCACTCCCCCCCGTCCCGTCGCAGCACGAGGCCGACACCGCGCTCGAACGCCAGCGACGAACGGCCGACGAGGAGCGACCCGATGTCGTCGGCCAGGGCCTCGCCTCGCCACCCGGTGGCCAACCGGCTGTCGTCGTCGCCCCGGAGGAAGGACTCGAGGTCGGTCCGGGTGGCCAGGACCGCAGGGTCGAGTTCGAGCTCGCGAGCCCGTTGCGACACCCACGACATCAGCAGGGGAATTGCGGTGCGCAGTTCGGAGGGCACCGGGTTCGACGACGGTTGCCGCACCTGGTCGAGATCGAGGGCGATGCCGGCTTCCACGGCCTCGAGCAACTCTCCCCGCACCGATTTGGGGATCCCGCGGTCGCGCAACCCGCGGATCTTCGTCAGCGCATCGACGTCCTTCGGGGGTCGCTGGGCGATGCCGGCGAGCGCGAGGTCCGGGAGGACAGAGCGCAACGGCTTGTCCGACTGCCTGGCCTGGAGCTCGCGCCACTTGGCGACCTCCTGGGCGACCGCTGCCGCACGACCGCGCAGACGACGGGCCTCCTTGACCTTCCACCACGCGATGTCGGGGTCGTTGTCGATGAGCGCACGATCGACCATCGCATCGGTCTCGCTGCGCACCCAGCGCATGCGACCACGGGCCTCGAGGTCGGCGGTGAGCTGGTCGTGGAGGTCGAAGAGGTGCACCACGTCGGATTCGGCGTACACCTTGGCGCGCTCTGGGAGTGGTCGGACGAGCCAGTCAGTGAGGCGGTCGGCCTTGGGGAGGTCGACCCCGATGAGCTTGTCGACGAGCGGGGCCAGACCGATGGAGCTCATCCCGAGGAACGAGGCCGCGATCTGCGTGTCGAAGAGGTCGTCGGGCAGAACCCCGACGGAGTGTCTGAAGACCTCGAGGTCCTGGCCGGCGGCGTGCATCACGATGCGACGGCCGGTCAGCACGTCGCCCAGGGGGGCGAGGTCGAGTCCGAGCGGGTCGACGAGGGCCCGACCTTTGCTCCATCCGACCTGGACCAGGGCGCAGACCGGGAAGTACGTGCGCTCCCGATGGAACTCCGTGTCGATGGCCAGTCGGGTCTCGTCCCGGAGTTCCTCCACCAGGCCCTGCAGGCCATCGGCGGTGTCGATCCAGCGTGCGGTGCGCTCAGGCACCGGTGTCGACCGGCTTCCGGGCGTCGATCCAGGCCGTGGTCCCGCCGGCGACGTTGACGGCATCGACACCGTTGGCCCGCAGGAACTCCGCCGCCTTGGCGCTGCGTCCTCCCGACTTGCAGATGACGTACACCGTCTCGTCGGTGGGGAACTCTCCCAACCGGTCGGGGACCTCGGCCAGGGGCACCAGGCGGACGCCGGGAACATGGGCCTCCTCGTACTCGTCGGGTTGGCGGACATCGAAGGTCGGCGCGCCGCCGTCCATCTTGTCCGAGAGGGCTTCGATGTCGATCTCGGGAACGGTCACGTTCCGATGCTAGGGCCGGGCGGGAGGTCCGACGGCACATCGGCGTCGTCGACCACGTCCGGATCGTCCACGTCGACCTGGGTGCAACGGAGCGCCGCAGCTGCGGCGACCAGCGATCGGTCGCCGGCGGCGAAACGGGTCTCGAGGAGGTCGACTGCAGCGCGACGCCATGCGCCGTGCGTCCACTGCGGCCGTCCCGCAGCAACCGGCACCACGAGATCGACGTCGAGCCGTTGCCGCTCGGCCACGAGTCGTGCGATCAGCTCCGGGGCAGGACGGAGGAGATCGCACGACAAGACGACGACCGTGGGCTGCCCTCCCACGAGGCGCAGCGCGCCGATCACTCCCCCGAGCGGACCCGCGCCCGGCGTCGGGTCGGGATGGACCGACAGGCCGAGACCGGTGAGGGCGACCGCGTTGCCACCGACTGCCGCGACGGTGGACGCACCGGCCTCCTCGAGCGCATCGGCGACCCGTTCGGCCAGGGAACGGCCGTCGATCTCGATGAGCGCCTTGTCGGTCCCCATGCGACGGCTTCGACCACCGCACAGCACGGCGCCGTCGAAGCCGTTCGCTCCGCTCAGGAGATGCCGCCGTAGGTGGCCTGGACGCCCCGGCTCTCCCCGTGGTCGGACACGGCAGCCCGCAGATCGGAGAGGAATTCCGCGGCGACGTTGGCGTGGTAGGGCCACAGCATCAGGTGCAGCCCGCCCTGCTGGCGATCGAGGTGCCAACCGCGATCGTCCATGACGTCGCCGATGGCACTGATGTCGAGCCCGTCATCGGCGGTGAACTGGAACAGCGACAGGTCGGGTTCGTGCGTGATGTGGAGCCCGTCGATGGCGGCGACGCCGTCACGGAAGGTGGCGGTGGTGTCGCGGAGGACCGCGGCGAGGCGTTGGTAGCCGGGTTCGCCGAGGTGGCACATCGTGGCCCAGGCCGCGGCGATGGGAGCGGCGGCGCGGGTGCCGGCGGTGGTGGCCGAGCCGTACAGACCACCCGGCCAGTCGTCGTACAGGAAGAACTGCTTCTCGAGCAGCGCCTTGTCCCGGTAGAGGACCAGGGACGCACCCTTGAACGTCCACCCGTACTTGTGGATGTCGGCCGACATCGACGTCACGCCCTCGACCCGGAAGTCCCACGCAGGAACGTCCTCCCCGATCCGCTCCCAGAACGGGAGGAGGAACCCACCGAGACAGGCGTCCACGTGGCACAGGATCCCTGCATCGGCGGCCGCAGAGGCCAGTTCCGGGATGGGATCGATCACCCCGAACGGGTAGCAGGGGCTCGATCCCACGATCATCCCCGTCCGGCCGTCGATGGCGGACACCATCGTCGCGACATCGGCCCTCCCGTCGCTCCGCACCGGGATGCGGACCTGCTCCACGTCGAGGTACTTGCACGCCTTGGCGAAGGCCGGGTGGGCCGTCTCGGCGGTGAGGAGCACAGGCTCCGCGATGCCCCGCTCGGTCCTGGCGTGGTCGCGCATGGTCTGCACGGCCAGGAAGATCGACTCGGTGCCCCCGCTCGTCAGCCGTCCGGGTCCCGGACCGTGCAGCAGATCGGCTCCCCAGGCGATGACCTCCCCTTCCATCTCGGTGAGACTGGGGAAGGCGAAGGGGTTCAGGGCGTTCTCGTGCAGGTACTCCTGCGCCACGGCGCCGTGGAGCCGATCCAGCTCCGGATCATCGGGGTGATAGACGAGGCTGAACGTGCGGCCACCCTTCCAGTCGGCGTCGCGGTCGCGCCGGCCCCGGATCGCGTCGAGCACCTCGTCGACGGGTCGGGACTCGGTCGGGAACGTCGGCTCGGTCATGGGCTGATGCTAGGGACGACGACCCCGCTCAGTTCTCCATGGGCAGCGTTGGGTCGAGCTGGCGGATGAACTGCGCGCACCGCTGCTCCTCGTCGGACTCGCCGATGGCCCCTGCAGCGCGACGCAATCCGTCGAGCGCCGAGAGGAAACCACGGTTCTCCGGGTGGGTCCATCGCACGTACCCCGAGCCCCGCCACCCATTGGCTCGGAGGCGGTCGAGTCCGCGGTGATAGCCGACGCGGAACGCTGCGTAGGCCTCGGTGTCGTCCCGGGCCAGTTCTCCGAGACGGGCCCATGCGGCCAGGCAACGGGGGTGGTCGGCGACGACGGTCGACACGGCCGCCCGTCGATCCTCCCCGTCGAGCCGCTCTGCGGCGGACAACCGGTCGAGGGCGTCGGCGGGTTCGGGATCGAGCACGGTCTCCGGGGGTCCGGCAGCGGAGAGGTTCACATTCGGGGACATGGGCGCAGCCTAGGAGGCACATGCCGGAGGAACCGGTGTGCATCGACAATGCCCACCGAGGTGAGCAGTATCGTTTGCGCCATGGGCACCATCCTGGCGGCGGCACCGTTCGAGGACTTCGTCCGGGACAACAGCCCGGTGATGGCGGGCATCGTCTGCGCCGTCCTCGCCCTGCTCGTGATCCGGCTCATCGTCAATTCGATGACGCGGGTGATCCTGCTCAGCCTGTTGCTGCTGGTGACGCTCTTCGTGGCCGCCGAGCACGAGAACATCACCGAGTGCACGCAGACCTGCAAGTGCACGCTGGCCGGTGCCGACATCAGCGTCGCCTACTGCAACCCCAAGCTGCCCCGCACCTGAACCACCGGCTGCGTCATCCCGCCACCCGGGCCGCGAGGCACTCCACCAGACCCGCGAACAGCTGCGGGTGGGTGAGGTGCACGCCGTGGCCCGCGCCGTCGAGCACGACCAGTTCGCCGGCCGGTGCCTCTTCAGCCAGGACGTCGACGGCGCGATGGTGATGCTCGGCGCCATCCGTGCCGTGGGCTGCGATGACCGGAACCGTGATCAGCCCGGGCTCGTGCGCCGGCGGGTTGGGGGGCCGGGTGTGCGCCATCTCTGCCACCAGGGTGGGACCCTCGGCCCGGCGGGCGTCACGCGTCGACGGCGGCAGCCGCTCCCACCGGCGGTCGCCCAGCATGCGGCGCATGAACCCCTCCGCGGCATCGGCGGGGTCGGCAGCGTTCGACACCGCATGCGCCCCCGCGCTGTGCGTCGGCCACCAGTCGCGCCACGACATGGGTGATTCGTACGCCACAACCCCGATGACGAGAGCCGGGTGCCGTTGGGCCGCGGCCAGGGCGATGGCCCCGCCGTAGGAGTGTCCGGCCACCATGGCCGGGCGACCGTCCATGACGTCGAGGAGGTCGGCCACCTGCTGGTCCATCCCCGTCGGCGGGCCGAGCTCCAGCGAGCGGGCGTACCCGCGCCGGTCGTACCGGGTCACCTCGAACCCTTCGAGGTGCTTGACCACGCGCCCGAAGCTCGTCGAGCGGTCCATGGTCCCGTGGACGAGCACGACGCGCGGCCCCGCCCCCTCCACGGTGCGCCAGCAGTGCTGGGGATCCGGCGCGCTCACTCGACCTGCACGACGCGTAGCACGTCGGTGGTACCGCCCTCGCTGCCCGGGGCACCGGCCAGCACCGCGACCACGTCACCGCGCTTGATGTGGCCGGCCTTCACGGACTTCTCCACGACGTGCCACACCATCTCGTCCGTGCTGTCGTAGTGGTCCATCTTCAGCGGGCGTGTTCCCCAGACCATGCTCAGCTTGCGCACGGTGCTCTCGACCGGGCTGGCACCGACGAGCACGCCCGGCGGCCGAAACCTGGAGATGGCTCGAGCGGTGTAGCCCGAGTTGGTGCAGGACAGGATGGCGTCGAGCTCGAGCTCGGTGGCGAGGCGCCAGGCGGCGTGGCTCATGCCGGCGGTGATCCTGGTACCGGTGTCAGCCTGGACCTGACCCTCGATCCGCCCGAGCGACGCTCCCCAGGTCTCGTAGTCGGCGGCCGCCTCGGCACGCTCGCACAGGTGCGCCATCACCTTGATGACCTGGATGGGGTTGTGGCCGATGGCGGTCTCGGCCGAGAGCATCACCGCGGTGGTGCCGTCGAACACGGCGTTGGCCACGTCGGTGGCCTCGGCCCGGGTGGGCGACGGGGAGTGGATCATGGACTCGAGCATCTGGGTGGCCGTGATGACGGGGACGCCGAAGGCCACGCCCTGGCGGATGATCTTCTTCTGCAGATGCGGCACCTCGGCGATGTCGCACTCGTTGCCCAGATCACCGCGGGCGACCATGACCGCGTCGGAGATGTTGATGATCTCGTCGAGGGCGTCGACCGCGGCCTTGGTCTCGATCTTGGCCACCACCGCAGCCCCCTTGGCCCGCTTCTTCACCGCCTCCACCTCCGCTGCGGAGCGGATGAACGACGCCGCCACGAAGTCGAGGTCGGCCGCGAGGGCGTCGAGGAGCTCGATGTCCTGATCGGTCGGCACGGCCACGCGCATGCGACCGGACGGGATGGTGACCCCGGGGCGGCCCTGGATCCGGCCGCCGTGCTCGACCTCGACGACGAGCGAGTGCTCGGTCTTCTCGACGGCGATGAGCCGGACGGCACCATCGCCCAGCACCAGCGTGTCGCCAACGTCGACGTCCTCCACGACATGGGAGTAGTCCACGTGGATGTGGTCGTTGGTCGTGGCCTCGGTTCCCGACTTCACCTCGATGCGGTGCCCCTCCACGAGGAAGATGCCGGCGTCGTCGAGTACGGGGCCCATGCGGATCTTCGGGCCCGGGAGGTCACCGAGGACGGCGATGGGCCGCTTCATCGACGCCGAGACCTTGCGGATGCGCTTGATGCGAGCCCGGTGCTCCTCGATCGTGCCGTGGGCCAGGCCGAGGCGGCAGACGTCGACGCCGGCTTCGATCAGGCCACGCAGCATCTCCTCGGAGTCGGAGGCCGGGCCGATGGTGGCGACGATCTTGGTGCGGGGAGTCACGTGGGAACCATACCGAGAGCACCGTCCGCCACCGCCGGTGGTTCAGGCGCCTGACAGACTCCACCCGTGGCCGCCGACGACGATCTGATGACGAGCCGAGGCCTGCGGGTACCGGCCTCGGCCTTGTCGTGGTGGGCCACCCGATCGGGTGGACCCGGTGGTCAGCACGCCAACACCTCCGACACCAACGTCACCAGCGCCCTCGACCTCGACGACGCCGGCCTGCCCGAAGCGGTGACGTCCCGGTTGCGCACGGCGCACGGCGACTCGGTCCGGGCCAGTTCTGCCGACTCGCGCTCGCAGTTCCGCAACCGCCAGCTGGCCCGCAAGCGCCTGG
>JBPPNA010000257.1:0-7963 GCA_051306355.1 Acidimicrobiales bacterium | reverse complement strand
CACGGTCCACCGGCCCACCCGGCCCATCCGAGGTAGAGCCCCATCAGCCACGCCAGCTTGACGTCGCCCCATCCCATCCCCCGGGGGTAGGCGATGTGGGCGAGGAACAGGAGGGTGGCGTAGCTGAAACCGCCGAAGGCCGCGCCCGCCACGGACTCGGGGACGCCCTCGATCAGCGACGCAGCGACGATCAACATTGCGCCGATGGCCATCGACGGGAAGTTGAGACGGTCCGGGATGCGGTAGACGCGGAAGTCCACCGCGGCCAGTGCCACCAGCGCTCCGACCAGGAACAGGATCGCGACCGTGGGTGCACCCCATCCGAGGCGGTGCACTGTGAGGGCGAACAGGCCGCCGGTCAGGAGCTCGGTGATCGGGAACCAGCGGCGCCACCACGTCCCGGGGCGGACGACGGCGAGGACCGGCACCTCCCGGTCGTGCTGGGGTGCGGGTTCGAGCTCGTCGAGCAGAGTGGCGTCGGCACCCTCGGGCAGATCACCAGGGTCGGTGATCACATAGCCGGGCTCGCGGACGATGAGCCGGTTGAGCAGGGAGCCGACGGGGACGCCGACCAGTCCGGCGGCGACCACCTGCGCTACGTCCACGGGACGCAACCATACGGTCGCGAGGACCGGGAACTCAGTTCTTGGCCGACGACAGGAACTTGAGCAGCAGGTTCCGGTTGATCTCCTCGTCGTCTTCGGCCGCGGCGGCGATCTCCTCATCGAGTGCGGTGGGCTCCTCGGCGGTCGCCTCGAGCGCCGCAGCCGCCTTGGGGCTGAAGTTGGCCAGCTGCGACAGGAACTCACCGGAGTCGGCATCGTCCTGCGTCTCGGGCAACTCGGTCTCGGCGTCGGTCAGCTCGTGGGCGCCGGCGTCCACGGTGACCTCGGGCGCCGCCTGCTCGACCACGGGATCTCCGGGTTCGTCGTCGGCCTCGACCTCGACCTCGATCTCGACCTCGACATCGGCCTCGACATCGACAGGGGCTTCGACCTCGGGCTGGGGATCGGACGACGGCGCCGGGCCCTCCGGCTCCGAGACCGGCTCCGACACGTCCACGAGGCCGGCGTCGACCAGGTCACGGACGGCGCTGCAGGCGTCGAACTCGCCGACACCGAGATGGGCGCCGAGCCGACGGGCCGAGATGCCACTGCCCACGAGGGCCAGGGACCGCCACTGATCGGCGGTGACGGTGACCGAATCGCCGCTGAGCTCGTCGACGAGCTGTACCTGGACATCGAGGGACGGGACGACCGCCTCGATCTCCCGCCACGCCACGAGCATGCGCTCCGCCTCGACCAGCACGTCCTCGACGTCGACGTCGCCGGTGGTGTCGCCGTCCGGCAGCGTGCCGGGATCGAACACGAACGAACCGGATTCGTAACGGAGGAGGTCGAAGAGGACGGCGTCCACCCGATCGCCCTGTTCGTGGTCCGAGTGCGCCGCGACGATGCGACCCTCGGTGAACCACACCTTGCCCGCACCCCGGTCTCCCTGCAGGGCGAGGAGCCCGGTCTTGGCGGTACCGGACAGAAGTCGAAGGACTTCCGGCACGCTGAACGTCTCGAGTGTCCCTTGCAGGGCCACGGCCACACCTCCCGTAGAACGCGCTTTGATCGCTTGCGTAGTCCTATCGGCGCTCGGGCGGCGGATCTGTAGGAGAAATCGTCACGAACCGGCAGAGCCGCGTCGTCCGGGGTCGGCCAGTCCGGAACGGGCCGCCTCGGACATGGCCGCGAGAGGTGCCTCGATGCCGGTCCACCGGCTGAACGCCAGTGCGGCCTGGTGGACGAGCATGCCGAGACCGCCGATCGTGCGATGACCGGCCACGTCGGCCGCGCGGAGCAGTGGGGTCGTCACCGGGTGGTAGACGAGGTCGGCCACGATCGTGCCGTCAGCACAGGCGACCGGATCGAACGGGATGCCCCCGTCGTCGCCCATCCCCACCGGCGTGGCGTTGATCACGAGATCGCAGGCCGACACCTCGTCGACCGAACCGACGCGCCCGATCCTTCCGGCCAGGGCAGCCGCCGTTGCGGCGGGTTCGGCCCGGCGGCCCGCCACAACGACTGCGTCGGCACCAGCCCCGGCGAGCGAGCGGACCACGGCCCGGGCCGCACCACCGGTGCCCACGACCAGGCACCGCATCCCGGCGGGATCGAGCTCCTCGATCCGCAGCGCGTCCACGAAACCGGGGCCGTCGGTGTTGTCGCCGACGAGGTGCGGTCCGTCGCGGAACACGCAGTTCACCGCACCGAGCGCCACGGCGTCGTCGGTCAGGTGCTCCAGTGCCGCGGCGACCGCAGACTTGTGCGGCATCGTCACGGACAGCCCCTCGATACCGAGCGCGTCCATGCCCACCAGCGCCGCCGGTGTCCGCCCGGGTTCGACCGGCATCGCCACGTAGACCCAGTCGAGCCCAACAGCATCGAAGGCGGCGTTGTGGATCCGAGGCGACAGCGAGTGGCGTACGGGCCAGCCGATGACGCCCGCCAACCGGGTGGCGCCCGAGACCGGCCCGTCGGGAGGTGCGTTCATCCGCAACCCAGGTCGAGCCGAATGCACTCCTGCTTGGCGGCCTGGAACTCGCTGGCGGTCTCGAGGAAGGCGTGGTTGCCCTCGGCGTCGGCCAGCACGTAGTAGATCCACTCTCCCGGCTCGGGGTTCAGCGCCGCTTCGAGCGACGCCCGCCCGGCGCCGGCGATCGGGGTCGGGGGCAGACCGGCGACCCGCCGGGTGTTGTACGGCGAATCGGAGTCGAAGTCGAGATCGTCCCGGCTCCGGCCCGAGATCTCGGCCTCGTAGCGGGACGTGGCATCGATGCCGAGAGGAATGCCCTGCTCCAGACGGTTGTAGATCACCCGGGCGATCTTGGCCCGGTCGCCGGGAACCCGCGCCTCCTCCTCGATCAGCGAGGCGAGGATCACCACCTGGTACGGACTGAGCCCGAGCTCGGCGGCCCGGGTCTCGACGTCGAGCGCATCGAGGTTCCGGTCGAGCTCGGTGACCAGCCGGCGGACGAAGCTGCGCTCGTCGGTGTCCTCGTCGATCTCGTAGGTGTCGGGGAACAGCATGCCCTCCATCGATGGCTGGTCGGCCGGCTGGAACCGCGACCGGGTCTCGGGCGAGTCGATGGCTTCCTGGATGATCGCTGCATCCCATCGATCGAGGCCGGTCTCGGCGTCCGTGAGCCGGGCCACGACCTCGGGGATGGTGAGCCCCTCGGGCACGGTGAGGCGCTCGAGCTCCGGGGGTCGGGGTCCGGCGTCGAGCACCTCGACGGCCTCGCCGAACGACGAGTTCTCCTGGAACACGAAGAACCCGGCCTGGAACGGTCCCTCGTCGTTGAACCGGGACCAGTAGTTCCACACCATGGCCGAGGTGATGACGCCGTTGTCCTCGAGGAGCTGGCCGATCGCCTCGGTGGTCGATCCGCTGGCGATCTCGACTTCGACCTCGGCGCCGGGCTCCCCCGACGGATCGATCTGTCCCTGCACCCACCAGAACGCACCGGCTCCGGCGACGGCCACGATGGCGACGATGACCGTGAGGAAGATGAGGACCCGTTTGCCGGTGCCCATCGGCTCCCGGACGTCGACCCACGCCACGTCGTCGTAGTCCGGGTCGTAGGCGGGATCGTCGTAGGCGGGATCGTCGTAGGCGGAGTCGTGGGCCGGGTCGTCGTCGAACCAGTCGTCCATGCCGAGCTCGTCGTCGGTCCAGTCGTCTCTGCTCACGGGGTCTCCTCGTTGGCGTCGAGCCAGGACTGCAGGATCACCGCTGCAGCGACCTTGTCGACGACCCGGCGTCGGGCCTGTGCGTTCATGTTCTGATCCATCAGGGACCGTTCGGCCGTCACGGTAGAGAGTCGCTCGTCCCACGTCCGAACGGGCACGTCCAGGACGGCGGTGAGCTGATCGATCTCGTCCATCGCCCGCTGGGCTGCGGTGCCCACCGAACCGTCCATCGACAGCGGGAGCCCGACCACGACGAGCTCGGCACCGGCCTCCTCGACCAGCTTCGCGATCCGGGCATGGTCGCGGGTCCGGTCACCGCTGCGTCGCAGCACCTCGTACGGCGTGGCCAGGCTTCCGGAGCTGATGGCCACCCCGACCCGCTTGGAGCCGAGGTCGACGCCGATGGCGCGCACGACCCCGCTCAGGAGCCGATCGCGGCACGCACGGCAGCGAGTGCCGGACCGACGCCCTCGGCGTTCTTGCCGCCGGCGACGACCAGACGGGGGTCGTTCGGCCCGCCCCCCTGGATCAGCTGCTTGACCCCGGCCAGCAACTCGCCCGCGTGGAGGCCGGATTCCTCAGTGGTGGCGATCACCAGCGCCGCACCGCCACCCTCCGGGGCGCCGCCGAGGACGACGGCACGGATGCCGGGGTGGTCACGCAGGGAGGTGGCCATCTCGCGCAGGTCGGTGCGGTCGGACCCGTCGATCTGGGCCACCACCACCCCGTCCTCGGCGGCTGCGGCCAGCCCCTCGGCGCGACTGGAGGCGACCTGGCGGCGAAGGGCCTTGACCTCGTCCTGGGTCCCCTTGAGCTGTTCGCGCAGGCGGGTCACGCCGTCGACGAGGTCGGTGGGCGGTACGCCCGTCGCCTCGGCCACGCGGACGAGCTCGCGCTCGCGCTCGCGGAGACGGTCGATGGGTCCGGTCCCGGCCACAGCTGTGATCCGACGCAGGTTGGATCCCACGGACTCCTCCGCGATGATCTTCACCGGTCCGATGTCGCCGAGGCGCTGGACGTGGGTGCCGCCGCAGAGCTCGGTGGAGTGGGGGCCCGCCTCGAGGATGCGGACGATGTCGCCGTACTTGTCGCCGAAGAAGGCCACCGCCCCCTTCTCCCTGGCCTCCTCCATGGTGGCCTCGTAGTGATGGGCCTCGTGGTTGGCCAGGATGTCAGCGTTGGCGAGGTCCTCGATGGCCATGATCTGGTCCGGTGTGAGCGGTTCGAAGTGACTGAAGTCGAAGCGCATCCGATCAGGGGTCACGAGGGAGCCCTGCTGCTTCACGTGCTCACCCAGCACCTCACGCAGCGCCCAGTGGACCACGTGGGTGCCGGTGTGGTGCCGCCGGATGGCGTTGCGGCGGTCGGCGTCGATGGCCGCGACGGCCGACGCTCCGGGTTCGATGCTGCCCTCGACCACGCGGGCGATGTGGCGGTGCAGTCCGGGGAGGGCGTACACCGTGTCGAGGACCTCGGCCCGCCCGGTGTCGGTACGGATCTCGCCCGTGTCGCCGACCTGGCCGCCGGCCTCCGCGTAGAACGGTGTCTCCTGCAGGAAGATCGACACCGTGCCGGCTCGCTCACCATCCTCGGGTCCCGGGACGACGCCGACGACGATCGTGTCGGCGGTGTCGACCTCGCGCCCCAGGAACTCGGTGGGACCTGCCGCAGTGAGCACCGTACGGAAGGCGTCGATCTCATCGCCCACCGCGACCGACGAACCCTTGGCTCCGGCCTTGGCCCGGGCGCGCTGGTCGGCCATGGCCGCATCGAAGCCGTCCACATCGAGTTCCACCCCTCGCTCCGCGAGGATCTCCTGGGTGACCTCGAGCGGGAAGCCGTAGGTGTCGTGCAACTGGAACGCGACCCCGCCGTCGAGCACGGGCGCGACGCCGGCATCGACCGCGCCGAGCCGCTCGAGCTCGGTGTCGAGCATGGCTGAGCCGGTCTTGAGGGTCTGGCGGAAGCGCTCCTCCTCCCGACTCACGATGGTGCGCACCGAGTCGGCGTTGGCGGCGAGGCCGGGGTAGGCGCCACCCATCAGCTCGACACAGGTCTCGACCATCGGCGGGAGCACCGGGGTGCTCACACCGAGGAGGTAGGAGAAGTACACGGCCCGACGCAGGACGCGACGCAGGACGTAGCCACGCTCCTCGTTCGAGGGCATGACGCCGTCGGAGACCAGGAAGGCCACGGTGCGCGTGTGGTCGGCCAGGAGCCGCAGGGCGATGTCGGCCAGTCGGTCCTCGCCGAAGCGGCGTCCCGTGACCTGCTGGGCCCGGTCGGTGAGCACCGAGAGCGTGTCGGCGGCGTAGAGGCTCGGGCTGCCGGCCAGGACGCCGAGGATGCGCTCGAGCCCGGCTCCGGTGTCGACGTTCGTGCTGGGCAGGTCGGTCAGTTCACCGTCGGGGTTGCGGAAGTACTGGGTGAACACCAGGTTCCAGATCTCGACGTAGCGCTCCTCGGCTGCGGGGTTGGCCGGGCCGCCATCGGGGCCGAGGTCGGGTCCGAAGTCCCAGAAGATCTCGGACGAGGGCCCGCAGGGGCCGACGTCGCCCATCTCCCAGAAGTTGTCCTTGTCGAGGCGTTGGATGCGGTCGCGGGGGACGCCGACGGTATCGGCCCAGATCTCCTCGGCCTCGTCGTCGGAGGTGTGCACGGTGATCCAGAGACGACCGCCGTCGAGGCCGAGGACCTCGGTGAGGAACTCCCAGGCCCACGGGATGGCCTCGGCCTTGAAGTAGTCGCCGAAGCTGAAGTTGCCCAACATCTCGAAGAAGCTCAGGTGGCGCAGCGAGCGGCCGATGGCGTCGAGGTCGTTGTGTTTGCCGCCGGCGCGCACGCATTTCTGCACCGACCAGGCCCGGGGCGGGTCGTAGGGCACCTCCTCTTCACCGAGGAAGTACGGTACGAACTGCATCATCCCGGAGTTGGTGAACATCGGAGCCGACGGGTGGTGCGGGATCAGCCCGGCGGACGGGACCGCACTGTGGGCGCGCGCCGTGAAGAAATCGTCCCAGGCGCGGCGGAGTTCGTCAGCTCTCACGGGGAACGATCCTACTGAGCCGGTCGGCCACCTCAGCCTCGAAACCGTGGGGCGACGGTTCGTAGTACCGCCGATCGGCCACTTCCGGCGGCAGATGCACCTGTTCGACCCAGCCCCGCGAGTCGTCGTGAGGGTACCGGTAGCCCTTCCCGTGGCCCAACACCTGCGCCCCCTGGTAGTGGGCATCGCGCAGGTGTGCCGGCACCTCGCCGGCCGGCCGGTCACGCACATCGGCCTGCGCCGCCCACCAGCCCAGCGCTGACCGATTCGACTTGGGGGCGGTGGCGAGATGGACCACGGCCTGGGCCAGATTGAGGCCCGCCTCGGGGAAACCCACGAACTCGACCGCACGGGCGGCCGCATCAGCAAGGACGAGGCTCATCGGGTCGGCCATGCCGATGTCCTCCGACGCCAGGATCACCAAGCGACGGGCGATGAAGCGGGCGTCCTCGCCGGCCTCGACCATCCGCGCCAGCCAATAGAGGCCGGCGTCGGGATCGCTGCCCCGGATCGACTTGATGAAGGCGGAGATCACGTCGTAGTGGTCGTCGACGCCGTAGCGGAGGGCATTGGTTCCCAGGGCGGCTTCGGCGTCGCCCAACTCCACCCGCCGGTCCTCGGCGAGCGCCACGGCCACCTCGAGGGCGGTGAGGGCTTGGCGGCCGTCCCCGTTGGCCCGCTCGGCGAGATGGGTGAGGGCCTCGTCGGTGGCCGTGGCCGACTCGGCTTCGAGGCCGCGCCGCAGCAGGTCGCGCAGCGCGTCGATGCTCAGCAGCTCCAGCCGGAACAACGTGGACCGCGACCGCAGCGGCGCGTTGACCTCGAAGTACGGGTTCTCGGTAGTCGCACCGACGAGGACCACCAGCCCATCCTCGACGGCGGGGAGGAGCGCATCCTGCTGGGCCTTGTTGAAGCGGTGGATCTCGTCGAGGAACAGGATCGTTCCCCGCCCCTGCTCCCCCAGGCGGTGTCCAGCGCCGGCGATGGTCTCCCGCACGTCCTTGACCGTGGCGGTCACTGCGGAGAGTTGGACGAACACCTTCTCGGTGTGCGCGGCCACGGCGCGCGCCAGCGTCGTCTTGCCCGTCCCGGGCGGCCCCCACAGCAGCGCCGAGGAGAGCCGATCGGTCTCGACCAGCGTGCGCAACGGTTTGCCCGGACCGAGGAGGTGCTCCTG
>JBPPNA010000239.1:0-29363 GCA_051306355.1 Acidimicrobiales bacterium | reverse complement strand
GCCTCGGCCATCGAGACGCCCTTGCCGATCTCGTACATGCGATCCACCATCTCGTCGAAGGTGCGTTTGCGCTCGACGGGGTCGTCGATGGCCGCCAGCTCGTTGCGGTAACCCAACTTCACCGCGCCCTCGAGCCCCATGCCGCCGAACTCGCTCGTGGGCCAACCCACGATGAAGAGCGGCGCATGGAACGAGCCGCCCGCCATGGCCTGCGCGCCGAGGCCGTAGCCCTTGCGCAGCACGATGGTCATGTACGGCACGGTGAGCCCGGCGCCGGTCACGAACAGGCGGCTGGCGTGGCGGACGAGGCCGGTTCGTTCGGCGTCGGGACCGACCATGATCCCGGGCGTGTCGCACAGGAACACGAGCGGGATGTCGTGGGCGTCGCACAGCTGCATGAAGCGGGCGGCCTTGTCGGCGCCGTCCGAGTCGATCGCTCCGGCGAGATGACCGGGATCGTTGGCGATGACACCGACCGCACGTCCCTCGATGCGGGCGAGTGCCGTGACCATCCCGAGGCCGAAACCTCGTCGGAGCTCCAGCACGGATCCGGTGTCGAACATGGTCTCGATCACGGCGCGCACGTCGTACACCCGCAGCCGGTTCTCGGGGATGACCCTGCGGAGGAGTCGCTGGTCGGCGCACGCCCACCCCGACTGTCGGGTCGTTCCGGGATCGGCGTCGGCGAGGCCCGGATCGGTGAAGTACGAGAGGTACTTCTTGGCGACGGCGACCGCTTCGTCCTCATCGGCCACGGCGACGTCGACCACGCCGCTGGTGATCTGGTCGTCGATGGGGCCGACCTCCTCGGGCCGGTAGACACCGAGCCCGCCTCCCTCGATCATGGCGGGTCCGCCCATGCCGATGTTGGCGTCGGCGGTGGCGATGACCACGTCACAGCAGCCGAGGAGTGCGGCGTTGCCGGCGAAGCACCGGCCGCTGGCGATGCCCACGAGCGGCACCAACCCGGACAGGCGACCGAAGTAGGCGAAGGCCAGGCAGTCGAGGCCGGCCACGCCAGTGCCATCGGTGTCGCCCGGCCGCCCTCCCCCACCCTCGGTGAAGAACACGAACGGCAGCCGCTGCTGCTCGGCCACCTCGAAGAGCCGGTCCTTCTTGCGGTGGTTTTGTAGGCCCTGGGTCCCGGCGAGCACGGTGTAGTCGTACGAGGCGACGGCGACGGGGTGCCCGTCGACGGACGCGATCCCCCCGACCAGACCGTCGGCCGGTGTCCGCTCTCGCAGCTCCTCGGCACTGCGGCGCTTGCGCTGTGCGGCCACCATCAACGGGCCGTACTCGATGAGCGAGCCATCGTCGACGAGATCGGCGATGTTCTCCCGCGCCGTGCGCTTCCCCAGCTTTCGCCGCTTCTCGACGGCGTCCGGTCGGCGGTCGTCGTGGCCGATGGCGTGACGCTCGTGGACCTCGGCCAGATCCGGACGGATGTGGTCGAGATCGACGTCGGCCTCCGTCGCGCTGGCCGTACCCGCCACCTCGGCCGGCTCGAGCCTCACGAGGACGTGACCGGCGAAGACAGCATCACCCACCTCGACGGTCAGGTCGCGGACGATCCCGGAGCTCGTCGCCGTGACGACGTGCTCCATCTTCATGGCCTCCATGATCGCCACGGTGGCGCCCGCCGCCAGCTCGGTACCCGGGGCGACGTCGATGCGGACGACGGTCCCCTGCAGCGGCGCGGTGACCTCCAGGAGTCCGTCGCGTGGCATCGTGGGTGCGGAATCCGTCTGCTGCTTGCCGTGCACGAGCACGGCGAGCGGGTCGGAGGTGTCGACGTTCGCACCGGCCAGGGTCGACTGCGGCGCGGGAGCCAAGCTGCCGACCGCATCCTCGAGCCAGGTGGTGTCGAACCGGCCGGCGGCGATGGCGGGATCTCGCAGCACCGTGGCGAGCAGCTCCCGGTTGGTCTCGACGCCCTCGATGACGAAGGCGTCGATGGCGTCGGCGGCGTCGGCCAGGAGGGTGACCGGATCGTCACCGTGCACGATCACCTTGGCCAGGAGGGAGTCGTAGCGGGGGCTCGTCTCGTACCCGACTGCGCCGTAGGTGTCGACGCGATGCCCGGGGGGCGGGTCGAAGCGCTCGATTCGTCCTCCGGCGGGGACCACGCGGCCGTCGAGCCCCATCGTCTCCATGTTCACCCGGGCCTGGACCGCGTAGCCCCGGACCGGCGGCGGCGCGAACAGGTCGAGGGCGCTGAGGTTTTCGCCGCTGGCGAGACGGAGCTGGAAACAGACCAGATCGACGTCGCAGATGGCCTCGGTGACGGTGTGCTCCACCTGCAGCCGGGCGTTCAGCTCGATGAAGGCGAAGCGATCACCGGAGACCAGGAACTCCACCGTGCCGACGGAGTCGTAGCCCACGTGCTCACCGAGGCGGACGGCCGCGTCGTGGAGGGCGAGCCGCACCCCGGCATCGAGCCACCATGCGGGAGCGAACTCGATCAGCTTCTGGCGCTGGCGCTGCAGTGAACACTCCCGCTCGTGGAGGTGCTCGACGCGGACCCCGTCGCCCACGATCTGGACCTCCACGTGGCGGGCGTCGGGCAACAGCTCCTCGGCGTACAGCGACCCATCGCCGAACGCCGCTTCGGCCTCCCGGGCACACGCCCCGAAGGAATCTGGCAGGTGCTGCGGAACATGCACGGGACGCATGCCCCGACCTCCGCCACCGGCCACGGCCTTGAGCATGATCGACCCGTGCTCGGCCAGGAACGCGGCGGCGGCGCCCTCGTCGATCCCGCCCGGCGTGGCAGCCAGCACCGGGACGCCCGCGGCCGACGCCGCTTGGCGGGCTGCGACCTTGTCGCCGAAGCGCTGGAGTTGGCCGATGCCGGGGCCGACGAAGACGAGACCGGCGTCCCGGCACGCCTGGGCGAAGGCCGCGTTCTCGCTGAGGAACCCGTACCCGGGATGGATGGCGTCGCAACCCGTGTCGGTGGCGGCCGCGACGACGGCGTCGATGTCGAGGTAGCCGGCGGGCCCGGTGCCGGGGAGCCCGACCACCTCGCCGCCAGCGGCGACGTGGGGCGAATCGGCGTCGTCGACGGTGTGGGTCGTGACGGCGACAAGACCCTCGTCGTGCACGGCGCGTGCGATCCGCACCGCGATCTCTCCGCGGTTGGCGATCAGGACCTTGGAGATTCTGGGCACCCCGACATCGTGCCAGCCGGCGGCAACCCCACCCGTTCTGGCCCCGTGACGGTCGAGCTCAGAGGCGCGAGACGGGTCCAGACGATGGTGTGGGGTCAGGCGGCGGCGCGTGTCCTGCGGAGGAGGGGGTCGGCGGCGGCCAGGGTGCGGTCGGCGATGCGCATCACCCGGCCGGCGGCGCCAGGCGTGTCGTTGTCGACGAGGTTGCCCATCACCGACAGGGTGATGTTGGCCACCGACTGGGTGCCCACGGCGACGCGCAGCCCGTTGCGCAGGATCCACGGGTGGCCGATGAGGACCGAGAACCGCCGACCGGTGCGGAGGAAGGCGTCGAAGCGCTCGCCGATCGCCGTGTCGTACCGGGCAGGCGCGGTGGACGGGTCGGCCAGGAAGAGGTCGGAAGCGAGCATCCCCGACTCGAGTCCGTAGTCGATGCCCTCACCATTCATGGGATTGATGAGGCCGGCGGCGTCGCCGATGGCCACCCAGCCGAGGCCGTGACGTTTCACCGAGCTCATCGGGAGACGCCACGCCCGCGGCCGTTCCGTGAACTCGCCCAGGTCCCACTCCTCTCGGACCAGGGCCCGGTAATCGTCGAGCAGCGTGTTCAGGTTGAGATCGCTGAAGCGCTTCATCGTCGACAGCGCACCGACTCCGATGTTCACCGTGCCGTCGCCGCAGGGGAACATCCAGCCGTAGCCGGGAACTGCGGTGCCGTGGCGGTCGCGGAGCGTGAGGCACGCCTCGAGGTGCCGGTCGAGGTGACGGGGCGACTCGACGTAGGCGCGGATGGCGAGGCCGAACGGCTCGTCGGGATCGCGTTCGGCACCGATCATGCGGGCGGCCTTGCCCTGGGCGCCGGCGGCAACGACGGTGAGGCCGGCTTCGATCCGCCGGCCGGGCCCGGACGTGCCCACCGTCTCGACGCCGGTGACACGATCGCCGACCAGCACCGGAACGGCCTGCGTCTCGTAGACCAGCTCCGCGCCGGCCTTGTCGGCGGCGTCGATGAGGTGGGC
The DNA here is from genome assembly GCA_051306355.1 of Acidimicrobiales bacterium. GTDB lineage: Bacteria > Actinomycetota > Acidimicrobiia > Acidimicrobiales > Salinilacustritrichaceae > Salinilacustrithrix. The sequence goes on along the minus strand of JBPPNA010000239.1, from coordinate 25,174 downwards.
GTCGAGACGCCGGCGGGGCCACACGGCCCCGTGGTCGGGGAATCGTCCGTGTGCCGGCCATGGGAGCTCCCGCCGCTGGCGACCGGCGATCATGCGGAGGCCGTCGATCCGGTGGGCACCGGCGAGATCGATGTCGAGCTCCTCGAGCGCCCCCACGGCGCGGGGGGTGAGCCCGTCGCCGCAGACCTTGTCCCGGCCGAACTTCGCCTTCTCGAACACGACGACCTTTGCTCCACCTCGTGCGGCGCGGATGGCGGCGGCTGCGCCGGCGGGACCGCCGCCGATCACCGCGATGTCGAAGCGTTCGGTCGGAGCAGGCACGGATCCATTCTCGCCCGGTCCGGCTCGGTTTCCACAGTCACCGGCACCAGGTCAGCGCGGGATCAGATCTGCTGCTCCATCTGCTTCTCCAGCATGGCCACCCGCTCCTCACCGCCGTACGGGGCGATCTCGTCCACCACCACGAAGCCACGACGTTCGTGGAAGCGCAGAGACCGTGGATTGGCCGGCACCGTGTTGACCTCGGCACAGAGCACCGCCAGGCCCTCCTGCCGGGCCCAGCGCTCGAAGTCATCGTAGAGGGCGTCCGCCACACCGAGCCCGCGCACCGCCGGCTGGAGAGCGATACGGTCGACGTACGCGAACCGGGCATGACGCTGGACGAACCAGCGGTAGTTGGGGCTGGCGTAGTCGAGTCCGTCGGACAGCCCCACGAACAACCCGGTCACCTCGCTGTCGGCCTCGACCACGCTGAACCGGGCTGCAGCCCCTGTGAACAGCTCGAGGCGCGCCGCATCGAGCGGGCCGACCTCCGGTTCGTTGGCCACGTTGACTCGCCGGATCGCCTCGCGGTCATCGGGGCGGGCGTCTCGGATCCTCCAGTCGAGCATGACCGAATCCTGGCAGGTCGTGCCTCGTCCGCCGCCCTGAGCCGGGACCCGCGAAGATCTCGGCATGAGCACCGACACCGTCCGCACCGAGCGCCACGACCGCACCCTCGTCGTCACCATCGACCGGCCGGGCCGGCGCAACGCCATCGACGGACCGACGGCGGCGCTCCTCCATCGGACGTTCGCCGCCTTCGACGCCGACCGCGACCTCGACGTCGCCGTGCTCACCGGAGCGGCGGGCACCTTCTGCGCCGGCGCAGACCTCAAGGCCATCAGCGAGGGCACCGGGAACCGCATCGACGAGGACATCGACCTCCCCGGTCCGCTGGGATGCACCCGCATGATGCTCACCAAACCCGTCATCGCCGCCGTCGAGGGCCATGCCGTGGCCGGCGGCCTCGAGCTGTCGCTGTGGTGCGATCTGCGGGTGGCGGCCAGCAACGCCACCTTCGGCGTCTACTGCCGGCGCTGGGGCGTCCCCCTCGTCGATGGGGGCACGATCCGGCTCCCCCGCCTGATCGGCCAGAGCCGTGCCCTCGACATGATCCTGACCGGTCGAGGGGTCGGCGGCGAGGAGGCCGGCGAGTGGGGGCTGGCCAACCGGGTCACCGAGCCCGGTGGCGCCCTCGACGAGGCCATCCGCTTGGCCGAGTCGCTGTCCTCCTTCCCCCAGGCCTGCCTGCGCACCGATCGCCAGTCCAGCTACGAGCAGTGGGGCATGCCGTTGTGGGACGCGTTGGCGAACGAGACCCGACTCGGCCTGGTACCGGTCCGTGCCGGCGAGTCGCTCGAGGGGGCAGCCCGCTTCGCCGCTGGCGAAGGACGCCACGGCTCCGGCGTCTGATCGCCGACCCCGCGCCGTCACATCGCTGTCGTCAGGGGGTGAGGCCTTGGGCGGTAGGTGTACGAGGTAGTCGGCCGTGCCCGCCATCAGGTGACAGCTCATGACCTCGGGGGCGTCGGCCACGACCGACTCGAACGCGTCGCAAACGATACCCAACACGGCTCAGGCGCGAGATCGTTGCGTGTTCACTCGTTCGAGCGCCCCAGATCGCACGCCCCGCGTCGTCTCCATCGGCCTACGGTTAGGGGGCACACCCATCGAGAGGCACGACACGACATGCGCATCGGCACCCCGACCGAGATCAAGAACGCCGAGCGTCGGGTGGGACTGACCCCGGGCAGCGTCCAGGAACTGGTGCACCGGGGCCACGACGTGGCCGTCCAGCGGGGCGCCGGCGCCGGGATCGGTGCGTCCGACGAGGACTACTCCACCCGCGGCGCCCGCCTGGTGGACGACGCTGCGGAGCTGTTCGCCGGGGCCGACCTCATCGTGAAGGTGAAGGAACCCCAAGCCACCGAGCGGGCGTTGCTGCGACCCGGACACGTGCTGTTCACGTACCTCCACCTCGCGCCGGACCCCGACCAGGCCGACGACCTGGTGGCGAGCGGCGCGGCGTGCATCGCCTACGAGACGGTCACCGACGACGAAGGCCACCTCCCCCTCCTCGCGCCGATGTCCAAGGTCGCAGGCCGGATGGCGGTCCAGGCCGGGGCGCACTGCCTGGAGAGCGCGCACGGCGGCGCCGGCATCCTCCTCGGCGGCGTTCCCGGCGTCGCACCCGCCGACGTCGTCGTCATCGGCGGTGGGGTGGTCGGCGAGAACGCCATCCAGATGGCGCTCGGTCTCGGCGCCAGGGTCGCCGTCCTCGACCGGGACCACGGCGTGCTCGACCGCCTCGCCGCCCGGTTCGGTCCCGCGCTCACCACCGTCTACTCGACCCGTCACGCGCTCGAGGAGCTGGTGTTGGATGCCGATCTCGTGATCGGGGCCGTGCTCGTCCGGGGCGCGAAGGCGCCGCACCTGGTCACCGCCGAGATCGTGAAGCAGATGCGGGCGGGCTCGGTCGTCGTGGACGTCGCCATCGACCAGGGCGGGTGCTTCGAGACCTCGCACCCGACCACCCATGACGAACCCACGTTCATCGTCGACGGGGTCGTCCACTACTGCGTCGCCAACATGCCGGGCGCAGTGGCCCGTACGTCGGCGTACGCCCTCAACAACGTGACCCTTCCCCACATCGTGGCGCTCGCCGACCTCGGCCTGCATGACGCCCTGGTCGCGGACCCGCACCTGATGCGGGGGCTCAACGTGTGCGCAGGGAATGTGACCGACCCCGTGGTCGCCGAGGCTCTCGGCCGCGAGCACGTGCCCCCAGAACGAGCGCTGGCCTCCGTGCCACCGGTCTGAACGGACCCGTTCAGCGGTTGGTGGGGAACCCGAGGAGGTCTGGCGCCGCGGACGCGAGTAACAATTGGAGATGGCCCGCTTTCCGTTCCTCTTCGAGCTCCCCTACCGCGTCGCCGGAGCCCCGTTCGGCGTCACCCCCCGCACCACCTGGGCCGAGGTCGCCGGCGGCGCCATCCACGTCCGGTTCGGCCCGTGGTCCGTGACGACCACGGTCGACAACATCGCCGGGGTCGAGGAGAGCGGTCCGTTCGGGTTCCTCAAGACGGCCGGGCCGGCGCATCTCTCGTTCGCCGATCGTGGCCTGACCTTCGCCACCAATGGGCAGCGCGGCCTGTGCATGCGCTTCGTCGAGCCCGTCACGGGCATCGACCCCCTGGGCCGCATCCGCCACCCGGGGCTCACCGTCACCGTCGACCGCATCGACCAGCTCCGCGACGCCCTACAGCCGAGCTGACGTGATCGAGCGGCAGTTCTCTGGGTAGCGACCATCCCATGTTCGATGATCTGGTCGTGGACCCCGCCGGCGCCTTCCGGCTCGATGAGTTCCCAACTCGCGATCCATCGGGCATCGAGAACGACAAGAAGCATGGGAAGCACGAGCTCCTCCCCGAACGGCGCGACGAGATCAGGGACCTGCAACGCCTGCTCTACGCCGAGAAGGAACGATCGGTCCTGCTGGTGCTCCAAGGCACCGACACCTCTGGCAAGGACGGCACCATCCGGCACGTCATGCGCGGCATCACGCCGTCGGGCGTCCAGGTCACCGCCTTCAGCGCCCCGAGCACCAACGAGCTGGCCCACGACTACCTCTGGCGGGTGCACGCTGCCTGTCCCGCCCGCGGCCGCATCGGGGTGTTCAACCGCTCCCACTACGAGGACGTCGTCACCGCTCGGGTGCGGGGCTCGACGAAACCAGACACCTGGCGCCGTCGCTACCGGCACATCAACGAGTTCGAGCGCATGCTCGTCGACGAGGGCACCACCGTCCTCAAGTGCTTCCTGCACCTCTCCCGGGACGAGCAGCGCGAACGCCTGCAAGCCCGCCTCGACGAGCCCCACAAACGGTGGAAGTTCTCCCGCCAGGACCTCGAGGACCGCGCCCGGTGGGACGAGTTCCAGGCCGCCTACGAGGACGCCCTCCGCGAGACGTCGACGCCGTGGGCCCCCTGGCACATCGTGCCCGCCGATCGGAAGTGGCAACGGAACCTCGTCGTCGCACAGCTGCTCGCGACCACGCTGCAGCGCATGGACCCGCAGGTGCCGCCGGCCCTGGAGGAGACGGACGACATCGTCATCCCCGAGTGAGCGAGGCTTTCCGGATGACAGACGAGGACGTGACCGTCCGGCCCGCGTCGGCGACCAGCCGCCGTTCACGACGGCCCGAGCTGGATCACCCCCGCGGCGATCAGTGATCCCCAGACGAGGAGCCCGCTGCCGACCAGGCGGGGGATCGCATCGCGTCGGGTGACCTTCTCGATCAGCACGACGGTCGCGACCAGCGCGATCCACCACAGGTTCATCACACCGAGGACGAACAGCAGCGCCATCAACGCCCAGCAGCATCCGATGCAGAGCGTGCCGTGGTGGATCCCCATGACCAGTGCACCGCGTGATCCTGGTCGCCACTCGCTGAGCAGGAACCCCAACGGGGTTCGACACCGTCCCAGGCAGGCCTCCTTCAGCGGGGTGAACTGGTAGACACCGGCGGCGACCAGCACCCCTCCCGCCAGCCACCGACTGGTGGACGCCCCCATCGCATCGACCAGCGTCGCGTGGTGGAGGCCCCACTGGGCCACGGTCGCCACCCCGGCGAACCCGCTCCAGGCGGCGAGATAGCCCACGACGAACAGCGGCGTCGACCCGTCGACCCGGGTCCTGGACCGTGCCGCGCCGGACCCCACCGACGTCGCGTACGCCTGCACCATCGGCAGCGCCGACGGGATCATCATCGCCGCCATCATGACCGCCCACATGGTCCACATCAGGACCACGTCCTGGCCGGTCCACGCCGACGTCATCGGCATGGCGAACGCCGACCTCGCCGCGCTCATCGTGTCCACGGCGCTCATCGAGTCCATGGCGCCTGCGCCGGCCATCCCGGTCATCTGGGCCTGGAGGAAGAACAGGTAGGCCCAGCAGGCGGCGGTGACGGCGAACAGCACCACGCCGATCCGTCGGGTGTGGGCAACGGCGGGCGTGACGGCGAGCATCGTCACCCCTCGTAGGCGAAGGGCGAGAAGAACCCATTGCCGCCCGAGAGCTCCCACTCATAGCCGTGGTCGGCATACCGGAGATGATCGGCGCGCGAGCTGACGATCTCGAAGCCGGGCGCGACGGCCAACGGGTGGCTGGCGATGGTGACCTGTGCGTCTCCCTGACCGGCGATCGCGGAGATCTCGACGTCGGCGACGTCGCCGACCTTCATCGAGCAGCCGTTCCCGTCGGTTTCGAAGCTCATGGCCGCCGAGGCAACGCCCATCACCTCGCCAATGTGACCGCCGAGTACTGCCGGGTGCCCTCCCGCCGCACCGGAGAACACCGCACCCAGCGCCGCTCCCTGTGCCTCCGATGCCCGGTCATCCAGGTAGAGCGCGGCGCGCCACTGGACCTGGGCCATGTGCCCGGGTGCGTGCACGGCGAGCGCGACGTTGAGACCTGCGAGGTCGGTGCCCTCGTGCACCCCCTCGTCGACATGCCAAGCGACCAGCGCCGTGCACTCGCCCGTCGTCGGTGGGCTGAGGAACACACACGGGCACGCGGCCTCGCAGTTGCATGCCTCGAAATACGTACCGGACACGTTCCACATGATTGGCTCCTGTCGCTTCGTGGCACCCCGTCTGGCGCGCCGACCCAGCGATCATCTGCCACTCCACGTGCAGGCGGACAGCAGACCGCATGCAGAACCGGGTGCACCGTTGCAAGCGGCTTGCAAGACCGGTGCGGGACACTGGAGTGGTGACCGCCACGACGCACCTCCGGGTACTCGGTGAGCCGGCGGTCGACCGAGCCGACGAGCCCTGCCCGATCGGGGGCCCGAAGGCACAACGACTGCTCTGCGTGCTCACGGCGCATCGCGGCCGCGCGGTCTCGAGCGATCGACTCGTCGACGGACTCTGGGGCGAGGACCCACCGCGGTCGGCGATCGCCACGCTGCAGAGTCAGGTGTCGCGCTTGCGAGCGTTGCTCGGTCCGTCCTTCGGCATCGAACGAACCGCAGGCGGCTACCGGCTCGACGTACGCAGAGGTGAGATCGACGCCGACCGCTTCGAAGCGCAGCTCCGCCGATCGGCGGAGCTCGACACCGAAGCCAAGGTCGCGCTCCTCGACGCGTCCCTCGCCGGATGGCGCGGGCCGGCGTTCGCCGGCCACGCCGATGTCGACGAGGTCCGGGGCGAGGCCATGCGACTCGACGAGCTCCGTCTGGTCGCCACTGACGCGTGGGCGGAGGCTCAGTTGGCCATCGGCGATCCCGCGGAGATGATCGGCCAGCTCGAGGCTCTCGTACGGTCCCATCCCCTTCGCGAGCACTACTGGCGGCTCCTGATGCTGGCCCTGTACCGAACGGGGCGCCAGGCTGAAGCCCTCCGCCGGGGCGGCGACCTGCGCGAGGAGCTCCGGCGCACCTCGGGATTGGACCCGTCGCCCGTCCTCCGCGAGCTCGAGGGCAGGATCCTCGCCGACGACCCATCGCTGCGGCCCGAGACGACGGGCGCCCGGCAGCGGGTCCCGGCCCGGTCTCCCCGACTGCCGCAGCTCCTCGGGGCGACCTCCTTCGTCGGGCGTGCACCAGAGGTCGCCGCCACCGCCGCAGCCGTCGACGAGCACCCGCTTGTCACGATCACCGGTCCGGGCGGTGTCGGGAAGACCCGGCTCGCACTGCGCACCGCGGCGCAATTCGTCGACCGACTCGACGACGGCGTGACCGTCGTCGAACTCGCACCGCTGCGCGATCCGGGCGGCGTCGCCCAGGTCATCGCCAACTCCCTCGACATCCAACAGCGCCAGTACCGCACGATCGAGTCGACCATCGAGGAGCACCTGGCTGGCTCCGATCGACTCCTCGTCCTCGACAACTGCGAGCACCTGATCGACACCATCGCGCCGTTGGTCGACCGTCTCCGGGCCACATGTCCACGCCTCACGGTGTTGGCCACCAGCCGCGAACCGCTCGGTCTTGCCGGCGAGTACGTCACCCTGCTGGCTCCGCTGATGCTGCCGACGGAGACCGCGATCGACCCGGCCGACCTCCAGGCATCGACCGCGGTCGAGCTCTTCGTGGCGAGGGCCAGTGCGGCGACGCCCGGCTTCGAACTCACGCCGGCGAACGCGGTCGCCGTCGCGACCATCTGTCAGCGCCTGGAGGGACTCCCGCTGGCGCTCGAGCTCGCCGCTGCCCGGCTGCGCTCGATGGGCGTCGACGCGCTGGCCGATCGTCTGCAGGAGCGACTCGGGCTGATGGACCAGACCCAACGGGGCGCCGATGGGCGACACCGGACGCTCCATGACCTCGTCGACTGGTCGCATGCGCTGCTGCATCCCCACGAACAGGAGATGTTCGAGCTGCTGTCGGTCTTCGCCGGTGGGTTCGACCTCCCTGCCGTCGGCTCGGTGTGCGACACCCCGACGTCGGCCCGCGCGGTCGACACGCTGGCCAGCCTGGTCGACAAGTCGATGGTCGTCCTGGTCGATCCGACCCTCCGTCGATACCGGATGTTGGAGCCACTGCGCGAGTTCGGTCGCGATCGACTCGAAGCGAAGGGACTCCTCGGGGTCACCCAGGACCGGCACCTCGGCTGGTTCCTCGACCTCGCCGAGCGTGGCGGTGCAGGCATCGACTCCAGAGACGAAGCGGCCTGGTCACAAGCACTCGATCTCGACGCGGACAACTTCCGGGCCGCCCACCTCACCGCGATACGGCGAGGCGATGTGGACAGCGCGCTGCGCATCGTCGCCTCGCTGCGAGAGCACGCCTTCCGGCGCATCCGGTACGAGATCGTGGCGTGGGCCGACGAGACCATGGTGATGGCCGGTGCGACCGACCACGCGCTCGGAGCGACCGTGCGAGCCGTGTCCGCCTACGGACGCTTCGTCACCGGTGACATGGAGGCAGCCATCGAGCTCGCACTGCGTGCGCTGGGCGATGAAACCACCGGCGCCGGCGCGTCGGATGCGGACAGCTGCTCCGACAGCGGTCTGCCGGAACGAGTGTTGGGCAATGCGCGGTTCTACCTGGACCGACCCTCCGAGGCGTTGGCATCCATGGACCGGATGTCCGAGGCTGCCCGTCGGTCCGGCGATCGCGCCCACATCGCCCATGCGTTCTACATGCGGTCGGTCGCCGAGACCAGCATCGGCAACACCGTGCGCGGCGCCGTGCTCGCGGGCGAGGCCAAGGCGGCCGCCGAAGCGGCCGGCTCGCTCACCGCCCACGCACAGGCCGACTACGCGCTCGGTCTCGCGCTCGAGGCGTCGGACCCACCCACCGCGCTCCGTCATCTGGAGCGTGCCAGCCGAACCGGCGCCGAAGCCGGTAACCGGTGGATCGAGGCCTTCTCCCTCACCGAGGTGCACTGGCTGCAGGCCCGACACGGCGAGCAGACCGCGGCACTCGACGGCTTCGCCGGCGTCGTCGACACCTGGTATCGGGGCGGCGACTGGGCCAACCAGTGGCTCTCGCTGCGCCGGGTGCTCGCCACCTTCATCGACCTGGGCGCGTTCGAGTCGGCCGCGACCCTGCACGGTGCGCTGTCGGCGGTCGGGGCGTCGCATGCGCTGCCCTCCGAGCCCGTCGACGCCGACCGTCTCATCGACAGCCTCGATCAGCTCCGCTCGATCCTCGGCCCGGCGGCGTACGCCGAGGCGGTCCGCCGGGGCGCCTCCATGCCCGACCGGGAGATCGTCGACTTCGCCCGCGAGCAGATCGCCCAGCTCACCGCCGAGGCGATGCGCACCTGATCTCCGGACCTTCTCGGTCTCGAGGACGATGCAAGTGGTTTCGTTCGTCACGATTCCGGCGCCATCAAGATCCGCAGTGCGCCGTGACACAAGAGCGAAATCTCCTCCTCTGGTGGCGAATGTGTCTATGGCAGGTTTCTCCGGTACACGTTCGTGTCGCGGATCTCGAAGCCTTCGCGCTGGTAGAGGCGGTTGGCGGCCTGCCGCGTCGGTCGTGAGGAGAGGTCTACCGTCGTGCATCCGAGCTCGGCAGCCCGGTCGACCATGGCCCGGGTGAGCATGCCGCCGATGCCCTGCCCGGCGGCGGCCTCGTCGACCACGACGTCCTCGATCCACGCCCGGCGTCCGGTCGGGATGCGGAACACGGCGAGCGTCGACGTGCCCAGGATGCGGCCGTCCTCGTCGGTGGCCACGAACACGTCCGTGGCGGTGGCGGCCACGATGTCCTCCAGCGCCTCTCGGGGGGGAGGCGGGTTCGACGACGACAGCTGCGGGATGAGGCGCTCGTAGGCGGCGACGAGGTCGTCGGTGGCCTCGGCGACGATCTCGACGAAGACGGTGCCGGCGGTCACGGCAGCGGCTGCGGGGGCGGAGGACCCACGTAGCGGGCCGAGGGGCGGATGATGCGGTTGTCGGCCGCCTGCTCGAGGATGTTCGCGCACCAACCGATGACCCGGGAGGAGGCGAAGGTGGGCGTGAACAGCTCGCGAGGCAGACCGCAGTGGTCCATCACGACGCCGGCGTAGAACTCGACATTGGCGTAGAGGTCACGCCCGGGTTTCAGCTCGGCCAACACATCCACCACGGTCCGCTCGACGTGCTTGGCGAAGTCGATCTTCTCGGCGCCGATCCGCTCGGCGACGCCGCGCAGGAACGTGGACCGGGGATCGTCGGTCTTGTAGACGCGGTGGCCGAAGCCCATGATCTTCTCGCCGTTGTTCACCGCCTCGACGAGGTAGGGCCGAGCGTTGTCCTCCGTTCCGATGGCGTCGAGCAGGTCGAGCGCCCGTGACGGTGCGCCACCGTGGAGCGGTCCGGACAGGGCACCGATGCCACCGACGACCCCGGCGCCGACGTCCGCACCCGTGGAGCAGATCACCCGGGCGGTGAAGGTCGAGGCGTTGAACCCGTGGTCGATGGTGGTCATCTGGTACTGCTCGACGGCGCGGCCCACGTCGACGTCGTGGTCGGTGCCGTCCATCATCCAGAGGTAGTTGGCGCCGTAGCCGAGGTCGTCACGGGGGGCGATGGGTTCGTCGCCGTTGCGGAGGCGGTACATCGCCATGATCAGGGTCGGGACCACGGCGCAGATCCGCAGAGCATCGGCCCGGCGCTGGGCGTGGTCGATGTCGAGCGTGGCCTGCATGTCGGAGGTGGCCCCCACGAGCGAGACCGCCGACCGCAGCCCCTCCATGATCGAGCTCGACGACCGGCCGATGGCGGGGAGCACGTCGATGACGGGATCGGGGATGGCCCGCAACGGGCGTATCTCGTCCATGAACCGCTCGCGCTCGGTCGCGTCCGGGAGCGACCCTTCGAAGAGCAGGTACCAAGCGTCCTCGAGCGTCACCTGGGCCGCGAGATCGACGGCCGAGTACTGCCGGTAGTGGTAGAAGCCTTCCTGACCGCGGACGTCGCCCACCGTGGTCTCGGCCACGATGACGCCCTCGAGGCCGGGGGGCGCTTCGATCTGGCCCGGGTCGGTCACCGGTTGGATCGACGCCACGGAGAGCAGGTCGCGCAGCGACACCACGCCGACCAGCGCACCGTCGGCCACGACCGGGAAGTGGCGGTACCCCCGGTCGGCGAGCCGTTGATAGGCCTCGGCCACACCCGAGTCCGGCTCGACCGTGTCGGGATCCACGGTCATCCAATCGCGGACCACGGACGTTCGGGCATCGTCACCGGACGCGGCGAAGCGCACCAGATCGCGCTCGGTGAGGATCCCCACCGGGCGAGCATCGTCGACGACGATCACGGAGCTGACGCCGGCACCCATCATCCGTCCGCCGACGGTGGCCAGCACATCGTCTTCTGCCGCGGTGAGCACCGGCGCGCTCATCACATCGGATACCACATGAGTCTGAGCAGCCATGCCGCCGACACTATCGCCGACCCCCCGAGACGATCATGGGCCCGAGCGCAGCCTCGGACGACGACAGCAAACGTTCAGCACATGGCGATCTCCACGCCATCCGCCGGCGACCCGGTGGTCACGACGCCGTCGTACCGTCCGATCCATGCCCTTCATCGACACCGTGCGGGTCGTGCTCGACGAGGCCCTCGGCAACCGGGGTGCGGTACGCAACTGCCGCACCGAGCTGGAACGCCGGCAGGAATCGGACCAGGCCGTCCGCCAGCTCTGCGACCGCATCTCCCCGGCCCCGATCGCCGACCACCCCGACCACCAGCCCCGCGCCTCCGCCTGACCCCAAACCCTCGTTCGTGGGTGTGGTCTGGGGGCGCCGGTAGCCTCGAACCTGTGGAATCTCTCCGCTGGTCCTACCGCCCGGTGCTCGACCGACCCGTGCTCATCGCGGCGTTCGAGGGGTGGAACGATGCGGGCGACGCCGCCTCGTCGGCGGTGAAGTGGTTCGGCGACCGCTGGGATCTGAGCCCGTTCGCCGACATCGACCCCGAGGAGTTCTTCGACTTCACCGCCACCCGGCCGGAGGTCCGCATCGAAGAGGACCGCCGCATCGTCGACTGGCCCACCAACCAGTTCCTCTGCGGCAAGCTGCCCGGGACCGAGCGCGACGTCATCGTCCTGCAGGGTGTCGAACCCCAGCTGCGTTGGCGGACGTTCACCGATCTCGTCCTCGAGGTGGCCGAGGCCTTCGATGCCCGGATGATCGTCACCCTCGGTGCGCTCCTCGCAGAGGTGCCGCACAGCCGACCGGTGAACGTGGCGGGCACGGCGTATGACCGGGAGGTCGTCGAGCGGCTCGCCCTCGAGCAGTCCCGCTACGAGGGCCCGACCGGCATCGTCGGCGTCCTCCACAGCCACTGCCGTGCGGACGACATCCCCTCGGCGTCGCTGTGGGCGGCGGTCCCCACCTACGTCCCCGGCGCGCCGTCGCCGAAAGCCACACTCGCGCTCGTCGAGAAGACCGCCGCCCTGCTCGACGTGGGTGTGGTCACCACCGACCTCGAGATCGCAGCCGCGTCCTACGAGCGCCAGATCAACGAGCTCGTCGACGACGACGAAGAGACCCGTGACTACGTGGCGTCTCTGGAGCAGCGCCACGACGAGGCCGTCGAGAGCGGCGATCCCGACGGCCTCGTCGAAGAGGTCGAGCGCTTCCTCCGCGAACGTGGCGACTGAGCGGCACCGGGCCAGCGGGCGCAGCGAGCAGTCGAGCCAGCTCGTGGTCCGGCGAGCCACCGCCGCGGATCTGGCCGACATCACGCGGATCTACGACCTCTACATCGTCGACTCACACGTCAGCTTCGACACCGAGCCCTGGTCGGCCGAGCGTCGTCAGCAGTGGTGGGACGACCGCAGGGGCGACGAGCGGCTCGTCGTGTTGGTGGCAGCCGTCGACGACCACGTCGTGGGTTGCGCCTACGCAAGCCACTATCGGCCCAAGGCGGGATACGACCGCTCGGTGGAGACCTCTGTCGTGGTCGAACCCGCATACGTCGGATCAGGTCTCGGTGCGCGCCTCTACACCGCCCTCATGGACGAGCTCGCCGTCGCCGGGGTGCATCGCGCCTACGCCGTGGTGGCGCTGCCGAACGACGCATCCGTCGCCCTGCATCACCGGCTCGGCTTCGTCGACGTGGGCTCCGAGCACGAGAGCGGCTACAAGCTCGGCCGCTACTGGTCCACGCTCATCCTGGAGAAGCGGTTCTAGGGAAACCCGGCGGCGGCCAGGGCGGGGCGCCACTCCCGGAACCCGCTCGTGGTCACGACCGCCAGGGCTGCGCTCGCGGCTCGTCGAACCAGACGTCGGCGTGCTCGCCCCGGATGGCCCGGAACACCAGGTCGCCCCAGTGGTCGTAACCCGCCAGGGGCGTCGGGAGAGCGTCCTCGGCGAAGAAGCCGACGTCGGTGGTCTCGAGCTCGTGGCGTCGCAACTCGCCGCCGAGCGCCCGACACTGGAAGACGATCGAGTAGAGGGGGACCGTGGTGAAGCCCAGCCGCATGCCGTCGAGGATCATGAGCAGCCGTTCCACCCGGCAGTCGATCCCGGTCTCCTCGGCGACCTCCTTCACTGCCACCTCAGCGGCGGAGTAGCCGATGTCAGCCCAGCCGGTGGGGTACAACCAGACGCCCGAATCGGCCCGCTGCACCAGCAAGAGCTCGCCGGCGTCGTTGTGCACGACGGCACCGATGGCGATCTTGGGCGTCTGGTAGCCCGGGACACCGTCGCCGACCCCCTTCATCCACTCGGCGACGTAGTGATCGGGTTCGAAGTCCGTGCCCGCCGCGACGCGGATCTCGGCCGCCACCGCCAGGATCTCTTCGTACCGCTCCTGCTCGTACAGGCTGTCGGTGAACCCGAGCCCGGTCTTGGCGATGCCGGCGAGCGCCTCCGACCAACGGAGCAGGTCTTGTCCGGTCGGGGCGTCGGCCATGCCGCGACCGTAGCCAGCGCCGAGTGGACCGAACGAGGTGCCAACTCCTACACCGAGTGACCCGCCCTCACGCGACAGCGTGGAGGATGGCCTTACGCACCTCATCGAGAGCTGACTCCGGGACCTTCCCGCCCGAGGCATCCTGGACGTAGAACGAGTCGATCACCTCGTCGACGAAGGTCTGCACGCGGGCTCGCACGATGTCGAGATCGAGCTCGGCGATGGCCGCGGTGATCCGATAGAGGACACCCACGGAATCCGGGGCATGCACCTCGATCACGGTTGCGGTGGACGAATCGTCGAGGTGGAACTCGACCTTCGGTTGGGTGTCGAGCGTGGGGCGCGAGGTCCGGTATGCGGCCGCTCGGTCGGAGAGACGGGCCTTGAGCGCCAACCGCCCCTCGAGTGCCAGCTCGAGGTCGGCCACCACCTTGTCCCACGAGAAGGTGGGGCCGAAGCTGGACTGCACGGTGAGGACCTCGAGGGCCCGACCCTCGATGGTGGCGATGTTGGCCTCGAGCACGCCGAGGCCGTGGAGGGCGAGAACGCCGGCCACGCGGCTGAACAACCCGGGGCGGTCGACGTCGATCACGGTGAGCGTCTCCCCGCCCCCTTCGATGACCCGCACCCCGTCGTGGAGGCGTTCGATCTGGGCTTCGGTGGGGAAGTCGACGGTCACGTCGTCGACCGCGCCCCCGCCGAGCACGTGCTCGACCCTGCGGACCAGGGTCTCGACCAGCTCGGCCTTCCACGGACCCCAGGCCGCAGGACCCGTGGCCAGCGAGTCCGCCTCGGTCAGAGCGTGGAGCAGTTGGAGGTGCTGGACGGACCCCAGCTGTGCTGCCACCCGGTCGATCACCTCCGGATCGTCGAGGTCGCGACGCGTGGCCACGTCCGGCAGCAGGAGGTGGTGCTCGACCATGGCCACGAGCGTGGCGACGTCGGCTGAATCGAAACCCATCCGATGACCGATGTCGGACACGATCTCCATGCCGACCTCGGTGTGGTCGCCGGGGAAGCCCTTGCCGATGTCATGCAGCAACGTCCCGACGAGCAGGAGATCCGGACGGTCGACCCGACCGGCCAGCGATGCAGCGTTCGCGGCGGCCTCGCACAGGTGCCGATCCACCGTGAACGTGTGGTAGGCGTTCCGCTGCGGTCTGGACCGGACGGCACCCCACTCGGGGAGGATCTTGGCCAACAGGCCGTGCTGATCCAGCGACTCCAGGTGGGCGATGGCGGGCCGGCCGGCGCCGAGGAGGCGCACGAAGGCATCCCTGGCGTCATCGCTCCAGGGCTCGGGGACCGGGGGCGCTTCCTCCAGTGCGTTCAGGGTCGAGCGATGCACCGGAGCATCCTCGGCCGCTGCGTCGCCGGCGACACGCATCGGCAGCACGGGGTCGGACGTGTCGGCACCCGCCGCCAGGTGCACCTCGCCGTCACGCAGGACGATGCCAGGACCCAGCTCTCGATCCCGCCGGGCGATCCGGCCGATGGGTCCGCGCAGGGCCGATTCCACCCGGCGCCACGTGTCGTCGCTGCGGAACGCGATGGTCCTCGCCGCCGAGGAGACCGCCCGCATGAGGTCGTCGGCACTTGCGTGTCCCAATGCGGCGGCCACGCCGTCCTGCTCCTGGAGCGCCAGCACGTCGCCGGGCCGCCCCGTTCGGCGGTGCAGCTCCACCCTGGTGTCCAGCAGGACGCAGTACGCCTCGTCGAGCGCGGCATCGTCGCCCTGCCACAACAGCTGCCTGGCCTCCGACGCCCAGTGGAGCGACTGCACATCCCGCAGCCCACCGCGACCCTCCTTGAGATCGGGTTCGAGGAGGAAGGCCACCTCGCCGGCGCGCTGGTGGCGCTCGCGGACCCGATCGGCCAGCTCCGGCAACAGCCGCTTGGCCCGCTTGGTCCACAGCTCGCGCATCTTGGCCACGAGGGTGTCGGTGAGCTGCTCGTCGCCCGCGAGGTGGCGAGCCTGCAACAGGGCGGTGGCGGAGTCGAGGTCCTCGCCGGCCAGGGCGAGGGCCTCCTTCGGCGTCCGCACGGCGTGACCGAGCTTCACGCCCGTGTCCCAGACCGGGTACCAGACGTCGTCGGCGATGGCGGCGATGTCGGCCAGGTCGTCGTGCAGCAGCAGCACGTCGAGGTCGGACTGGAGGCTCAGTTCACGCCGTCCGTACCCACCGAGGGCGATCAACGCGATGCCGTCACGTCCGCTGGTGGCGCTGCTGAAGAGTGACCGCAGGAACGAGTCGGCCCGATCGGCGTACGCCGCGCACAGCGTCCGCCCGACGAGCGAGGTGTCGGATGCGAGCTCGTCGCGTCCGAGGTCGACCGGCCGTCCGGGCGAGGTGTCCATGGGTCGAGACTACGGACCGACGAGGTCCGCTCAGCCCCGCTGCATCGAGCCGAGGTCGGCGAAGCCGTAGCCCGTCTCGGCGTGCTCGCTGCGGTCGAGGCCGTTCGACTCCGCCACCTCGTCGACACGGAGCCCCATGACCGCTTCGAGCACCTTGGCGATGACGAAGGTGGCGATGAAGGAGAAGGCGAGGACCACGACGATCGAGAAGATCTGCTCGAGGAGGAGGGCGGCACCGCCGCCGAAGAGAATGCCGTTCTCGTACGCCTCGGGATCGCCTCGGCCCAGGATGGCGGTGTCGGCGAAGAAGCCGATGAGCACACCGCCGACGATGCCCCCGACCATGTGGACACCCACGACGTCGAGGCTGTCGTCGTAGCGAAATCGGTACTTGAGCTGGATGGCCGAGTAGCACGAGACGCCGGCGACCGCGCCGAAGGCGATGCCGGCCAGACCCCCGACGTAGGCAGCGGCGGGCGTGATGGCGACGAGCCCGGCCACGACCCCGGAGCAGGCGCCCAGGATCGTGAAGTGTCCGTCCCGAACCCGCTCGACGACCAGCCAGGCGAGCATGCCGGTCGACGCGGCGAGGAAGGTGTTCATCAGCGCCGTGGCGGTGAGTGCCGTGTTGCCGGCGGCGCCCCCGGAGTTGAACCCGAACCACCCGAACCACAGGATCCCCGTGCCGAGGAGCACGAGGGGCAGGTTGTGCGGTGCAGGGACCTCCTTGGGCCAGCCCGTCCGGCGGCCCAGCACGAGCACCAGTGCGAGCGCCGCGACACCGGCGTTGATGTGGATGGCGGTACCGCCGGCGAAGTCGAGGGATCCCCGGGCACCGAGCCAACCGATCAGGTCGCCAGTGTCGTTGTCGAGGCCGTAGATCCAGTACACGACCGGCACGTAGACCAGCAGGCTCCACAGGGGGACGAAGACGGCCCATGCTGCGAACTTCATCCGATCTGCCACCGCACCGCTGATCAGGGCCGGGGTGATGGCGGCGAAGGTCATTCCGAAGGCGGTGAGCAGCAGGCCGTTGCCGTCGAGATCTTGGAGGAAGGCGACGTCGAGGTTCCCGATGATGCCGTTGGTGCCCCCGCCCGAGAGGCTTGCTCCGACCGTGACCCACAGCAGCGGGACGATGCCCACGCAGTACAGGTTCATCAGCAGCATGTTCAGCACGTTCTTCGACCGGACCATGCCGCCGTAGAACAGGGCCAGTCCCGGGACCATGAACAGCACCAGAACGGTCGACACCAGCAGCCAGACGTCGCCTGCTTCCACCTCTTCCTCCCAACGCTCGAGAATCGCGCGGGGGCAGGTGCCGACGCGCCGAGGGTCACAATGGCGTCAGGGTGTGACGAGCAAGGGTCCTGATCGTTTCAGGAATGTGAACCGTGGCCGATGGTCGACGTGCGGTCGGACCGAGCGACTCAGGCGCTGGCGAGCTCACGCTCCGCATCGCGCTCGCGACGGGCCGCCATCTTCTTGGCTGCCGAGTCGACCCGGTCCAGGTACTTCAGCACCGTCGTGCGGGCTTCGTCCGCCTCGGGCGACAGGCCCTCGAGCTCGGGGAGCTTCCACACGTCCACCACCATGGGACGCAGGATCTGGTCGTGGTGGATCTGGAAGTCGTAGATCTGCGCCTTGGCGATGCGCTTGGCGTGGGCCCCGAAGTCGGGGATGCCGGTGCCCGGCATGGCGAAGTTCCGGACCTGGCGGTCGATGGCCATGACCATGCCGTCGGGATCGACATCGAGGGCAGCGGACGCCGCGTCGCGGTAGAAGACGTGGTGGAGCTGCTCATCGCCGGCGACCTTGGCCATGACCTGGTAGCCGACCTTGTCGTCGAGCAGGCGGCCGGTGTTGCGGTGGCTGATCTTGGTGGCCAGCTCCTGCATCGTCACGTAGGCGAGGCCGTCGCAAACCGTCTCGGGATGGGGCACCTCGCCGGTGGAGACCTGGGCCATCCGGCCACGTTCGAGCTCGTCGAGGTCGACAGCGCGGGTCACGTGGAGGTAGTCGCGGATCACGATGGCGTGACGACCCTCCTCGGCCGTCCACCGGCGAGCCCACACACCCCACGGCTCGTGCTTGCCGAACAGGTTGTAGATCGTCTCGAAGTAGTACGGCAGGTTGTCCTCCGTGAGGAGATCGACGATCAGCGCCGAGCGCACCTCTTCGGAGATGTCGGCCTCGGCCGGATCCCACTCGTAGTCGTCGGCGAAGTCCTGGCCCCGGCTCCACGGCACCATCCGGTGGGGGAACCACTCCTTGGTGTTGGTCAGGTGTCGGTCGACGAGGCCGGCAACGACGGGGGCGAGCTCTTCGGTGAGGGCTTCGTCTGAAAGGGGGGCGGTGGACGTGGCCATGTCGGGGAGCCTACCGACCGTTCGGTCGGGGGCAAACGGCATGGCGACACGACCGGCCATCTGCTGGCCATCCCCGGAACCCGGACCCGCTAGACCGCGTCCTGGTCCCGCTCCCCGGTCCGGATCCGGATGAGAGCGTCGAGATCGGTGACCCAGATCTTCCCGTCACCGATCTTTCCGGTCCGGGCCGCATCGCCGATGGCCTCGACGATCCGGAGCTCCTCGCCAGGCGCCACCACGATCTCGATCTTCACTTTCGGGACGAACTCGACGGTGTACTCGGCGCCTCGATACACCTCGGTGTGGCCGGCCTGACGACCGAACCCCTGTACCTCGCTCACCGTGATGCCCCCGACGCCCATGCTCTCGAGCGCCTCCTTCACGTCCTCGAGCTTGAACGGCTTGATGATGGCGGTGACCAGCTTCACGGATTCTCCCAGTGCTCGACCGATGAAACCTGGCGGCGGCGCATCACGAACGGACCTGGTCAGCCACGGCGCGATCGAGCGCCTCGGCCCCCTTGCGGGCGGCGATGTGCACTGCGTCCCAGACGCCGGAGAAGGGGGGCGCGTACGCCAGGTCGAGATCGATCACGTCATCGACCGACATCCGCGCCGTGATCGCGGTGGCCAGGACGTCGATGCGCTTGGCCGCGCCTTCCTCACCGACGATCTGGGCGCCGATCACCCGCCGGCTGCCGTGCTCGGCGAGCAGCTTGATCGACAGCGGCTTGGTGTCGGGGAAGTAGCCGGCGCGGGTGGTGGACTCGATGGTGACCGCTTCATAGGCGAACCCGCCACGCTCGGCCTCGGATTCGTTGAGCCCGGTGCGGGCCATCTCGAGCTGACACACCTTGGTCACCGCGGTGCCGATGACGCCGGGGAACGAGGCGTATCCCCCACCGATGTTGATGCCCGCCACACGACCCTGCTTGTTGGCCACGGTGCCGAGAGCGACGTGGATCTGGCGTCCGGTGACGCGGTGGAACGACTCGGCGCAGTCGCCCGCGGCGTAGACGCCATCGTGCGAGGTCCGCTGGCGCCGATCGACGCGGATGGCGTCGCGGACCCCGAGGCGGATCCCGGCGTCACCGGCCAGACCCGAGTTGGGCGTCACGCCGAGTCCCAGCACCACCAGGTCGGTCTCGATGGGTCCCGCATCGGTCTCGACCCGTCCCTGGTGGCCGCCATCGGCCTCGAAGCCCAGGGCACGGACGCCGAGCCGCACGTCCACGCCGTGGCGCCGCAGCGCGGTGGCGATGGGCCCCGCCATGTCGGGATCGAAGGTGCGCATCAGCTGCGTGCTGCTCTCGACGAGGGTGACCGCCGCCCCCCAACGGATGAACGCCTCGGCCATCTCGATGCCGATGTAGCCGCCACCCACGATGACGACGCGCTTGCAATGGTCGCGACGGGCCACATCGAGCAGGCGGATCCCGTCGTCGAGCGTCTGGACGCCATGGACCAGGGGCAGATCGATGCCGGGCAGCTCGGGTCGGATGGGTCGGGCGCCGGTGCCGATGTGGAGGGTGTCGAAGCCGAGCTGGAACGTGCGGTTCCGGGCGCGGTCGTGGACCTCCACCTTGCGCGCCGAGAGGTCGATGGCCATGGCCTCGTGGCCCATGCGCACATCGATGCGGTGATTGTCCCGGAACTCCTCGGGTGTGCGGGCAACGAGTTGCTCCGGGGTGGCGACGTCGCCGGCCACCAGGTACGGGATCCCGCAGGCCGAGTAGCTGGTCCAGTTGCCCCGTTCGAGGGCCACGATATCCATGTAGGGCTTGCGGCGGCGGGCCTGTGATGCGGCCGCCATCCCGCCGGCGTCGCCACCGATCACGAGGAGCCGTTCGGTCATGATCGCAGCAGGGGCGCAGGCATGTGGGCGGACACTACTGCGCGACACTGGAGGGGTGACTGTGCGGAAGGACTGTCGGCACTACTCGACGCGCTCGACACCGACCGGCGACGTGATGCAGCGTTGCCGACTCGGGGTCAACGAGGAGGTGCCGTTCGCCTGCCCCGACGATTGTCCGTTCTTCGAACCGCGTTCGATCACCGACACCGGCTGGAGCCGAGTGGAGCGCCCGGAGGAGTAGGCGTCGGTCAGGTCGAGAACGGCGCGCCGTCGAAGCGGTCGACCGTGGTGAAGTGCTCGACCGGGTCGCGACGGAGCTTGGTCACCACCTGCTCCGGATGGCCCAGCGCGATGAGGGACGCCACCACGTGGGTGTCGGGGATGCCGAGCACGTCGACCACGGCAGGCTCTTCGCGGCAGATCGCCGTCGTCATCACCCCACCGAGGCCCTCGTCGCGCGCCTTCAGCATGATGTTGTGACAGAAGGGATAGATCGAACCACCGCCCACGATCGACTGGCGATCCAGGCCGTGGTCGAGCACGGCGAGGGCTTCGAGCTCCACGCAGACGATGAGCAGGACAGGGTGGTCGTCGAGGTGGTCAGCGAAGGAGTTCGGTGCATCGGTGGCGCGAGCCTCCTCCAGGTCGACCCAGCTCTGGGAGAACCGATCGGGCCCCGGGGCGAAGGCCACCTTGCCGATGCGTCCGTGGGCGGCGTACTCCCGCCACGATCCCTGGTACAGCTCCTTGATCGTGCGGCGCACCTCGGCGGATCGGATCACCACCACGTGCCACCCCTGGCGGTTGCCCCCGCTGGGCGCGAACCGAGCGTGGTCGAGGATGCGGTGCAGCACCTCGTCGGGAACCCCCTCGTCGGTGAACGAACGAGTGGCGGGCGTGGTGCGCATGACCTCGGCGAGCTCCATGCCTCCACCCTGCCAGGCCGGGCTCGGGTCGGGCAGGGCTCAGGTCTGGCCGGCGTCACGCCGGCGGGCCTTGTACACGTACGCCTTGGCCGCTCCCCACATGATCCCGACCTCGTGCAGCGATGGGTCCACGTCGGACCACGTGGCCGGGACCAGGTCGTAGTCGTCGTCCGGGAACGACCGCTCGGCGAAGTCGTCCCGGGTGACGGGAGGCATCCCGAGGTCGACCAGCACGCGATGGGCGTGGCGGGTGGCGGCGCGCAGGATGGCGAGGGGGTTGGTCCGCTGTGCATCGATGTCGGTCTCCAGCAGGCCGCGCAGCTGGGGCATCACGTCGTCGACGGCGGCCCGGCCGGCCGTCGAGGCCCGGTCTCTGACCGTCGCTGGCACAGAACCGTCACGCCACTGCGCCACTCGTTCCAGCACGAGCCGCTCGATCCAACCGGGGACGGCCTCCTCGACCGCGTCGGCCAGCGCGGCCGAGATCTCGGCGAACCGGTCCTCGTCGGCGGCGCGGTCGGGGTTGGCATCGGGCGGCATCACCGCCAAGCTTCTGACATGCGACCCCAGCGAGTCGAACCGGGCCCGGGACAGGAATCGGTGTGGGACCACCCGCGGCCGCCCGACGACGTCCGGACCGACCTCCTCGTCGCCGGCACGGGGCGATGAGGATCCGGGCCATGTCCGTCTTCGAGGGGATCGCGTACCACACGGTGTGCCTCGATCCGTCCAACCCGATGCGGCCGACACTCGAGATCGAAGCCGTCGTCCGGGACGGCGACGTCGACGAGGGGCCGGTCCTGGTCCCCTGGGCCGACTTCGTCTACATGGTCGGCGAACCCACCGCCAGGGAGTGCTTCACGTCCTTCGTCGCCGACGACCGCATCGTGGACCACCTCGGCGTGAAGCACCTGGCGTTCCCCTTGTGGACCGCCGGCGACATGACGCTGCGCTGACGGCGGCCTACATCGAGCGACCGGTGCCCTCCCAGTAGCGGTCGCGCAGGAGGCGTTTGTAGAGCTTGCCGGTGGGGTGGCGGGGCAGGGCGTCCTCGAAGTCCACGGACCTGGGCGCCTTGTAGCCGGCGAGGTGCTCCCGCACGTGCCGGATGATGTCTCGCTCCAGTTCTTCGGACGGTGTGGCGTCAGCAGTGAGTTCGACGGCCGCCTTGACCTCTTCACCCATCTCGTCGTGCGGGATGCCGAACACGGCCGCGTCCCGGACGGCGGGGTGGGTGACGAGGACGCCCTCGATCTCGGCCGGATAGATGTTGACCCCGCCGCTGATGACCATGTCGATCTTGCGATCGGAGAGGAACAGGTAGCCGGCGTCGTCCACGTAGCCGATGTCGCCCAGGGTCCCGAACCCACCGGCACGATGCGCGCTCGCCGTCTTCTCCGGGGCGTTGTGGTACTCGAAGTCGGTGCCCATCAGGTTCTTGAACCAGATCTGGCCCGACTCTGCCACCGGCTGCTCGTCGCCCGCCTCGTCGAGGATCTTCACCTCGTAGGTGGGCAGGACCTTGCCCACGCTGCCCGGGCGCTCGAGCCATTCCTCGGAAGAGATGACGCTGATGATCCCACCTTCGGTGCCCCCGTAGTACTCCCAGATCCGCGGCCCGAACCACCCGATCATGTCGCGCTTCACCTGCGGGGAGCAGGGCGCCGCACCGTGCCAGACGCACGCCAGTGACGACCCGTCGAACTCCCGCTTCACGGCGTCGTGCAGCTTCAGCAATCGGATGAACTGGGTGGGCACGAGGTGGACGTTGGTCACGTCGTGGTCGTCGATGAGGTCGAGGACCTCAGCGGGATCGAACTGGTGCTGCATCACGCACCGGCTCCCACCGAGGAGCGGCAGCAACGACCACGCCCACTGGGCCGAGTGATAGAGCGGGCCGCACAGCAGCGTCGTGCCGCCCTCGGGCATGCGGAGAGAGGACAGCAGCCCGGCGGCGACCAGCTCCATCAGGTTCGCCGGCATCCCCGGCTGGATGGTGGAGGTCCGGACCCCCTTCGGGAAGCCGGTGGTTCCCGACGTGTAGAACATCGGCCCGCCGAGCGTCTGATCCTCGGGTTCGCCGGGCGGGGCCGAGGAGAGGAGCTCGTCGTAGGAGGCGAAGTCGTCGGGGGCGATGCCGCCGATGACGACCTGCAGCGCCAACCGGTCGGGGATGCGATCGACGGCATCGACGGCCACGTCGAGGTAGCGGGAGTCGACGAAGAGGGCCTTCGAGCCGGAGTCCTCGAGGACGTAGGCCAGCTCCTCCCCCGTCCAATGCCAGTTGACCGGCACCATGAACAGCCCCATGTGACCGCCGGCGACCTGGAGCTCGAAGTTCTCCACGCGGTTGCCGCACAGGATGGCGACCGTGTCCCCGGCGCCGATCGCTGCGCTGCGGATGGCGTGGACCAGCCGGTTGGCCGAATCGTCCAGCTGCGCCCATGTGGTGGTGCCGAACTCGTCGACGACCGCCACATCGGCGCCCTTGGCATTTGCGAACTTCTTCGTGATGTCGGCCACGGCTCGTTCCCCCTGGTGCCGGACATCTGCCGGCCGGGGAAAGGTAGCAATCAGGCCGGGTTCAGGTTCCCCGACCGCAGGCCGGCCAGGTCGAGCGAGACCCAGCGGTACCCGGCCCGACGAACGGCTTCGATGATCGCTTCTCGCTGGTGGAGCACATCCTCGAACCGCTCGATCGGGACCTCGACCCGGGCCAGCTCGCCGTGGTGACGTACCCGCAGCTCGCCGAACCCCAGCCCGCGCACGGCCGCCTCGGCCTCCTCCACAGAGCGGAGGCGTCCGAGCGTCACCGGGATCCCGTACGGGAGCCGGGACGCAAGGCACGGCGCCGCTGGCTTGTCCCAGGTCCGTAGGCCCAGCGCCTTCGACGTGGCTCGCACGTCGTCCTTGGTGAAGCCGGCGTCGACCAGCGGGAACTTCGCGCCGCGTGCGGCGGCCGCTTCCTGACCAGGCCGGTGGTCGGCGAGATCGTCGAGGTTCACCCCGAGTACGACGGTGGTGGGAGCGAGTGTTGCCGACGTCGTGCGCACGATGGGTTCGACGGCGTCCATCAGCGCGTCCTTGCACCAGAAGCAACGATCGGTGTCGTTGCGTCGGTAGGCGGCATTGTCCATCTCGTCGGTGGCGACCTGGTGCCAGGTGAGCCCCCACTCGCCGGCCAGCGCGCGGCAGTCGTCCAACTCCAGTCCGGCCAGCGACGGCGAGACCGCGGTCACGGCCGACGCCCGATCGGGGCCGAGCGTGTCGTGAGCCACCCAGGCGAGGAAGGCGGAGTCGGCGCCACCGGAGAAGGCGACGGCGACCCGGTCGAGACCGCGGAGGCGGTCACGCAGGACGGCGAGATCACCCATCGAGGACCTCGATGCGGATGCGCTTGTTGCCCTTGCCCTTGGACTCGGTCTTGACGACCCGGATCCGACCGACCTCCGACGTCGACGCCACGTGGGTACCGCCGTCGGCCTGCTTGTCGAGACCGACGATGTCGACCACCCGGATCTCGGTGACCGACTCGGGGATCATGTTGACCTTGGTGCGGATGAGGTCCTCGTCGGTGACGGCAACCGACCGATCGAGGAAAGACACCTCGATGGGACGATCCGCGTCGAGCTCGGCGTTCACCAGCGCCTCGACGGTGGTGCCGAAGCCCTCCGGCAAGGGGTCGAACTCGAAGTCCATGCGGGCCGAGAGCGGTTCCATGTTCCCACCGGTCACTGCGGTGCCCCACTCGTTCCAGATGACCCCGCAGAGGACATGGAGGGCGGTGTGGGTCCGCATCAGTTGGTGGCGACGGTCCCAGTCGAGCTCGCCGCGCACCTGCGTGCCCACGGCGGGCAGTGGACCGTCGCCGGTCAGGGTGTGCCACACGACGTCGCCCTCCTTGCGAACCTCGCTCACCGGCGCGCCGTCGAGCGTCCCGGTGTCGTGGGGCTGACCCCCACCTGTCGGGTAGAAGACCGTACGGTCCA
>JBPPNA010000226.1:0-10644 GCA_051306355.1 Acidimicrobiales bacterium | reverse complement strand
CGCCGTTCCATCTCCACCGACTGGGTGAGCTGTCGGCGGATGCGGCGATGTTCCTCGATGTCGACCACCAGCATCCAGACGCGGGAGAGCACGAGCCCGAAGAGGATGGCGGAGAGCAGCGCCACCATCGGGATCTGGCGGTCGCCGGCGCGGATGCCGAGGATGGCGATCACCACCGGCGGGATCAGGGCCGCCGGCACGACCAGGACGAAGCGGAGGACGCCGGTGATCGAGCGCCCGGTGAGCACGGGCGGTGGCGGCTCGGCGGTGGTGGGGTGCAGGAGGGCGGCCCCCAGCAGCACGAACGAGACCGGGTACAGGTCGACGAAGGGATCGAACACGGTGAACGCACCGCGGAGCGTGGTCACGGCATAGACGAGGTCGGCGATCAACTGGACGACGATCCAGCCGGTGAGCAGTCGGTCGCCCGTGGTGGCGATGCCGCCCTGGACCTGCATGCGGATCACCGCCCCGAGGAGCAGCAGGTTGAGGACCGGGTACGACACGGCCACGAGTCGGGCCAGCCAACTCAACGAGTCGTCGTACAGGTAGGGCGAGATGAACAGCACCCACACCAGGACGCCGAGCCCGACGCCGATGATGAGCGTGTCGAGGACGTCGACGCGACGCTCCATCGTGTCGCGACGCCCGATGCGTCGGACGAGAGCGACGAGGAAGCACACGTACCCGGAGATGAACAGGGCGTCAGTGATGGCGGGGGAGCCCAGTTCGTAGTCCCAGTGCAGCGTGGCCGGGTACCACACCACATAGGCAGGGATGAGCAGGAAGGCGCCGGCGGTCAGGAACCAGGCCGGGTTGCTCCAGTTGGGGTCGCGCCCGACGGCCACGACGCCGGCCACGGCGGCGGCGCAGACGAAGCCGACGAACACCCACCCCTTGTACGGCTCGGTGAGCAGGAGACTCAGTACCCAGGCGATGCCGCCGGCGAGGAGGAAGAGGCGCGCCGGTCGTGCCGCCGTCGAGGTGGGCGTGGCCTGTCCCGTGTGCGCCCCAGTCATCCCCTTCTCTTCGGCCCGCGTGGCCCCGTCATGAAGGTCGATCACCCCATTTCTCCGAGGATTCCGCTCCGGGCCTCTGGTTCCTGCCGGTATGTGGTGATTCGGCGGTGATCCCCCAGCGTTACACCTGCGGCGGCTCGTCCTCCCGGACGTGGGCATCGACCGCAGACGTGTCGACGTCGCTGACGATGTTCGGATCCTCGAGGCCCACCCCGGAGCCCCGCATCTCGTCGATCAGGGACTCGTCGTCATCTGGCTCCTCGTCATCTGGCTCCTCGTCATCTGGTTGCTCGGGGTCGGGCTGTTCTTCGGGATCCGTGGGTTCGGCCATGCCCGCCGCCCTACCCCGACGGGTGGCCGGTCAGTCCGACCCGATGCATTCGTCTGGTGCGTCGGAGTGTTACGTTTCGATTGCCGTTCGATTGGCTACAGCCCATTTCCAGGAGAGAGTACGTGCCCGTTCCGTCACATATCCGTCATCCACGTTTCTTGATGGTGCTCGTGCTCGTCATCGCCTCGACGGCGCTGGCCGCGCCGGCCTCGGCCGAGCTGTCCTCCCCCGAGCGCCAGGTCGCCGAGCGGGTCAACGCTTTTCGGGCCGAGCATGGCAGGCCCCCCGTGGCCGTCGACGCCCCCATGTCGGCCGATGCCCGGGCGTGGTCGGGTCACATGACCGGGAGCGGGCTCGCCCATGACGCCGGGTTCACCCGATCCTGTGACCGGTTCCCCGGCTACACCGCCTGTGCCGAGAACGTGGGCGGCGCGGGCGATGCCCTCGCCGCCCAGTCGGCCCTCGAGGGCTCCGCCGGCCACCGCTCGAACCTGCTGTGCGATTGCACCCATATCGGTGTCGGCGTCGCGACGGGTGGCGGCCGGACCTACGTCACCCAACGGTTCGTGCATGCCGGGACCACCCCTGCGCCGACAGGCCTGGCCCGGACACTCGTGGAGCCGTCGACCTTCGTCCGCGCCGGCTACGAGGACTTCCTCGGTCGAACGCCCACGGCCTCCGAGCTCGACCACTGGTCGGCCCGGGTCGCGTCGGCGGGCGAACGTGACGCCTTCGTGCGCACCCTGGCGCAGTCGGCCGAATGGGTCGGCGCGCTCGTCGACGATGCCTACCGCGGTGCGCTCGACCGTGAACCAGACGCCCGAGGTCGTCGCGCATGGGTGACCCGGATCCTCGACGGCGTGTCGACTCCGGCCGAGATGGTCGCAGCGCTCTACGCCTCCGACGAGCACTTCACCGCGCAGGGCGCCGATCTGGGTCCATGGGTCGAGGACCTCTACCGCGACCTGATCGGTCGTGACGCCGACGCCACCGGCCGATCGCACTGGACAGCGGTCGCCGCTGCTCGGGGACGCCACACCGTCAGTGTGTCGCTGCACGGCTCGCTCGAATCGCGCCGGATGCGGGTCGATGACCTCTACCGCGACCTGCTGGGCCGTCCCGCCGATGGCGCTGGTCGGGACCACTGGGCCGGCGTCCTGTCCCGGACGGGAAGCGACGTGGCCCTGGCAAGGGCGCTGGCCACCTCCGCCGAGTACCAGGCGTCGGCCGAGCGACGGTTCTGATCAGCGCTCGATGGGGAACTTGGGACGAAGGGTGACTGGGCATGGGTGACTGGAACTTCGCCGACATCTGGGAGGTCGTCGCCGACGAGCTCCCCGACGCCGACTGCCTCGTCCACGGCGATGAGCGCCGCACCTGGGCGGAGGTCGACCGGAGGGCCGACGGCATCGCCCAACACCTGCTCGACGCCGGTCTCGAGCGCCAGCAGGCCGTGGCCCAGTACCTGTACAACGCGCCCGAGTACCTCGAGTCGATGTTCGCCGCCTTCAAGGGCGCCTTCGTCCCCGTCAACACCAACTACCGCTACACGGAGGACGAGCTCCTCTACCTGTGGGACAACGCCGACGCCGGGGCCGTGGTCTTCCACGGGACGTTCGCCCCCACGATCGAGACCATCCGGGCGAAGCTCCCGAAGGTGCGGGCGTGGTTCTGGGTCGACGACCACTCCGGCCCGTGCCCCGACTGGGCCACCCCGTACGACGACGCGGCCACCAGCGGCGCCGAGCGCGTGTCGCCGTCGTGGGGGCGTGCCGGCGACGACCTCGACATGCTCTACACCGGCGGCACCACCGGGATGCCCAAGGGCGTGATGTGGCGCCAGGACGACCTCGTGGTGAAGCTCGGCGCCAGCCTCGGCAAGGAGTTTCCCGACGACGGTGGGATCGACGACCTGCGGGGCACCTACACCGAGGCCGGGCCGAAGTTCCTGCCCGCCTGCCCCCAGATGCACGGCACCGGCAACTTCCCCTGCCTGTCCACCCTGGCCGCCGGCGGCTCGGTCGTGACCCTCACCGACCGGACCTTCGCCCCGGCCCAGTTCCTCGACGCCATCGAGCGCGAGGGCGTGAACATGACCGCCATCGTCGGCGATGCGTTCGCCAAGCCCATCCTGGGGGTCCTCGACGCCGACGAGGGGAAGTGGGACCTCTCCAGCCTGCTGGCCATCGTGTCGTCGGGCGTGATGTGGAGCCAGGAGTCCAAGCAACGCCTGCTCGAGCACCACCCGGGCATGCTGTTGATGGATGCCTTCTCGTCATCCGAGGCGCTCGGCATGGGCCAGTCGATCTCCGGCGCCGGCCAGGCGGCCGAGACGGCCAAGTTCGAGCTCAGCCCCGACACCATCGTGATCGACGAGCAGAACCGCCCGATCGAGCCCGGGTCCGACGAGATCGGCCGGCTCGCCGTCGGTGGCCGCCAGCCCCTCGGCTACTTCAAGGACCCGGTGAAGACGGCCAGCACGTTCCTCGAGATCGAGGGCACGCGCTACTCGTGCCCCGGTGACTTCGCCACCGTCGACGCCGACGGCAGGATCACCCTTCTCGGCCGAGGGTCGGTGTGCATCAACACCGGTGGCGAGAAGGTCTTCCCCGAGGAGGTCGAGGAGGCGCTCAAGACCCACGCCTCCGTGGCCGACGCCGTGGCCGTGGGGATTCCCGACGAGCGCTTCGGCGAGGCCGTCACCGCTGTGGTCGAGGCCAAGCCCGGCCAGACGATCGACGAAGCCGAGCTCATCGCCCACGTGAAGAACCGGTTGGCGGCCTACAAGGCGCCGAAGTCGGTCGTCGTGGTCGACGGCATCGGTCGCGCCCCCAACGGCAAGGTCGACTACAAGCGACTGAAGGGTGAAGCGGCCGAGCGTCTCGGCGTCAGCTGATCAGCGGTTCCCGCGGTTGTGGGAGATGGGGCGGGCGATCCGTTGCGTCTGCTTGGCGACCTTGCCCCGCAGCTCGGACTTGGGCGCCACCTCGGGGATGGGCAGCTCCGACTTGCGGGCCTTGGACGCCTTGACCGGGTTCTTGGTGCCCTTGGGGGTGGCCCGACCGGAGCCCTGCCGCTTGTTCTTCGCACTCATGGCACGTCCTCTCGTCTCGGGGCAGGGTACCGCCGGCCCCGCCACAACCGGCTGTCCGCTCTGCCGGCCGAACGTGGAAGTGGCACCGTGTGTGCGATGCGCCGTCGCTCGTCCGTCCTGCTCGTGGCTGCGCTGGCGCTGTCCGCCGCCACCCTCGGCTGCAGCGACGACGACAGCGGCGGGGACGACGAGACGACCGGTGACGCGGATACCGCGTCGAGCACCACGTCGAGCATCACGTCGGTCGACGACCAGGACGACCAGGACGACAAGGACGACAAGGACGACCAGGACGGCACGTCCTTCACGTGGGTCACCACCATGGAGATCGACGGGTCGGGCTACGTGCTCACCGTCGACGGCGGCATCACCGACGATCACGCCACCTACCGCATGCAGGTCGAGCCGACGGGCAACGAGCCGAACCTCCAGGCCACGACGGCCGGCGCCTCGGTCAACGGTCTCACCGAACGAGGTGCCCCGCTCGAGGACATCGACGTCGACGGCGCCACCGAGGTGCTCGTCGCCGGCACCGATCGCTGGTACCGCAGCCCCTGGCTGCGCAGCGAAGCGGCCCCGGCCATGGACGGCGCCGAATGGGTCCACGTGACCGGCGAGGCGATGTTCGTCGCCGACATCTCCCGCCACGTGCTGCGCGAGCGCTACGACGAGGCCCTCCGGATGCTGCTCGCGATGCTGGCGGCCGGTGATGGCATCCAGGCACCCCGGGCGGCGGCGTCGGCGTCGACGGGGGACGTCGATCTCGACGACCTCCTCTCCCCATGGATCGGCCTCGTCGGACCCGATGCCCCCGACGGCGCGCCGGCCGTCTTCAGCGGCGATCAGCGCGAGGGCACGGCGTCCTGGGACCAGACCATCATCGGCGGACGCCTGGCCGGCGAGGTCACGTGGGCGCCGGCGGCATCCACGCCGCCCGACCCACCGGATCCGTCGACGGTGATCGAGCTCGACCGTCTCGCCGACCAGTTCGCCCAGGCCGGCTGATCCGCCTGCTGGTCAGAAGGCGCCGGCGATGCGGTCGCCGGTCGCCTTGTCGATGTTGCGCCAGTACTCGAAGGCCCGCTCCAGCACCATCCGGGACACGCCGTCGGAGAGGTGCCCGACCACGTTGGCCACCAGCCGGTCTCGCTGGGCGTCGTCCATGACCTCGCGCACCAGCGTGCCGGGTTGGGTCCAGTCGTCGTCGTCCTGGCGTGGGGTGTAGGCGGCGTGGACGAACTCGCCGTCGGCGTCCCACTTCTCGACGTACGGGTAGCGCTCGGGGTCGGCCGCCGGTCCGCCGTAGGAGTTCGGGGCGTACACCGGGTCGGTGGCGAAGTCGTAGCGCATCGCCCCGTCCTTCGAGTAGCTGTGGACGGGGCACTGGGGCTTGTTGACCGGCAGTTGTTGGTAGTTGACCCCGATCCGGTGCCGATGGGCGTCGGCGTAGCTGAACACCCGGGCCAGCAGCATCTTGTCCGGGCTCACCCCGATGCCGGCCACGAGGTTGTTGGGCTGGAAAGCGGCCTGCTCGATCTGGGAGTGGAAGTCGACGGGGTTGCGGTCGAGGGTGAGTCGGCCGACCTCGTGGAGCGGGTAGTCGCCGTGAGGCCACACCTTGGTGAGGTCGAACGGGTTGTATCGGTAGGTCTTGGCGTCCTCGAACGGCATGACCTGCACCTTGAGCGTCCAGCTCGGATGGTCGCCGTCCTTGATGGCCGTGTGGAGGTCGCGGCGGTGGTAGTCGGCGTCCTCGCCGGCCATCTGGTCGGCCTCGTCCTGGGTGAGGAAGTCGATGCCCTGGTCGGTCTTGAAGTGGTACTTGACCCAGAACCGCTCACCGCCGGCGTTGACCCACAGGTAGGTGTGGCTGGAGTAGCCGTTCATGTGGCGCCACGTCTTGGGGACGCCTCGATCGCCCATCAACCAGGCGACCTGGTGGGCCGACTCGGGCGACAGCGTCCAGAAGTCCCACTGCATGTCGTGGTCGCGTAGCCCCGAGTCCTGCCGGCGCTTCTGGGACCGGATGAAGTGCTGGAACTTCATCGGGTCACGGAGGAAGAACACGGGGGTGTTGTTGCCCACCATGTCGTAGTTGCCGTCGGATGTGTAGAACTTGAGCGCGAAGCCGCGGGGATCGCGCCAGGTGTCGGGGCTGCCCCGCTCGCCGGCCACGGTGGAGAACCGGATCAGGGTGTCGGTGTTCGTCTTCGGCTGGAACACGGCCGCCTTGGTCCAGTGGCTCACGTCGTGGGTGACCTCGAAGTGGCCGAAGGCGCCGGCGCCCTTGGCGTGGGGCTGGCGCTCGGGGACGCGCTCGCGATTGAAGTTGGCCATCTGCTCGATGAGGTAGTGGTCCTGGAGCAGGATCGGGCCGTCGGGCCCGACTGTCAGCGAGTGCTCGTCGCTCGGGACCGGGATCCCGGCGTCGGTGGTCGTCGGCTTGCGGTTCTCGGCCATGGGGTTCCCCTGTTCGTGGTGCGTGCGTTCAAGGGTAACGACGACCATGATGATCGGCGCCGCAACCCAGACGCAGAATCCCCTACCCCGATCTCGGGAGGAGTACCCGGCTCATGCCGTATCGACTCGAGCCCGATCGTCCCGTCGGTGAGGAAGTGCGCCGGGTGGCCCTCGCGTGCATCGACGACGCGCTCACCCACCTCGACCGACTCGGCACCCCGGGGATGGACGGCAACGCCGCGGAGACCGCCGTCCACGAGACGCGCAAGCGGTGCAAGGAGCTCCGTGGACTGCTCCGCCTCGTGCGGCCGGCGCTCGGTTCGCAGCACGGACGGCTGAACGCCCACGCCCGGGACGCAGCCAAGGAGCTGTCGACGCTCCGCGACGCCCAGACGCTGCTCGACACCGTCGAGGGCCTCCAGGGAGCCGTCGACGACGCAGAGGCCCGACACCTCGACGCCGTCCGTGGCCACCGCGCCGTGCTCGCCGAAGCCGCCACCCACGCCATGGACACCGAGGATCCACGGATCACCCGCGCCACGGCTCGGCTGACCGCCGCCCGTATCTTGGTCGAGGTCTGGGACCTGCCCGACGACGTCGACGCTCTCACCGCCGGACTCGGGCGCTCGTACCGGCGCGGCCGCAAGGCGCTGCGCTCGGCGAGGAAGCATCCGCACGACGAACCGGTGCACGAGTGGCGGAAGCTCGTGAAGTACCTCTGGTACCAGGCCCGCCTGCTCGCGCCCGCCGATGCCGACGCGCTGGCACCGCTGGTCGACGAGCTCGACGAGCTCGACGACCTCTCCGACCTGCTCGGCGAGGACCACGACCTCGCCGTCCTCGTCGAACACCTCGAGCGCGATGCCCACGCCGACGCGCTCGAAGGCGTCGACATCGAGCCCGCCATCGCCCTCGCCCGCCGTCGCCAGGCCGACCTCCGCAGCGACGCCTTCGACCTCGGTCGCCGCGTGTACGCCGACAAGCCCAAGGAGTTCGTCCGCCGGCTCATGTCTCCGTGGGCGGCGGCGATCGACGCCCGCCGGCGAGACGACGAGCACGCCACTGTCGAGCGCGAGCGCACCTTCCTCGTGGCCGACATACCCGAGCTCCCCGACGAGGGCACCCGGATCGCGCAGGGCTACCTGGCGCTCGATCGCTCCGTCGCCGTGCGGGTCCGCGACGCCGGCGACAAGGGCCGCACCCTCACCGTCAAGGGTGGCGAGGGATCAGTTCGCACCGAGCTCGAGTGGCAGATCGGCCGAGACCGCTTCGATGCCGCCTGGCCCCTCACCGAGGGCCGCCGGGTCGAAAAGACCCGGTACCGGGTGCCGCTCCCGGACACCGATCTCGTCGCCGAGCTGGACGTGTTCGTGGGGGCGTGCGCCGGTCTCGTGGTGGTCGAGGTGGAGTTCGAATCCGACGAGGCGATGGACGCGTTCGAACCGCCGGCTTGGTTCGGTCCCGAGGTCACCGACGACCCCCGCTACGCCAACGCCGCGCTGGCCGTCGACGGCCTGCAACCCGGCATGGGCGCCAACTCCCGGTGACCGACGCTCAGCCGGAGCGGGAGTCGACGATGTTGCCGGCAGGGTCGAGCAGGAAGGCGGTGTCGCCCGAGTTGTTCCACACCGCCGATCCCGAGATGCACCAGTGCAGGTCGGACGCCGAGTCGGAGCCGCACCCGGTCCGCACGGTGACGGACGAGCCGGGGACGATGCCGAACCCTCTGGGGAACCCGTAGCGGTGGCTGGCGGATTCGTCCTTCAGCACCCACCCGGTCAGGTCGACACGGACGCCGCCACCGTTGGTGATCTGCACCCACTCGTCGTTCAGGTTTGCGTTGTCGTCGCCGTCGGCATCGAAGCGGATCGCACCGATGGACACCTCCGCACCCGTCGCCCCGGCACCACATGCGTCCGGTGCCCACATGCCGACGTCGTCGTCCTCGGCGGCCTGCTGCACGAGATCGAGCTCGGCGGCGCGAGCGGTGTCCGGCGGGTAGTGCCGGGCGATGGCCAGCCCGGCCCGCACCAGCTCCGCACCGGCGTCGGCGCCGCCCACCTCGACGTACCGGAGCAGCCGCCCGTATTGGTCCCGGTCGCTGCGATCCTGCACGAGCATCACCGAGCGCCCTTCGACCCGGTCCCGCATCCACTGGGTGGCGCCATCGGCCAGACACTCACCTCGCTCCGGCGAGTTGATCCCGATGATGCGGACCGACTCGGTCACGCCGGCGACCCGCACCTCGATCGTGTCGCCGTCCACCACCGAGACGACCGTCCCGTCGCGCACCGACTGGCCGGAGGAGGAACAGCCCGCGGCGACCAGTGCGATGGCGAGCAACCAAGGAGATCGTCGGTTCACTCCGGACGGAGAACGAAGGCGTCGCTCGGATCGGCCTCGCCGTCGAGGACCTCCCGGTAGGTGCGCTCGATCCCGTCGGCGCCCTCGCGCTCGACCACGGTGATCCAGTCCTGCACCACCGGGAGGAACTCGTTCCACGCCACCGCGAAGCGATCGTCCACCCCGCCCGGTCCCCAATCCTCGCGACGCTTCACGATCTGGTCCGGGGCGAAGAACAGCGCCGGTTGCGGACCAGGCAGCGCGCCCCCGCCGCCGACGTTCTCCCAGTGCGTCCCGCCCACCGTGACGCTGGCCGTGAGGGCGCCGATCCGCTCGTGCACGTCCTGGCGCACGCCGGCGTCCCCGGCCATGTCGATGTACACCGATGGGACGTCGGCATCGAGGAAGTCGACGTCGTCGTAGGTGAGCACCCGGTCGTACACGTCGAGCTCGAGGACGAAGTCGACGTTGCGGTCCGACGTGAGCCCGACGATCTCGGGGCCGTCCTCGCGCCGGGCCAGCAGGTGGGCGAGCCCGAACGCGGTCTTGGACGAGGCGCTCGACAGCACGGCCACGTCGGCACCGTGGAAGTCGTGGTCGGCCAGCCAGTCGTCGAGGACGAAGTCGGTCATGAACAGCGGCCGGAACAGCATCTGCACCGCCTCCGTGCTCGGGTCGTACACCGGGTCGGCGGCGCACCGCGTGTAGCCGTTGTAGGCCGACGGGAGCTCGGCCCGGTGGGCGGTGGCGTCGGTGAAGCCGCGGTCGTTCACCCGCGTGGGGGACACGACCAGCTCCGACCCCATCGGCAGGTAACCGAAGATCAGCTCGCCCTCGTCGAGCCCGGTGCCGTTGGCGTCGACCACCTCGGCGAAGCCCCACACCGGAATGCGTCCCCAGCCGTCCTCGCCGGGGAAGAACGTCCAGTAGCCCATCATGTCGCCGAACACGGCGTAGGTGATGTTGTTGGCGCTGAACCCGAAGCGTCGCACCGCCAACCGGGCCTGCCCGTCCGACAACTCCGGCGATCCGCCCGGCGGGGCCTCCACCACCCGGGTCTGGTGGAGCTCGTCCCGTCGTACCTCGAAGTCCATCGCCCCGACGCTACGCCCCACAGATCGGGCGGGGCGGTCACATCGCTCCGGCGCCCCAGGAATCATCGCCGCAGCTGGCAGGATCGACCGGATGGAGCGCGCCGTGGTCACCGCCCGGATCGTGGGCGTGCCGATTCCCGGGTTGGCGGTGTGGGTCTCGACCGACGATCCCGACGTGGCCGGCGACCTCGAGGCCGCTCCCGATCGGGTGCGTTCCGACGACATCGTGGTGCTGGCCGTCGAGCGACACGGCTTCCGTTGGGTCGTCACGGAGCTGGTGGAACACCTGCCCGCGGCGCGACC
>JBPPNA010000131.1:0-3300 GCA_051306355.1 Acidimicrobiales bacterium | reverse complement strand
GGGCATCGTCAACACTGCCATCCGGACGCCGTTCCGCCTGGCCCGTTTCGCTCGCCAGACGGTGCAGCAGGTGGCCGCTGCCGCGCCGATGGCCACGGGCAACCTCGTCACCCTGCCCATGCAGGCGCCCCGCACCACACTGAACGCCGACCCCACCCCCCAGCGCTCCTTCGCCAGCGCATCCGTCGACCTCGAGCGCATGAAGGCGGTCAAGGACGCGTACCGGGTGAAGATGAACGACGTCGTCCTCGCCCTCTGCTCGGCCGCCATGCGCGACTACCTGCTCGAGACCGGCGACCTTCCCGTCGACGCCCTGACGGCACAGGTGCCGGTGTCGCTGCGCGTCGCCGGCGACGACACCGTCGGGAACAAGGTCGGCTCGATGACCACGACGCTGGCCACCGACATCGAGGACCCGGTCTGTCGCCTCATGACCATCCACAGCTCCACGTCGGCGGCCAAGGAGATGCGCGAGGCCATGGCCGTGCACCAGATCATGGGCGTCACCGAGACCACCCCTCCCGGCCTCATCGCCCTCGCCGCCCGTATGTACACGCGCAACAACCTGGCCCGGTTCGCACCTCCGGCCAGCAACGTGGTGATCTCCAACGTGCCCGGTCCCGACTTCCCGCTCTACATCGCGGGCGGCTTGGTCGAGGCCATCTATCCGATGGGGCCGCTGCTCATGGGGATGAGCCTCAACATCACCGTCTTCTCCTACCGGGGCCACGTCGACTTCGGATTCATGGTCTGCCCCACCGCCGTGCCCGACCCGTTCCTGATCGCCGATCGGGTCGAGCCCGCCCTGGCCGCGCTCGAAGCCGCCATGCCCACTGCGGCCTCTGCCCGATCGGAGTAGCGTTCGCGCATTCCACGGGCGAGGGAGGGTGACCGATGGAGCGGATCATGGTCGGGGTCGACGGGGGCGAGACCTCCGAACTCGCGGCGCGGGAAGCGGCCGCGCTGGCCGAGGCGACCGGTGCGACGTTGCACCTGGTCACCGCGACCAAGGGCTCGGGGGGCTCCGGCCGCAAGGTCGTGCGTGGTGGCGGCGGCGAGTCCTGGGCGGTGAACGACGTCGATCGGGCATCGGGGATGCTGCGAGAGCTGGCCCGGACGCTCGCCACCACGGCGGAGGTCACCTGCATGGTGCTCGACGGCGACCCGGCCAAGGCGATCGTCGACGAGGCCGAGCGCGTCGACGCCGACCTGATCGTCATCGGCAACCAGCGGGTCAACGGTGTGGCGCGGGTCTTGGGCG
The DNA here is from genome assembly GCA_051306355.1 of Acidimicrobiales bacterium. Classification (GTDB taxonomy): domain Bacteria; phylum Actinomycetota; class Acidimicrobiia; order Acidimicrobiales; family Salinilacustritrichaceae; genus Salinilacustrithrix. Next base: position 2,039 of record JBPPNA010000131.1, on the reverse strand, counting down.
CGGTGGCGGTCGACGTGGTGCGCCACGCCCCGTGCAGCGTGTACATCGCCAAGACCACCTGAGACACACTGGCGGGGTGGTGGAGATCGCACTGGCCCGCACGAGGGAGGAGACCGACCGCGCCCTCGACGTCGCCGAGGCGGTGTGGGGTGCCCGCCCGATGACCGATCCCATCGCCCGGGCCATGGACTTCGCCGGGTGGTACATCGCCGTGGCCCACGACGATGCGGGCGCAGGGGGACCGGTCGGCATGTGCGCCGGGTTCGTCGGCGTCCACCCCGACGGTCTCCATCTCCACTCGCACCTCGCCGCTGTCCTTCCCCACGCCCAGGGCCGGGGGATCGGCCGGGCGCTCAAGCGCCACCAGCGGGCGTGGTGTCTCGATCACGGGATCGAGGTGGTGACCTGGACGTTCGATCCGCTCGTGCGGGAGAACGCCCGGTTCAACCTCCACCACCTGGGAGCCGCCGGCGACCGGTACCTCGTGGATCTGTACGGGGCCATGGATGACGACATCAACCGGGGCCAGCCGTCGGACCGGTTGCTGGTGCGGTGGGACCTGTGCAGCGACGAGGCCGTCCTCGCCCTCGAGACGTCGTTGCCCGTCACCGACGACGCCACGTGGCGGCGGGAGGGAGCGGTGCGGGCCGTGCAGGCCGAGGACGGGTGGCCGGTGGCCTCCGAGACCTCCGCCCATCTGCGGCTCGTCGCCACCCCGGAATCGATCGTCGACCTCCGTCGCACGATGCCGGTCGCCGCCCTCGAGTGGCGCATCACCGTCCGCGCCGCCATGACCGCAGCCTTCGACGACGGGCTCCGTCCCGCGGCGATGACCACCGACGGCTCCTACCTCTTCTGCCGAAGGACCAACTCATGACTCCAGCACCGTCCTCTCCATCGGCCGGCATCACGATCGATGCCGTCGAGCTGCGGCGTATCGAGCTGCCCCTGGTGACGCCGTTCCAGACCAGTTTCGGGACGTGGACGTTCCGCGACATCCTGCTGGTCCGGGTCCTGGCCAGCGGACCCGACGGCGAGGTCGACGGCTGGGGCGAGTGCGTCGCCGGCACAGCTCCCCTCTACTCCAGCGAGTACACCGCAGCGTGCGAGGACGTGACCCGCGACCACCTCCTGCCTCGCCTCTTCGCGGCCGGCGTCCGCCACGCGGCCGACGTGGCGTCGGCACTCGATGAGATCCAGGGCCACCGCATGGCAAAGGCCGCGGTCGAGGCCGCCGTCCTCGACGCCGAGTTGCGGGCCGCCGGCATCTCGATGGCCCAACACCTCGGCGCCACGGTCGACCGCGTACCGGTGGGGGTCTCCATCGGCATCCTCCCGACCATCGATGAGCTGGTCGAGACCGCCGGCCGCCACCTCGAGGAGGGCTACGCCCGGATCAAGGTGAAGATCAAGCCGGGCTGGGACGTCGAGCCCCTGCGCGCCCTGCGAGACGCCCACGGGCCCGACTTCGGTCTCCAGGTGGATGCCAACGCCGCCTACCTGCCGGCAGACACCGAGCACCTGCGTCGGCTCGACGAGTTCGACCTCCTGCTGATCGAACAGCCCTTCCCGGAGGAGCGCCTGGTCGACAACGTCGACCTCGTGGCCGCCATCCGGACGCCGGTCTGCCTCGACGAGACGATCGTGAACGCAGCAGTGGCCGTCGACGCCATCCGGCTGGGTGCGACGTCGATCGTCAACATCAAGCCCGGTCGAGTCGGCGGCCACCTGGCCGGCAAGGCCATCCACGACCACTGCCTGGCCGCCGGCGTACCGGTGTGGCACGGCGGCATGCTCGAGACCGGTATCGGACGGGCCGCCAACCTCGCCCTGGCCGGGCTGCCCGGCTTCACGCTGCCTGGCGACATCTCGGCCGCCGCCCGCTACTGGCACACCGACGTCGTCACCGCCCCGGCCGTGCTCGAGGCCGACGGCACCATCCGCATCCCCGATGCCCCCGGCGTCGGCGTCGACGTCGACCTCGACTTCCTCAACTCGGTCACCGACTCCGTCGCGCTCCACGAACCCCTCCCCTGATC
>JBPPNA010000092.1:0-20338 GCA_051306355.1 Acidimicrobiales bacterium | reverse complement strand
GGTCGTCCTCGGGGGCGTCGCCGTCGGACCCGTCGGCTTCCCGGTCGAGGGCGGTGCGGAGCTCGTCGACGGTGTCGATGCGGACCTCGGCGTCGCCGGTGCGGTGGACGGCGCGGCCGACGAGGTGGGCGCCGATCGGCGCTGTGGGGAACAGGAGCAGCCCGGCCAGGAAGATCTTGGCGCCGTCGAGGCCGCCGAGGTCGATGGCCGTTCCCGTCACGATGAGCAGCACACCGAGGGTCGTGGTCTTGGTGGCGGCGTGCATACGGGCGTAGATGTCGTCGAAGCGCCAGATGCCGATGGCGGCGATGAGGGACCACGCCGCACCGGTCACGATGAGGAGCTCGCTCAGGAGGCGCACGTCAGTCCTCACTCCCCTCGATGTAGCGGGCGGCGACGGACGTGCCCACGAAGCCGAGCAGCCCGACCACGACCATGACGTCGACGAGGATGGCGCGCTCGGTCAGCGCGGCGTCCACGGCGAGGCCGCTCATGGCGATGAGCACGAGCCCGTCGAGGGCGATGACCCGGTCGCCCACGGACGGGCCCATCAGCAGGCGGTAGAAGAACCCGACGGCGGCCAGGCCGAGGAGCACGAAGGCGACGGTGAGCAGCATCAGACCGTCCCTGCCTGATCGGTACGGCCGGCCGGCGGGATCTCAGCGCCGGCCACCACCGGGAACGCCGCACTGACGAGGCGGGTCAGCGTGGCCACGTCGCGCCGGGCTGCCTCGACATCGTGGAGATGCAGCACGTGCACGTAGAGCTTGGTGCTCCCGTCCGAGCGGACCTCGAGGGTGAGCGTCCCCGGCGTGAGGCTGATGGCGTTGGCGACGATGGTGGCGATGAGGTCGGAGCAGGAGCCCAAACTCACCTCGATCACGCCGGTCTCGATGCTGTTGCGGGGGGTGAGGACCTCGCGGGCGAGCACGATGTTCGACTCCACGAGCTTCCACAGGAAGTAGACGGCGAAGCCGGCGAGGGCGACGGGGCGCACTTGGTGCTGGGCCGGGCCGAGGGCGCGCCACGGTCGGGCCACCTCGGCGAGGGTGCCGATCAGCAGTCCGCTGAGCAGGTTGGCCGCCGAGAGGTCGCGCCACAGCACGATCCAGAGGCCGGTGAGCCAGGCGATGACGAGGATCCGTCTCACGACCCCAGCACCTCCGACCGGTAGACCTGCGGGTCGAGCAACTCGGTGGCGGCCCGGTCGGCGAGGCCGTACATCGGACCGGCGAGGAGCGCGATGGCGAGGCTCACGATGGTCAGCCCGATGGTGGGCGCCAGCATGAGTGCCGGCATCTTCCGCTGCGACTCGACGGGCGGCTGGACCTCGCCGCCGAACACGCCGGCCCAGATCTTGGTCATGGAGAACAGGGTGAGCACGCTCACGAGCAGACTCACCCCGACCACGACCCAGGCCTCGGACTCGAGCCCCGCCCCCACGAGGGCGAACTTGGCCACGAAGCCCGACAGGGGCGGCAGCCCGGCCAGCGAGAGGGCGGTGGCGAGGAACACGAGGGCGAGCAGGGGTGCGGTCCGCTGGAGGCCGCCGACCCGGTCGAGGTGCCCGGTGCCGGTCTTGTGCTCCACCAGCCCGCCGACGAGGAACAGCGTGGTCTTCACGACGATGTGGTGGACGATGTAGAAGATCGCACCGGCCAGACCGGCGACGGTGAACAGGCCCAGACCCATGATCATGTAGCCGATCTGGCTCACGATGTGGAACGACAGGATCCGCTTGATGTCGTTCTGGGCGATGGCGCCGAGGACGCCCACGATCATGGTGACGGCCGCGATGCCGAGCAGAAGGGCGCCGGGCCGGTCGTCGGGCTCGAGGAGCAGGGTCTGGGTCCGGATGATGGCGTACACACCCACCTTGGTGAGGATGCCGGCGAACACCGCCGTGACCGCCGTGGGCGCGGTGGGGTAGCTGTCGGGCAGCCAGAAGAACAGCGGGAAGATGGCGGCCTTGATCCCGAACACGCCGAGCAGGAACAGCACGAGCGCCTGCCGCAGCCCGACCGGGAGCCGGGTGAGCTCCTCGGCCAGCTGAGCCATGTTGACCGTTCCGGTGCTGGCGTAGACGAACCCGATGGCGGTGAGGAACAGGGCCGAGGCCACCAGGCTGATGACGATGTAGGTCATACCCGAGCGCACCTGGTCGCGCCGTCCCCCGAGGGTCAGCAGCACGTAGCTCGACGTCAGCATGATCTCGAAGGCCACGAAGAGGTTGAACAGGTCACCGGTCAGGAACGCGGCCGACACGCCGGCCGAGAGCGTGAGGTAGATGGGGTGGAAGCCCACGTGGTCGCGCTCGGCCCCGCCCTGGCCGATGGCGTACACCAGCACGGCCAGCAGCATCAACGCTCCGAGGACCAACATGATGGCGGCGAGGCGATCGACGACCAGGGTGATGCCGATGGGGGCCGGCCAGTCGCCTCCCTGCGTCGACCGGGGTCCGTCCCGGTCGGCGACCACGGCGAGCGCCACCGTGCACCCGAGCACGCCGGTGAGGGTGACCAGGCCGATGGTCCGCTGCACGGACCGCCACCGCCCGAGGAGGATGGAGAGCGCGGCGCCGAGGATGGGCAGCAGGACGGGGGCGGCGAGGAGCAGGTTCACGATGCCCCACCGGGACCGGTGTCGCGCTCCCGAGTTGCCTCGTTGGCCTCGGCCATGTCGGCCGCGGTCTCCCGGGCCGCTTCGACCGCGGCCATGTCGGCCTCCTCCTCGGTGGCCGACTGCCGGGCGGCGACCCGGCGGTCCTCGACGTCGTCCTGCACCACGTCGTCCTGGGTCAGCACCCAGCTGCGGTACGAGAGACCCAGGAGGAACGTGGTCACCCCGAAGGTGATGACGATGGCGGTGAGCACGAAGGCCTGGGGCAGCGGGTCGAGCAGACCGTCGGTGCTGTCGCCCACGAAGGTGGGCTCACCTCGTCGGCCTGCACCCAAGAGGATGAAGAGGTTGGCGCCGTGGGCGAGGAGGGCGAGGCCGAGCACGATGCGGGTCAGCTCCCGCTGGAGGAGCAGGTACGTGCCACACCCGAACAAGATCGCGGCCGCGGCGGCGAGGACGACGGTCACTCCCCCGCCACCTCCTCGGGCGGCGATGACTCGCCGAGCGCCTCGACGGCCATGAGCACCATGCCGACCACCACGAGGTACACGCCGGAGTCGAAGGCCAGCGCGCTGGTGGCCTTGACCTCGCCGAGGACCGGCGGGTGGAAGGTGACGTAGTCCTGCGAGAGGACCGACCCACCCAGCACAGCGGGGACGATGGCCGAGACGGTCGCCACGAACAACCCGGTCCCGATGACCGACCACGGGGCCAGGCGCAGCAGGCCCCTGACCTGGTCGAGGCCGCCGGCCACGTACGCCAGCGCGATGCCGGCGCCGGCGACGAGCCCGCCGATGAAGCCGCCGCCGGGCTGGTTGTGGCCGGCGAACAGCAGGTAGAGGGACACGACGATGGCGGACTGCAGGATGACCCGGGTGGTGACGTCGACGATGAGGGACGGCCTCACGAGGTCTCCACCTCCTCCCACTCCCCACGGCGGCCGGGCCGGCCCGACCGGCGGCCGACGCGGGCCAGGGCGAGCACGCCCACGGCGGAGACGGTGAGCACCGAGATCTCGCCCAGGGTGTCGAGGCCCCGAACGTCGACCAGTACGACGTTCACGACGTTCTTCCCGCCGCCCTCGGGCTCGGACCGCTCGACGATGGCCTCCGACGTGGACCGGTCGCCCGTGCCGCCGCCGGTCATCATCGCGAGGCTGAAGACGCCAGCGGCGACCAGGACGGCGACGCCGAAGCGAACGAGGTTCGCCCCCCGGATCCGGCCCGGTCGGAACCGCGCCGGCAGATGACGGACCACCATCATGAACACCACGATCGACAGGGTCTCGACCGCGAACTGGGTGAGGGCGAGGTCGGCGGCGCCCTGGAAGGCGAACAGCAGGGCCATGGAGTACCCCACGGCGCCGAGCAGGAGCACGGCGGCGAACCGCCGGCGGACCGTGGCGACCGACACGGCGGCGGCCACCAGCAGGGCCGCGAGGAACGGGTGGGCCGCGATCTCGGAGAACTCGGGCCAGCCCGGCCACGTTCCGTTGGCGAGCACGGCCACGTTCGGCAGCCCGACAACGGTGAGCAGGATGACGGCGATGTACAGGGGCAACGAGCCCGGTTGGACGAAGCCGGTGACCCGCCGGGCGACGACGTTGAGGGCCCGTACCACGGCGGCAAACCCCTCGTCGCCCCGCACTGACGGCGCCAGCCTGGCCTGCAGACGACTCACCGGATGGCGAACCAGCACGAGCAGTGTGCCGACCACGATGGTGACGACGGAGAGCAGGAGGGCGCCGTTGAAGCCGTGCCACAGCAGGAGATGCGGATCGCCGACGGCGCCGTCGATGGCGTTGGCGGCCGAGCCCACCAACGGGTCGAGGGCGGGTCCGACGACCAGGCCGGTGCCCACCGTGCCAAGACCGAGGAGCACGACCGGGGCCATGAACCAACGGCCGGGCGCGTGCACGGCGACCGCGTCGTTCTCGGCACCGGCCCCGAGGCCGAAGACGCCCATGAGGAAACGGGCGCTGTAGGCGAAGGTGAGCACGGAGCCGGCGACCAGGCCGACCAGGACGGCCGCGTTGCCGGCGCCGCCGTGGACGAAGGCCTCGTAGGCGGCTTCCTTGGCCACGAAGCCGACCATGACCGGGATACCCGCCATGGACAGTGCCGACACCGCGGCCACGGCCTTGACCGAGCCCCAGCCGCGCCCGAGCCGCGGCAGCTCGCGGATGTCACGGGTGCCGGTCTCGTGGTCGATGATCCCGACGACGAGGAACAGCGCCCCCTTGAACATGGCGTGGGAGAGCAGCAGCACGGTGGCCGCCAACGTGGCCTCCGGGTGTCCGGCGCCGGCGAGGACGAGCAGGAACCCGAGCTGGCTCACGGTGCCGAAGGCGAGGAGGAGCTTGAGGTCGTGCTGGCGCAGGGCCCGCAGCGCGCCCGCCACCATCGTGACCAAGGCGATGCCGAGCACGGCCGGCCGCCAGATGCCCACGGCGGCGAACGCTGGGGCGAAGCGAGCAGCCAGGTAGATGCCGGCCTTCACCATGGTGGCGGAGTGGAGGTATGCGCTGATCGGCGTAGGGGCGACCATGGCGCCGGGCAGCCAGAAGTGGAACGGGTACTGGGCCGACTTGGTGAGGACGCCGGCGAGCACGAGCCCGAGCCCGGCCCCCACCGCACCACCGGAGGGTGGGTCGGCGAGGAGCTCACTCAGCGACCACGTACCGCCGGCCTGGGCGAGGATCACGAAACCGCCCAGCATGGCCAGCCCGCCGGCCCCGGTGACCAGCAACGCCTGGAGGGCGGCGGTCCGCTTGGCCGGCGTGGCCTGGTCGCCGCCGATGAGCAGGAACGACGTGACCGACGTGAGCTCCCAGCACACGTAGAGCCATCCGAGGTTGTCGGCCAGCACGAGACCGAGCATCGACCCGGCGAAGAGCACCAGCAGACCGGCGGACCGGCGCGCGTTCGCGCTGGGCGAGAAGTACGACGTGGAGTACGCCATGACCAGCATGCCCATCCCCGAGACGAGCAGGACCATGAGCAGGGCGAAGCCATCGAGGCGGGTGTCGGCGACCAGTTCGAGGCCGGGAACCCACTCGAAGGACTGACCCACCACCTCGCCGCCGGTGACGTCGCTCCAGCGCAGCGCGACGTAGACGAGCGTCGCCACCATGGGAAGGGCACCGAGCGCGAAGCCGGCGCGGGTCAGGCGGGCTGGGAGGAGGAGGACGACCGCGCCGACGACGGCGTGGGCAGCGAGCAGGAGGAGCACGGAGGACTAGTTCCCGGCGCGGGACGTTCCAGGCATCGAAGGGCTCCTCGGGGCAGAGATCGGGTGCATTCTGCCGACCAGGCTTCCCGGCACTCCGGGAGCAACCCTACCCGGCGATTCTTCCTCCTCCCGCAACGCCTGAAGCCTCACGCGGACAGCCCATCGAGGTGGTCGACCAGCGCCTCGCCGGTGGCGCCGGACCAGATCTCCCCGGCCCCGCCCCACGTCGGGTGCACGCCGTCGGGCATCAGCCGGTCTCGGTCGGCGCCGAGATCCTCGATGGCGCCGGCGTAGTCGAAGACGGTGACGTCAGACCGGTCGGCCGCCACGTCCCGGAGGAGCTGGTTGTACCGCGCCGTCCGCTCGGCGTGGCCGTCGGGGAGCCCGCGTGCTGCTGCGAGGTCGTCGTCGCCGGCACCCACCACCGGAGATGTCATGAGGACCACCTCGCGCACACCGCCAGCGATGAGGCGGTCGATGCCCTTCTCCAGCTGGGCGCGGAACGCTCGCCGTAGTGCGGGTTCCTCGATGGAGGTGGTCTCGCCGTCGACTCGCCAGTCGGCGATCTCCCACACGCCGAAGAAGACCAGAGCGACATCGAGATCGATCTCGCTGGCCCGCGCCCGCCAGTCGTCGGTCCAGCCCCGGCAGTCGGCGTCCACGGGCCGCCACACCGGCCTACCGAGAGCGTCGGCGGACTGCGGTCGCTCGCCACGCTCCAGCAGGCCGCAGCCGAGGCGGGCATCGCCGGCCGCGACATCGAGCGCTCCCGTCTCCCGCGCCCAGTCACCGATCCCCAGGGCGTTCATCAGAGCAGTGGAACCACCGAAGATCGCCACTCGTTCCCCGCCGGCAGTGGGCGCAGGGATGACGGGGCGTCCCGCCTCCAACGCCGCGGCCGCCTCCTCGAACTCGTAGTCGGGCTCTGCAACGTCCGCCCCGAGGGCGACCACGGCCAGCAACGCCGCGATCGCCGCCATCGGGACCACGCGCCGACGCAGGACCGGCAGCCCGTTGCGGAGCAGCGAGCGGGTGTCGTCGAGCATGGGCTGCTCGATGAGGCGATGAGCCACGCCACCGACCGCCACGCCGACCGCCACCTTGCCGGTGGCCAGGATGGCGTGCGACGTGGCTTCCGGGGCGACGTCCTCGAGGAGGACGAACAGCGGCCAGTGCAGCACGTAGATCGACAGTGCGGCGCGGCCGAGCCAGACCAACGGGCGGATCTCGAGGACCCGGGTGAGCCAGGGTTCGTCCACCTCGATGGCGGCCACGACGGCGATGACGGGGAGGGCGAACAGGTAGATCCCACCCTCGTAGAGCCAGGACGAGCTGCGGTCCACCATGGCCAGGGTGATCACGATTGCGCCGCCGGCCAGCCGACCGAGCCACCCCAGGAGCCGACGGGTGGCAGGCCCGCCAGTGGACCAGGACGTGAAGCTGACGGCGAGGGCCGCACCGACGAGGAACTCGATCAGCCGGGTCTGGGTGCCGAAGTAGACCCCGTCGGCCGAGGGCGACGCGACCACGGCTGCCACTCCCACCAGCGCGGCGGCCGCCCCCAACACGACCCACTGCGGTCGCCGGATCGACCGGGCCACGACGGCACCCGCAGCCAGGAGGACGGGGAGCACGAGGAAGAGTTGCTCCTCGATCGACAAGGACCAGTAGTGCTGGAAAGCCGACTGGCGCTCGAACAACGCGCCGTAGGACTGGCCGGAGTCGAGGAAGTGCCAGTTGGAGGTGTAGGTCAGCACCGACACCACGTCGGCGCCCAGCGCGGCCTTCGTCGTCTGCGAGCCGACGGCCAGGGTCACGGCGATGGCCACGGCCACACCCACCAACGTCATCGGCAGGAGTCGCAGGGTGCGGCGGATCCAGAACGAGCGGAACCCCTCGTCGCGGCGTCGGTTCCAGCTGCGAGTCGCCAGATAGCCGGACAGCACGAAGAAGACGGTCATGCGGGCGAACCCGCCCCGGACCCAGTCGAGCTCGGCGTGCCAGGCCAGCATGCCGATGAGGGCGAACCCTCGGAGTCCGTCAAGGGCGGTGACCCTGCGGGCGGCTGCGGTGGCCGGCGGCGGCGCCGATCCGGTCGACGGTGGCGCGACGGACGTCGTCATCGCGGCGCGCGGCAGGGAGCGGTCACGACCCGGGTCACACCGGCACGATACGGACGAGCCGCCCGGCTCGTCACCTCACCACCGATGATCGGAGAGCGCGGCGGCTTCGATCAGGCTCCGAATCCGTCCTCGGTGGGACCGGTGAACGCTCATCCGACTCCTGTTCGCGATCAACGGCAAGACCGTGGACGACGCCACCCTGGTGCTGGTCGGTTGGCGCTTCTAGTCGTCGTGCTCCGAGGGACCCCGCAGCGCGTGGCGCTCGGCCCATTGCGACCATGATTCGCGATCCGACGCAGAGGTCCTGAGCTCGTCGGCGAGGGCCTCACGATCGGGCCGCACCTCGGGCTGCGCGATCCGGATCGACACGTAGCTGAGCGTCCCGAGCGGGATCGGCGCCCAGAACGACAGCAACCGCCAGCTGATGACGCCCAACGTGGCGACCGAGGCCGGTGAACCGAAGCCAATGAGCATCGGGATCAGGACCGCCTCGAGCACACCGAGCCCACGAGGCGTGATCGGGATGGCGGCGAGCACGTTCACCAGGCCGAAGGCGACGAGCACCGAGACCGGGTGGCCGGTCCAGCCGAAGGCGTAGAGCAGGACCCACAGCGACGCAGCGAGTCCCAACCAGTACGCGGCCGACCAGGCGGTCGCCTGCAGCGCGAGGCGACGGTCGCTGACCAGGGTCTGCAGTTGCTCCGCCAACCGGTCGACCACACCGGGAACGCCCTCGTCGTTCACGAAGGGAAGGGGACGCAGGATGCGCACCAGGAGCCGGGTGGTGGCCTCCCTGGCTCGGAGCAGCCCGATGGCCGCGCCACCGACGAAGCCCAGCAGCAAGACTCCCAACACCGCGGCGGACGTGTACCGCGGATCGAGCCCCTCGGCGGGGATCGAGACGACGAGCGCTGCCCACAGGATGACGTTGAGGACGACGGCCGACCCGATGCCACGAACGGCGAGGGCGAAGCCGGTAGAGGGTCCGGTCACGCCTGCCCTGGTCAGCAGGCGGAAGGCCAGGGCAGTACCGGCAGCCGTGCCGCCGGGCACGGTGTGGCTCACCGCGGTGGAGGCGAGGTCCACCCGCACCATCGTGCCCAACGTGGGCCGTTCCGCGTCCGGCAGGACCCGACGGGTCAGTTCCGACTGCGCGACCATCGCCCCTGCGACGAGCACACCGCCGAGGAGCACGTACCCGAGGTGGACGTCTGCAGTGGCGTCGAGGGCCCGCTCGGCATCGCCGAACTGGGGCACGACGAGCAACCACACGACCAAGCCGAGCACCAGGGCCCCGAACAGCCAGCGGAGCCAGCGCGGCACCCAGTCGAACATGCCAGACCTTTGTACCCGACATCGACCGACTGTCTGCCACATCTGCCGATTCGGCCACCGGACGTGCAACGGTGTCTGCGAACTGTCGAGACGCAGAATGGACGCCGTGGAGCCCGCTCCCATGCTCACCGTGACCCTCAATCCCGCCCTCGACGTCTCGGCGACCGTCGAGTAGGCGCCATGCTCGTCGAACGCAATTGCGACGACGTCGAGCGCCTGGTCGACGAGGTCCGGATCCACCCCTGACGTATCGTGCGTGCAGCAGTGCGTACCGGACGGGTACACGCGATCAGCTCGATCCTCCGCTTCTCGGCCGACGAACTGCTGCCGCGTCACGACTGACCCGGTACTGGCCGGTCGGCGTCACGATCGTGCCCGCCGTCCCCTCGAGGATCTCCGCCGCGTCCTCGAGCCGACCGACGGCCGCCATGCCGCCGGTGATCTCCACGAACCGGCAGGCGGCCTCCACCTTCGGTCCCATGGAACCGGCCGGGAGCCGCTCCCGCCGGATCGAACTCGGTGTTGCCCGGGTGATCGCCTCCTGCTCCGGAGTGCCGAAGCTGCGGAACACATTGGCGACATCGGTCAGGATCAGCAACGCGTCGGCGTCGAGTGCGACGGCCAGCACCGAGGAGGCGAGGTCCTTGTCGACCACCGCCTCGACCCCGTCCAGCCGGCCGTCCTCGTTCCGGATGACGGGCACGCCACCGCCTCCTGCACACACGACCACGGCGCCGCCGGCGAGGAGCTGGCGGATGAGCTCGGTCTCCACGACGCGCAGCGGCTGCGGTGAGCCCACCACCCGCCGCCAGTGCGTCCCGTCCGCCTTCACCGTCCAGCCTTGCTCCTCGGCCAGCCGGCGGGCGGTTCGCTCGTCGTAGATCTCACCGATGAACTTCGTGGGATCGTCGAACGCAGGATCCGTGGCGGAGACGAGCGTCTGGTTGATGATGGCCGCCACCTGGCGTCGGGGCAGGTGGTTTTGGAGCGACTGCAGGAGCCAGTAGCCGATCATCCCCTGGGTCTGGGCGCCGAGCACATCGAAGGGGTACGGCGTGGTGAGGTGCGGATCAGACGCGCTCTGCACCGCCAAGACCCCGACCTGCGGTCCGTTGCCGTGGGTGAGCACCAGTTCGTGGTCACCGGCCACCGGCGCCAGAGCGTCGACTGCTTCCGCCACGTTTGCCTCCTGGACGGACGCGTCGGGGATCTGACCGCGTTGGAGCAGGGCGTTCCCTCCGAGGGCGGCGACGATGCGCACGTCAGTTGCCGAGCGAGGCGACCATGATCGCCTTGATCGTGTGCAGCCGGTTCTCGGCCTGATCGAACACGATCGACCGCGCCGACTCGAATACGTCGTCGGTCACCTCCAGCGCGGTCATCCCGGTGGTCTGGAAAATGGACTCCCCGACGGTGGTGTTGCGGTCGTGGAACGCAGGCAGGCAGTGCATGAACTGCACCGCCGGGTTCTCCGTTGCCTTCACCAGCGCACCGTTGATCTGGTAGTCGCGCAGGAGGTCGATGCGTTCGGCCCACAGCTCCGGTGGCTCCCCCATCGACAGCCACACGTCGGTGTGCAGGAAGTCGACGCCGGCCACGCCCTCCTCGGTCGATTCGGTGTGCGTGATCCTCGCCCCGGTGGCCGAGGCGATCCGGTTGGCGGCGGCGACTGTCTCCTCGCTGTTCCACAGCTCACGGGGTGCGACGATGCGGACGTCCATGCCCATCATGGCTCCCGCGATCAGGAGCGAGTTCCCCACGTTGTTGCGGGCGTCGCCGCAGTAGGCGAAGGCGATCTCGGCAGCCGGTCTCGGCGAGTGCTCGACCATGGTGAGGACGTCGCACAACGATTGGGTCGGGTGCCACTCGTCGGTGAGGCCGTTCCACACGGGGACGCCGGCGTACTCCGCCAACGTCTCGACCAGAGCCTGGGAGGACCCACGGAACTGGATGCCGTCGTACATGCGTCCGAGCACCCGGGCCGTGTCCTTCATCGACTCCTTGTGACCGATCTGCGAACCAGCGGGATCGAGGTAGGTCACCGAAGCCCCTTGGTCCGCGGCGGCCACCTCGAACGCACACCGGGTGCGCGTCGATGTCTTCTCGAATATGAGGGCGATGTTCTTCCCGCGGAGCAGTTGCTGCTCGGTCCCGGCGTACTTGGCCGCCTTCAGGTCGGCGGACAACCGCACGAGGTGCTGCCACTCCGTCGGCGTGTGGTCGAGCTCCTTGACGAAGCTGCGGCCGTGCAGGTTGAACGGCATGTCAGATCCCCTCACGTTCGATCGGGCAGGTCATGCACCGGGGCCCACCACGTCCGCGACCGAGCTCGTTGCCGGCGATGGTGATGACCTCGACGCCGTGCTTGCGCAGGTGGGTGTTGGTGGAGACGTTTCGTTCGTAGGCCAACACCACACCCGGCGCCACGGCCAGGACGTTGCAGCCGTCGTCCCACTGCTCGCGCTCGGCGGCCCGCACGTCCTGGGTCGGGGTGAGTACGTCGATGTGGTCGAGTCCGAGCGCAGCAGCGATGACATCGTGCATGTCGTCGGCTTCGTGTTCGGTGATCTTCAGCTCCTTCTCCGTGTCACCGGGCTCGACGGTGAACGAGGGGAGCATCCCCAACCCGGCGTACTTGGTGAACGTGTGCCCGTTCACCATCGTCATCACGGTGTCGAGGTGCATGAACGAGCGAGCCTCGGGCATGCGCAGGGCGACGATCCGCTCGGCGCCCCGTCGTGCGAAGAGCTGCTCGGCCAGACGCTCGACGCCCTGGGCCCGGGTCCGCTCGCTCATGCCGATCAGCACGGCGCCGTTGCCGATGACGAGGATGTCGCCACCTTCGGTGGTGGCGACCCCGTTGGCGGTGCCCGGCGCCCAGACGTCGAACTCGGCGCCGGCGAACATCGGGTGGTGGCGGTAGATGGCCTCGTAGTGAATGGTCTCCCGGCGGCGGGCCTTCTTGCGCATCGAGTTGATGGACACGCCGCCATAGATCCAAGCAGAGGTGTCCCGCGTGAACAAGGTGTTCGGCAGCGGCTCGACGACGAGGTCGTCGATGTCGAGGTCGCGGAACGGGATCGACGACGGTTCGTCGATCCGGTCGAGGATCTCACGCTTGGAGATGCCGCCGATGAGATGGGTCGTGAGCTCCTCGGCATCCATCGCATCGAACAGATTGCGGAGGTCGCTGATGGCCATGGGCCCGAAGATCCGCTCATCGAACACTTCATCGAGGACGTGCTTCTTGGCCTCGGGGAGCTCGATGGTCTCCTCGAGGAGCTGCCGGAACTGGTGCACCTGCACGCCGGCTTCCCGCAGTGCCTCGGCGAAGGCGTCGTGTTCCTCCTTCGCCTTCTTCACCCAGAGGACGTCATCGAAGAGGTACTCGTCCTTGTTGGACGGCGTGAGGCGCTTCAGCTCGAGGTCGGGGCGGTGGACGATCGCCTGTCGAAGACGGCCCACCTCGGAATCCACGTGGAAGGTCATGGGTCGACCGTCCCACGCGGCGAGACCGCCGTCTCGTGCCGTACGCCACCGCCGCACGGGACCTTTGGCCCTTCCCCTGCAGAACCGGAGAATCGACGATCGAGGCAGCTCTGGTTGAGAGCCGGGGCACCAGGCGAAAGGGCACCCCATGACCATCATCGAAAGGACCGAGCCGGAGGACGACCTCACGGTCGTCACCCAGCCGGACGACGAGTCAGGGCGACGGTTTCGGTTCCCAAGCGCGTTCACCGTGCTCGCCGCCGTCACCCTGGCCGTCTGGCTCCTCGCCTTCATCGTCCCCACCGGGCAGTACGCACTCGATGCCGAGACGGGTGGCCCCATCCCGGGGAGCTACGAGGAAGTCGATCCCGGGCTCTCCTTCAACGACAGGGTCTACGAGCTGTTCATGGCCCCGATCAACGGCCTCTATGGCGTCCAGTCGGGCGAGACCGGCTTCATCGGCCCCTACGAGACCGGTGAGCTGTTCGGCGCCGCGGGCGTGTTCCTCTTCGTCCTCGCCATCGGCATCTTCATCACCATGACCATGAAGTCCGGTGCCATCGACGCCGGCATCGCCCGCGTCGGCGAACGTTTCGGTGGACGCGGGATCCCGTTGATCGTCGTCCTGATGGTCATCTTCGCCATCGGCGGCACGACCGAGGGCATGGCCGAGGAGACGCTCGGCTTCTACGCCCTGGTGGTCCCGTTGATGTTGCGTCTCGGCTACGACCGCCTCACCGCGGCGAGCGTCATCCTGCTCGGCGCCGGTGTCGGGACCCTGGCGTCGACGGTCAACCCGTTTGCCACCGGCGTTGCCTCTGGCGCGGCCGACATCTCCATCGGCGACGGGATCGTGCTCCGAGTCCTGATGTTCTGCGTGCTGACCGCGGTCGCCGTGGGTTACGTGACCCGGTACGCCAGCAAGGTGAAGTCCGACCCCGACACATCGCTGGTCGGCTTCCGGGAGGAGGACCGCGACATCCAGATCGCGGTCGATCCGCCGGAGCTCACCCCACGCCGCCGGGCCGTGTTGTGGCTGATGGGCGGCACGTTCGCCTTCATGATCTACGCCATCGTCCCGTGGGCCCAGATCTTCAACGGCCCCGACGCCGCCTCCTACCGGTTCCAGCTCGACTGGTACTTCCCGGAGCTGGCCGCACTGTTCCTGCTCATGGCCGTGGTCATCGGCGTGGTGGCCAAGCTGGGCGAGAAGGGCCTGACCAACACGATCGCGACGGGTGCCGGCGACTTCATCGCCGCTGGTCTCATCATCGTGCTGGCCCGCGGCGTCACGGTGATCATGAACAACTCGATGGTCACCGACACCGTGCTCGATTCCCTCGAGTCGGCCGTCTCCGGAACCTCGTCCACCGTGTTCGCCGGGCTGCTGTTCGTCCTGAACATCCCCCTGGCGTTCCTGGTGCCGTCGAGCTCCGGACACGCCGCCCTGGCAATGCCCATCATCGCTCCCCTGTCGGACTTCGCCGACGTCCAGCGCTCGCTGGCCGTCACGGCATACACGGCAGCGTCGGGATGGATGAACCTGTTCACGCCGACCTCGGCTGTGGTCATGGGCGGTCTCGCCCTGGCCAAGGTCAGCTACAACAAGTACCTCCGGTTCATCGCTCCCCTGCTCGGGATCCTGTTCGTGCTGATCCTGGGCTTCGTCGCCATCGGCGCCCTGCTGGGCTGAGCCGCCCTGAAGGGACCAACGACTCTGGCCCGGGCCAGCGGGACGTTGCACCCTGGAGCCATGATCTACGTGGTCGGAATCGATGGGTCCGAGCAATCGGAGAGGGCGCTGGCGTGGGCGGTGGCCGACGCACGGCGCACGGGAGCGGTCGTGGAGGCGGTCCACGCCTGGCAGCTGGCGACGGACGCCAGCGCGTTCGGCCAGGTGCCGTTCGACGTCGAGAAGGTCGAGGTAGCGGGCCGTGCCCTGCTCGACGAGGTCGTCGACCGGGTCGGCGAGGACGGTCTGGTCGAACCCGTCCGGCGCGTGGTCACCCCGGGGAACCCGGCGCCGGTCATCCAGGAGCGCGCCGCCGAGGCCGATCTCTTGGTGGTGGGCACCAGGGGCCGGGGCGGGTTCCTCAGCCTGCTGCTCGGCTCCGTGGCCGAGGACTGCGTGCACCGCGCACCCTGCCCGCTCGTCCTGGTCCCGCCGGATCCGCCACCGGCGACGGGCACGACCGTGGTCGGCGTGGACGGGTCGGCCGAGTCGTTCGCCGCCCTGCGCTGGGCGCTGGAGCACCGACCCGAGGGAGCACCGCCGGTGATGGCGCTCTACGCCTTGAACTGGCACGACCATCCGGCCCCGGTCGGCAACGAACCCGGCTTCACCGACGACGACGCCCGGACGTGGCTCCACGGCCTGTTCACCGAGCACGGCATCGGCCCGGCATCGGTGTCGGTCGAGATCGTGCGGGACGTCCCGTCCCGCGCCCTGGTCGAGCGGAGCGCCGCCGGTGACCTCGTCGTCGTCGGGTCTCGCGGCGCTGGCCGGGCCAAGAGCCTGATCGCCGGATCCCTCGCCCGCCAGTTGTCGCATCACGCCACGTCGCCGGTCGTGATCCACCACGACCCGACGGAGTGAGGCCGTACCTCGACAGTCCCATGCACTGACATCCGAGGAGGGACGTCGTACCCGCAGCTCGACCCGGTCGGCACCCTCACCCTGGAGGCCGTCGTCGACGACACCGTCGCCTGGGCCCGGGCGAACGGGAAGGACGGCCTGGCCGCCGAGCTCGAGGACATCGGGCCGCCGCCGTACGACCGGATCTTGAACTACGAGACCAATCTCACGCACGAGCCCGACGTCTACTCCTACGACCACAGCGCCAACTCCGAGGGGATGGGCGGCTTCTCGGAGAACTTCTTCGTGCCGGAGTACAAACCCGATGGTCGACGCGCCGATGAAGGATCTGGCGGAGTTCGACACTTCCGGCCACCGGCCGCTGTTCGAACAACCCGCCGAGTTCGTGGACTACCTGGTCGACACCGTCCTGGCGGAGACCTGGGATCCGGTCACGGCACGATGACGGCCCGCGGGTCCCCCTCGATCGGGACGTTGGGCCCTTCACACCGGCACGTTGCGGGGGCACGGTGCAGACGTGCCGACCACCGTGTGGACCATCGTCGCCGTCGCCGTGCTGGCGATCCTGCTGACCCTGGCGGACCTCGCCCGGCACGACGTCCGCCAGCTGCCGAAATGGGCCTGGGCGCTGATCGTGACCTTCGTGTCGTTCCCCCTCGGCGCCGTCGCCTACTTCGCCGTCGGCCGGGTGCCGAGTGGATCGACCGACGCACCCCCACCACGTGTCGCACCGCGGCGCGCGTCGACGCGGGACATCCGGGAGGTCCCGCCCACCACCGGCACGACCTCGCAGGAGCGGCCGCTGGCCATCTCCACCCGAGGACTGTCGAAGGTCTACGGCTCCACGGCGGCGCTGTGGGAGGTCGACCTCGCCGTGCCCCGTGGATCCACCTACGGGCTGATCGGTCCCAACGGCTCCGGCAAGACGACGATGCTGTCGATCCTGGCCGGGCTGCGGCACCCGACCGACGGTGAGATCCGACACACGGTGCCCCAACAGCAGATGGGGCTGCTGGTCGACACCCCGCTGTTCGAGCCATGGCTGACCGCCCGGGAGGTGGTGGACCTCGCCCGGCACCTGACCGCCCCCGGCCTACCACGGGACCAGGTGGAGGAGGTCCTCGTCGACGTCGGCCTCGGCGACGCCCTCGATCGCCGGACCGGCGGGTTCTCCCGGGGCATGCTCCAGCGTCTCGGGCTCGCCGCGTGCCTGATCGGCGATCCGGACGTCCTGGTCCTCGACGAACCGTCCTCGGCGCTCGATCCCGCCGGCCGGCGCGAGGTGCTCGACATCGTGGGGCACCTCGCCCACACCAAGACCGTCCTGCTCTCCACTCACATCCTCTCCGACGTGCAGCAGGTGTGCGACACCGTCGGGGTCATCGACCGGGGCCGCCTCCTCTTCCAGGGACCGCTCGAGGATCTCCTGGCCCGGACGCAGAGCGCGTTCGTGCTCCATGTCCGGGACGCCGACTCGGGCCTCGACCGGGTCCTGCAGGCCCGGCCGTGGGCGCAGGAGGTCCGAGAGCTCGCACCCGGCCGGTTTCGACTGGTGGTGTCGGACGCGCCGACGGCAGAGACGGAGATCCCCGGCCTGCTCGCCGGTGCCGGGGCGGCTCTCGTGTCCTTCAACCCGGCCACCGACCTCGAGACCGCGTTCCTGGAGCTGACGTCATGACCCTGCTGCGACTCGAGATCTTGCGCGTCCTGCGCACCCGGCGGTGGATGCTCGTGGTGGGCGTGTACGCCGCCTTCGGCCTGCTCGGGCCGCTCCTGGCCCGGTACATGAACGAGCTCCTCGAGCGCTTCGGTGGCGACGAGCTCATGGTGGTCGGCCAGGACCCGCAACCGATCGACGGCATCGTCCAGTTCCTCAGCAACGCGACGCAGCTCGGCCTGCTGGCCGTGATCGTGGTGGCGGCCGGCTCGCTCGCCATCGACGCCCGTCCGGAGGTGGCGGCGTTCCTCCGCACCCGCGTCTGCGACGCCCGGACGCTGCTGCTCCCCCGGCTGGTGGTGGCCGCCAGCACCGTCGTCGCCGCGCTCGTCGTCGGCACCGCGGTGGCGTGGGCGATGACCGCCGTGCTGCTCGGCGGCCTCCCAGTCGGGTCCATGCTCCTCGGGACGGCACTGGGCGCGCTCTACCTGCTGGTCGTGGTCGTTGTCGTCGCGTTCATGGCCACGGTGGCTCGCAGCGTCGTCGGCGCCGTGTTCGCCAGCCTCGTCGTGCTCGTGGCACTGCCGATCGTGTCGCTCGTCCCGGCGATCTCGGCCTGGCTGCCGAGCGAGCTGCTGACCGCGGTCGCCGGCCTCATCGACGGCGAGGGACTCGCCGAGTATCTCCCCGCCGTCGGGACGTCGCTGGTCACCATCGTGGTGCTCGTCGAAGCCTCCGCCCGACGCGCGCAGCGACGGGAGCTCTGAAAGACCCGTTCTGCGGCGGCCTGCTCGAGTGCGAAGGCGATGGTCAGCCGACGCCGCGGTCGTGGCCCTCCCAGTACGGGGCCCGCAGCTCGCGTTTGAGCACCTTCATGGCACCGGAGAGCGGCAACGGCTCGGCCCGCATCTCGACCGACTTGGGCACCTTGTAGCCCGCGATACGTTCCCTGGCGTGGGCGATCAGCTCCTCCTCGGTGGGGCTGGTCCCTTCGACCGGCACGACGATGGCGTGGACGGCCTCGCCCCACTTCTCGCTCGGGATGCCGATGACCGCCACCTGCTCGACATCGGGGTGGGTGGAGAGCGCGCTCTCCACCTCAGCGGAGTACACGTTCTCTCCCCCGGTGACGATCATGTCCTTGACCCGGTCGACGAGGTAGAGGTGGCCGTCGGCGTCGAGGTACCCGGCATCACCGGTGTGGTACCAGCCTTCGGCGAATGCAGCAGCGGTCTCGTCAGGCCGCTTCCAGTAACCGGTCATGAAGTTGCCGGCCCGGGCCCAGACCTCACCTGTCTCGCCCGTGGGCACGACGTTGCCATCGTCGTCCCGGATGCTGAGAGACACGCCGGGAACCGCCCGGCCCGCGGACTTCAGGATGTCGCCACCCTCGCGATGCTCATCGGGCGTGAGGAAGGTGAGTACGGCTGATGCCTCGGTCATCCCGTAGGCCTGGCTGATCTCGAGATCGGGGTACAGGTCGAGGAGCTTCACCAGCAAGGTCTGCGGCATCGGCGACGCGCCGTAGACGAGCTGGCGGAGCGACGAGAGCCGCTCGGGCCGGAAGTCGTGGTGATTCAGCACCATGCCGATCATGGTGGGCACCATCACCGTCCAGGTGACCTGGTGCTCCTCGATGCTGTCCATGACCTTGACCGGATCGAACAGGGGAATGAAGGTGGAACGTGCACCGACGGCAGGGATGCCGAGTATCCCGCCCATGGACGCCGCATGGAACATCGGTGTCTGGTGCAGATACGTGTTGTCCTCGTGGAGCCCGACCGCCATGGTCACGTGGTACAGGTTCAGCATCTCCGCCCGCTGGTCCAGCAGCACGCCCTTCGGCAGGCCGGTGGTCCCGCCCGTGTACATGAGGACGACCGGGTCGTCCTCCTCGGGCTCCCCGGGCAGGGTCGGCGTCCCCGCGGCCAGGAATTCGTCGTAGGTCAGGTCATGGGGCGAGTCGAGGTCGGGCCCGATCAACACGACCTTCTCGATCCCTGCCGCCTCCCGGATCATGGCGATGTTGTCGGCGAAGAGGAAGTCGACGAAGCACACCTTCGTCCCCGAGTCCTGGATGATGAACTCGAGCTCGGCCGGCGCCAGCCGCAGGTTCAGCGGGTTGATGATGCCCGCGCCGAGGAAGGCAGCGTGGTACAGCTCGAGGTACTGATGGCTGTTGGCCGCCATGACCGCGAAACGGTCCCCCGGGCCGACCCCGAGCTCGGTGCGCAACGCCGACGCCACGCGCATGGTGCGGTCGAGGTGTTCGGCGAACGTCGCCCGATGATCGCCATCGAGGAACGCCACCTTGTCCGCGTAGCGCTCCACGGCCGGCAGCAGCATCCGGTGGTAGACGAGCTCTTTCATGATGGCCTCCGAGCCTCGGTCTGTGGTCACCCAGAGCATCTCACGAACGGGATCTGCCAGGACGGGTCAACTCGAACCGAGTGCTCACCGGGTGAGAGGGGGTTCAGGCCTCTCGCATGGCTCCGGCTGCGGCGGTGAGCTGCACTGATCCGACCTCAACCGGGACCCGGAACCCTGCGATGGCGAGGAGTGCGTGCGACCGCATCCCCAGCGACTCGGGAAGCACCGCCGCCACTGGTGTGGGGGCGAGCAGCTCTCCGGGTCCCGCCAGGTCGCAGAGTCGCGCCGCGAGGTTCACCGTCCGACCGATGTGGAACGCTGCACACACACCTGGTGAAGAGGCAGGAGCCGAGGTTTCCTGCGTCTGGAGCCATGCGAACGGCACTGCGCCGGTCGCCAGAATTCGCAGGGCTCCGCCCTCTCGGCTCCCCTCCGCATATTCGGACCCGGACGCCAGGACGACACTCGCGATCACGGGCCGGCGAGCGAATCTGCGCCGAGAACCGCTGGCCTCCCGGGGTGCGGCCCGACACGAGGCCGCCCCGGAACCGTGGGCCGTGTGGGCATCGTGGAACTGTCGCGCCGACGGTCAGGACACGGCCGGGACTGCGCTGGCCGCAGCGATGCGGTCGGCGTAGGCCTGGGCCAGCTCACCGAGCCATGCGCCGCCCGGGCCGGTGTGAGCCGGCCCGTGCATCAGAGCGAGGGTGCTCGGGTCGAGGGCGGCCAACCGTTGCACGGTGGGGACAGTGGCCGGGCCGAGGCACGAGTAGACGAAGAGGTCCTCGGTGGCGATCGTGCGCTCTATCGGCGAGTCGACGCTGATGGCGGGGTGTTCCCCGGTCTGGGTGAACAGGTCACCACACAGCAGCGTCCCGGTCGCCTCCTCGTAGAAGACGCCGGCCTCCCAGCCGTGGG
>JBPPNA010000080.1:0-4961 GCA_051306355.1 Acidimicrobiales bacterium | reverse complement strand
GGACCACGTGGTGGCTCTGCCCGACATCCCCACCCCCGACTCGCCGGGCGACGCCGGCGAGATGGTCGCCGTCGGTGGCGCCATCGCAGCCGTCCTCCACGAGCAGATGGCGGCCAACCCCCGGATCCGGGTGTTCGGCGAAGACGTGGCCGACGCACGCGAGAACGTGCTCGCCAACGTCGAGGGCAAGGGCGGCGTGTTCGGTACCACCAAGGGACTCCAGCGAGAGTTCGGCATGGCCCGCTGCTACAACACGCCCCTCGCCGAGGCGAACATCATCGGCCGTGCCGTCGGCCAGGCCGTCCGTGGCCTGCACCCCGCGCCCGAGATCCAGTTCTTCGACTACATCTGGCCCGCCATGCAGCAGATCAAGAGCGAAGCGGCCACGGTCCGCTGGCGCTCCAACGGGGTCTGGACCTGCCCCATGGTGATCCGGGTCCCGATCGGCGGCTACCTCACCGGGGGCGCCATCTGGCACAGCCAATGTGGGGAGTCGATCTTCGCCCACATCCCCGGGCTGCTGATCGCCTTCCCGTCGAGGGCCCGCGACGCCGCCGGCCTCCTCCGGGCCGCGTTCCGCTGCGACGACCCGGTCATGTTCCTCGAGCACAAGCACCTGTTGCGCCAGCCGTACACCAAGGATCCGCTCCCGGGACCCGACTTCGTCCTGCCCTTCGGGTCGGCCGACATCCGCCGGCCCGGTGACGCTCTCACCATCGTGACCTGGGGCGCCACCGTCCAGAAGTCGCTCGTCGCAGCCGAGCAGGTGGCGGAGCAGACCGGGCGGGAGGTCGAGGTCATCGACCTGCGCACCATCATCCCCTGGGATCAGGAGCTGGTGGCCGAGTCGGTGGGCCGCACCAGTCGCGTGCTCGTGGTGCACGAGGACGTGATGACGGTGGGTTTCGGCGCCGAGATCGCAGCCTGGATCGCCGCCGAGTGCTTCTGGTCCCTCGACGCCCCCGTACGCCGGGTCGCCGCCCTCGACACCCACGTCCCCTACGAGCCGACGCTCGAGCAGGCCGTGCTCCCGCAGGTGGACGACATCGTCGCTGCGGCCACCGAGCTCCTCTCTGCCTGAGTGGTCGACGCTCCCGGGTCGTCGCACCGAGGTGGCGCATTGCAGAAACTGCTCCCCGGCAGCGCTGGAACACCTGTTCACCAGGACGGCTGGCACGGCTTCGGTGTGAGGTGGAAGTCGCCGAGGTCGGCGTGGTTGGTGCGTCGCCGGTACTCGGTGGTCCGGCCCACCCAGTTGTTGGTGACTTTGCCCCCCTGGAGGTACCAGCTGTCCTCGACGAGGACCCAGGAGGAATGGGCGAGGCGCTCGACCAGCTCGTCGTTGTATGCCTGTTGCACCTCGGGTCGGATCTCGACGGCCTGGATCGACTTGGCGGCCATCTGCGTGAACAGCGACAACAGGTACCGGC
Organism: Acidimicrobiales bacterium; assembly: GCA_051306355.1. Lineage (GTDB taxonomy): Bacteria > Actinomycetota > Acidimicrobiia > Acidimicrobiales > Salinilacustritrichaceae > Salinilacustrithrix. Next base: position 3,531 of record JBPPNA010000080.1, on the reverse strand, counting down.
ACTGGGACTCGATCATCAGGATGATGGAGTTGTGGCCCAGGTTGGTGTTGGGCCCGTACATGAAGAACAGGTTGGGGAACCCGGCGACGCTGATGCCGAGGTGCGCCTCGGGTCCTTCCCGCCACTCTTCACCGAGGTTCCGCCCGCCGGTGCCCACCACCTCCATCGGGGTGAGGAAGTCCTGGGTGTGGAAGCCGGTGCCCACCACGATCACGTCGACGGGGTGTTCGGAACGGGTGCCGTCGGATGCCTCGGTGACGATGGCGTCGCCGGTGACCTCGGTGATCGGGTCGCCGACGACGGTCACGTCGTGGGCCTCGATCGCCTCGTAGAAGTCGTCGGAGAAGAGGACCCGCTTGGCGCCCATGGGGTAGGCGGGTGTCAGTGCCGCCACCGTGTCGGGGTCGCTGATCTTCTCCCGCAGGTTCTTCAGGGCGAATTTCTGCATGAAGTCGCGGACCACCGACCGCTGCTTCATGAGGTCGTATCCGAGGTACTCGGCGCGCACCCAGATCAGGAAGCGGCGCAGGTTGCGGGCCGTGCGGCTGCGCCGGATGAGCGAGTTCTCGAGGTCGGAGTAGTCGCGATCGTTCTTCGGGATGATCCAATTGGGCGTGCGCTGGAAGATGGTCACACGCTGGGCCGTCTTGGCGACCTGGGGCACGTACTGCACCGCGCTGGCGCCGGCGCCGATGGACGCCACCCGCTTGCCGGTGAGGTCCACCGAGTGATCCCAGCCCGCCGAATGGAAGACGGGTCCGGCGAACGAGTCGAGGCCGGCGATGTCGGGCCACCGCGGTCGGCTCAGCTGTCCCGTGGCCGACACGACGACATCGAAGCGCTCGGTGCCCGCAGCTGCGCCCTCGATCGCCACGTCCCACGCGCCGCCGTCCTCGTCGTAGCGGGCGTGGCGCACCGTTGAGGACAGCCGGATGTGGGGACGCAGGTGGTACGCGTCGGCACAGTGGTCGAGGTAGTCCTTGATCACGGGCTGGTGGGACCACTTGTTGGGCCAGTCGAAGTTCTCGAAGGAGTACGAGTACAGGGCTGAGGGGATGTCGCACTCCGCCCCGGGATAGGTGTTCGCCCGCCACGTGCCACCGATGTCGTCGGCCTTCTCGTAGATGGTGAAAGTGTCGATGCCCTGGCGCTTGAGCTGGATCCCGAGCCCGAGGCCGGCGAAGCCTGCTCCGATGATGGCGATGCGCGGCACTGCGTCTCCTCCCACCGTGTCCCCACGGAATCGATTCTGGAGACGAACGTATCCTTCGTTGTCGAGCCCCGGCCCGTGCCACGAGGTGGCCGATGGTCAGAGGCAGTCTCGGCACCACTCGCCACCGTGCTCGAACACCTCGTCCGGCTTCACGACGAGGCAACCGGCGCACCGACGCTCCGCCATGGTGGCTTGCGGCGGGCGCTTCGGGGCACGCGGTCGACTCGACCGGCCCCCGCTGCTCCCTGCCACCGCCCCTCGGGGCCGGTCGAGCGGATCGTCGCCCAGTTCGAGCTCCGAGCACTGCAGCGCCAGGTCCCGGAGCCGGCCGTCCGCCACGTCGTTGAGGGTCTGGCGCTGCTTCGGGAGGTGCGCGAGTCGTTCCGGGAGCAACGAGTTGGGAAGCCGCCGGCGCCAGTCGACCGGCCGGCGATGCCGGGAGCGGTCCGGATGCAGGTCCTCGTGGAACTCGTAGTCGCCGGTGACCACCCCGCAGATCATGCCGTCGGCGGCGGGGTCGGGCATGAGCACCATGTCGCCGATCGTGATGCGCCGCACGAAGCTCAGGAACATCGCCGCCTGGGCCTCGGGCGCAGCGGCCTCCGGGTCATCCTGCAGGAGCTCGAGTGCCTTGGCCCGGTCCACGGTGCGCCCGTCGGGCAGCGACGGGTATCCGAGCCCGATCGCACCGTCATCGAGGAACGTCTGCACCAGCCGGTTGCGCTCACCACCGCGGATCACCCAGACGGTCGCCATCTCCGATGCGTGGATCACGGGCCGAGCGTAGGTGGTCCCGGAGCGGGGGCGACTTCCATCGGGGGCCCGCCGCACGCCAGGCTGGGACCGTGCACGTCTGGATCGATCAGGACCTGTGCACGGGCGATGGCCTGTGCACCGATCACTGCCCCGAGATCTTCGTGATCCTCGAGGACGGGATCGCCTACGTCCGCGACGGCATGGAGATCGGTAACGATCCCGGCGGGGCCGGTTCGATGGTCCCCGTCGCCCCGGACTTCCAGAACCGGGTGGTCGACTCCGCCGAACTCTGTCCCGGCGAGTGCATCTTCATCGAGATCGAAGAGGCCGACGAGCTCGAGGTCGCGTAGCGACCTTCGAGGTCGTGGACGGACGCGTTGCATCCGTCCGTGGTCAGCTGGTCAGTCCAATGGCGAACTCGGGGCAGTTGTCGGCGCACAGCTGGGCGTCGGCCTCCATCTCCGGGGGGACCTCGCCGGTGACGAGGAGCACGGCGTAGCCCTCGTCGTCGGACTCGAAGAGGCCGGGGGCGAGCGCGTAGCACCGGCCCTGGCCCTGGCAGGCGTCGTTGTCGAGGTGCAGCTTCACGATGCGTGTCCTCCGTCGGTGAGGATCCGGACGGGCAGGTTGCGCGGGCCCCGGACCTGGCCGGTGGACCAGCGCACGGCGTCGGGGTCGGACAGCTCGAAGTCGGGGAAGCGGTCCATCCACTCCTCGACGGCCACGGTGAGTTCCATGCGGGCCAGGTTCGAGCCGAGGCAGCGGTGGATGCCCAGTCCGAAGGCGGCGTGGCGGTTGCGGGCCCGGTCGATGACGAACTCGTCGGCTCGCTCGAACATCTCCGGGTCGCGGTTGGCGGAAGGAAACGGGACCAGGACCCAGTCGTCGGTCGCCACCGGCGTGTCGCCGATGGTGGTGTCCTCGGCGACGAGCCGGGCCATGGTGACCGGGGCGTAGAAGCGGAGGAACTCCTCGATGGCGAAGGTGCGCACGTCGCGGTCCTCCACCCACCGGCGACGGTCCTCGGGGTGCTGGGCCAGGTGCCAGAGGCTGGCGCCGATGGCGGACCACGTGGTGTCGATCCCGGCGATGATGAGCAGGGCGATGGTGCCCCGGATGTGGTCGTCGGAGAGCGGCTGGCCCTGGAGCTCGGCCTGGAGCAGGTGGGTGATGAGGTCGTCGCCGGCGGCTCCGGACTCGAGCGTGGCCCGCTTCTCGGCGATCTTCTGGTTGAGGTATGCCTCGAGCGTCTCCTCCGGTGCGATGTCGGGGACCTGGCCGGGCGCCTCGATGATGCGGTGGATGAAGGCGCGGAACTTGTCGCCGTCGTCCTCGGGCAGGCCGAGCATGGCGGCGATGACGCGCACCGGGATGTGCTGGGTGTAGGCGACGGCGACGTCGACCTCGTCGGTCCCGGAAGCGACGCCGGCGGCGACGTCATCGAGCAGCTGACGGCAGGAGGCCCGTGCTGCAGGCTCCCACTCGGCGATGGCCTTGGGGGCGAAGGGCGGGAGGAGGAGGCGACGAGCGTCGGCGTGGAACGGGGGGTCGGAGGTGATGGG
>JBPPNA010000254.1:0-11994 GCA_051306355.1 Acidimicrobiales bacterium | reverse complement strand
TCGTCCATCGCCGTGTTCCTCGACCCCGAGATCCTGCTCATCGACGAGGCGCTCACGGGCGGAGACGCTGCCTTCTCGGCGCACATCGCCGAACGGACGGCGCGGCTCGTCGGCGAGGGACGCACCATCGTGCTGGTGACGCATGGCCTCTCGACAGCTCGGCAGATGGCGACCCATGCCCTCTGGCTACACCAGGGTCGCGTTGCCGCACTGGGTGATCCGGATGACGTCGTCTCCCAATACATGCGGTATTGCCGCCTCGAGAAGATGCAGGACGGTGAACAGTGAGCGACCGCCCCACGACCGAGCCGGTCGTGTCGAGCGAGTACAGCGACACCGAATATTCCTTCGGTCCGCATTCTGCGACTCCGCCCGACGTGCGAGAATATCTCCACGCGCTCTGGCAACGCCGGGCCTTCATGGACTGGCTCGCCCGGACCGAACTGCGTTCCCGTCGGACGAGCACGTCGCTCGGGAACATTTGGGCTGTTCTCGATCCACTCTTCCAAGCCGGGATCTACTTCTTCCTCTACATGGTGCTACGGGGCGGTGCGAGAGCCGATTTCCTGCCCGTTCTGATCGCTGTCATCTTCCTGTTCCGCCTCACCCTCGACGCCATGGGAGACGGTGGCAACTCGATCAAAAAGGGCAAGGGTCTTCTGCTGAACTCGACGTTCCCGCGAGCGCTGCTTCCGATCACGTCGGTATACACCTCGCTGCTGGGCTACGTTCCATCGGTTTGCGTGGTCCTCGTGATCTTCCCTCTCGTTGGTGGGCGAGTCGGTGTCGGTGTGTTCATGTTGCCGCTCTTGTTCGTGATCCAGGCAGTGATGAACGTCGGCATCGCGCTGCTCGTCTCGACAGTTGTCGTCCTGGTGAAGGACGCGTCAAACGCAATGCAGTACGTGACTCGAATCCTGTTCTTCACCACGCCGGTCATCTATCCGGCCTCGATGTTGCCGGACAACTTGAAGGTGTTCGTCGCGGTACAGCCGCTCTTCAGCCTCTTCGCGTCCTATCAGCGGATCTTCATGGGCGGCATGCCGAGCGCAGGGATGGTCCTTCTGGCCGCGACGTGGGCAGTAGCTCTCGTGATCGGCGGCAGTCGACTGTTCCTCCGACACGAACGCGAGTTCGCCCTTCATCTTTGAACCGGAGTTCTTCCATGCCCGAGACCCCACTCAACCCTGTCAGGAGCCTGCGTGGCTGACCGCCCAACGGACGATCCTTCCGACAACGGCGGTCCGAGCGATCACGACGGCGACGAACCGTCGGTCCTCGGCGCCGCCGCCCCGATAGTCGTCGAGTCCGGGCGGACGCCTCGACCGCCGAAGGAGCGAACACGCATCGGTGGATCACGCGTCGTGCTCGGAGTGGGGATCTTCGCGGTGATCCTGCTCGGCCTGGCCTTCGTGCCCGCCTTCATCGGCGGATTCGTGAAGACTCCTCCGGAGCGAGTCGGCATCAGCTATGGCGGCGGCCCGATCGAAGGTCTCCGCTTCCAGCGGGTCGTCCAACCGGGGTCGAACCTGTTCTTCAACGGGCTGTTCGACACCTTCTACCTCTATCCCGCTGATCAGCAGAACTACATCATTTCCGAGAACAAGACCGAGGGCGAGACGTCGAAGGACTCCGTGACGGCTCCGACCAAGGACCGCGTCCAGGTCGACTTCCAGGTCGCCGTGTACTTCACGCTCAACACCGATCTCATGAGGGAGTTCCACGAGGACCTGGGTCTGAAGTACCAGGCGTACTCGCGGTCGGGCTGGGACGCCTTGATCAAGGACACGTTCCGCCAGCAGATCGAGAACTCACTCCAGGAAGAGACGCGCCGGCTCGAGGTGGCGGATCTCTTCGGCGATGCCGATCTGCTCGTTGAGTTGCAGCAGAACGTGCAGGCGACCCTGAGCCAGCGGCTCACCGATGCATTGGGCAATCACTACTTCTGCTCACCGACGTTCCAGCCGGGCGGGCGATGCGTCGACCCGACGTTCGTGGTCAAGGCGGTGACGATCCCGGATCCGGTTGCGAAGGCGTTCGAATCCAATCGCACGTCTCAGGTCCAGATCCAGACGAAGCAGAACGAGGTCGAACAGCGACGGGCCGAGGCCGAGGGCATCGACGTTCTGAGCCAGGCGCTGGCGAAAGCAGGTGACGACTACACCCTGCTCCGGGCCATCGAGTCGGGAACGATCGGATTCTGGGTCATCCCCGACAGCACCGGCCTAACGCTGCAGACCCCGTCGGCGAATGAAACCGAGACCGAACCGGTCGATGCGCCGACGTCGTCCCGCTCCACCAGTACGACAGCGCCCCCGGCCGGCTAGGGCTAGGAGACAGTTCCTCGGCGGCGCGGCTCGCTGCGGCGGCCCCTCGGGAGGTCTACTTCGACCATCGCACCGCCGAGGGGATCGCCGTTGGAGAGGGTCAGGCCACCGTCGAAGGCCTCGGTGGTCCGTCGACGATGGCCAGCCCGAGTCCACCTCCACCACCGCTTCGGGTGCCCGACGGCTCGTGTCGAGAGAAGCGGCGCAACGCGCGTTCGAGCAGTTCAGGCGAGAACCCGGGACCGTCATCAAGGACGCGGAGCAACGCCCCCAGGTCGTGCGGGTCTGTGCGCCCGGCTTCGCCGGGGTGGACGCCTACCACGTGGGAGTCTTCGCCTGGGCGCTCTGCGACTTCGGTGCGATCTATGACGGGATCGCCCGGCGAGCCTTCGCGATGACCGTCGAGTCGATTCCGCAGAAGACATCGATCGCTCTCGGCGGCTCGTCCATGGCCACCCACCCCGAGGTCCAGCACCACGTGGCAGAGATGCGCATGGCGCTCGATGCGAACGAGGCGTTGCTCACCAAAGTCACCACGGACTGGGCCTCTGGTGTGGCGCACGAAGACTGGCCGGTCAGAATCCTCGCCCTTCGCCAGCGGGTCGTCGACGATTCGTTCCGAGTCGTCGACACCGCGCTCGACCTCACCGGCGGGGGAGGGGCGTTCAAGCGCAGCCGGATGGAACAGATGTTCCGCGATGCGCGCATGGGCCGCTTCCATCCCGGCAACACGTTCCTGGCCCACGAGGTCATCGGGAAGCTGTGCCTCGGCGTCGACCCCGATGCGGAGAAGCGATGGGGATGACGTGACGCGACGAGGTGATCGGGGTGCTCGCTGTTCTCGTGGCGTCGATGCAACAGCTGCGGAACGGCATTCCGAACGGTACGACCGGTCGTTCCCGAGCGAAGAAGGATCGTGCGTGACTATCTTCTCGTGCCGGGGCGACGACACGACCAGGAGACCACCATGGATCGACGAACCTTCCTGCGAGGTACCGGAGCCGTCATCGGGGGTGGCATGGTCGCAGGCCCGTTCCAGGGCTTCGTGGCTTCGGCCGCCGGCGCCGCACCCAAGTCGACCGGCTACGGCCCACTGGTCCCCGTGGCCGACCATCGAGACGGCGCCATCCGCCTCGAGCTCCCCCACGGGTTCAACTACCGCTCGTTCCACACGACCGGTTCGGTGCTGAGCTCCGGTGAGGCGATCCCCGGCCGCCACGACGGCATGGCCGCGTTCCCCGGGTCCCGGAGGAACACCTCCATCCTGGTGCGGAACCACGAGATCAACGGCCCGGTCGGCGCCTTCGGCGACGCCGGCGACGCGTACGACCCGCTCACCGGCGGCGGCACGATCTCGGTGCTGGTCGACCGGCACGGGAAGGTGCTCGACGACTGGGTGAGCCTGAACGGCACGCAGATGAACTGCGCCGGCGGACCGACGCCGTGGGGTTCGTGGCTCACCTGCGAGGAGACCGTCAACGGTGACGACGTCGGTTCCGACTTCACCGGCGCGTCCAACGCGGGTCTGCAGAAGCACGGGTACGTCTTCGAGGTCCCGGCCGACGGCGTCTCCGACGCCACGCCGATCCGCGCCGCCGGTCGCTTCGCCCACGAGGCGGCTGCCATCGACCCGGACACCGGCGTCGCCTACCTGACCGAGGACAACTTCGGCTTCGCCTCTGGCTTCTACCGCTACACCGCACCGAGCGATCCCCGCTCTGCCGGTGCGCTCCTCGACGGTGGCGTCCTCGAGATGCTGAAGGTCGCCGGTTCCGACAACGAGGACCTCTCCGACGGCGAGTCCGGCAACACCTACGACGTCGAGTGGGTGACGATCGACGATCCCGACCCCACGTTCCCGGCCGGGACCACGAACCTCGACGCGATCGTGGCCGTCGGCGACCAGGGCCGGGCCAAGGGTGCCGCCCTCTTCTCCCGCCTCGAGGGCGCGGAGGCCTCCGGTGGGCTCATCTACTTCGTGTCGACCCAGGGCGGGGCCACCGTGCCGCCCGATGCCGCGCCGGTCGGCTTCGGCGACGGCCGGGGCCAGGTGTGGGCCTACGACGCGCGGGCCGCCACGCTGACCTGCGTCTACGAGTCGCCGGGATCGGCGAGCCTCGACCTGCCCGACAACGTCGTGGCCAGCCGGTCCGGGTCGCTCGTGCTGTGCGAGGACGGTGCCGGCGACAACTTCCTCCGTGGCCTCACGCCCGATGGTGGCCTGTTCACCTTCGCCCGCAACGCCGACCCCGAACAGGTGAGTCAGGAGTTCGCCGGCGCCACGTTCAGTCCAGACTTCAAGACCCTTTTCGTGAACGTCCAGTCGGGCTCGGGTTACAGCGTGGCGATCTGGGGCCCGTGGGCGAGGGGACCGTTCGCCTGATCCGGTTCGCCTGACTCGGGTCGCCGGCACCGGTCACGGGTCGCGGGGGGTGCGCCAGCCGGCCAGCAACCCGTCGACCATGAGGTCGACCAGCCAGTCGGCGTCGCGCATCTCGGGGCTCATGGACTGCACCGTCGCCGCGCCGTGCATGGCTGCCCACAGGGCCAGGGCCAGCTCGAGGGGTGGCGCGGCGCGCAGGATGCCCTCGTCGACGCCGCGCTCGATCACGTGGAGCGCCTGCTGGAAGGTGGCGGTGGCGAGCTCGTCCTCCACCTCCCCGGGCCCCAGCACGAACGCTGGCCGGTACCGGAACATCAGACCGAAGAGCCCGGGCCGCTCCAAGGCGAACGCCACGTAGGAGTGTGACGTGGCCCGGATCCATGCCGGGACGTCGTCGGTGTCCAGGCGCTCCCAGCGGGCGGCGAGGTTGGCATACCCCTCCCGGGCCAGGAGGCGCAGCAGGCTCTGCTTGGACTCGATGTGGTCGTAGAGGGCGGGTGCGGAAACGCCGAGGTCGCTGGCCAGGGCCCGCAGCGAGAGCGACTCGGCGCCCGTCTCGTCCACGATCTCGACGGCCCGGGCGACGATGGCGTCGAGGGTCAGCCGTGCCCGCTCGGTCGCCGGCTTCATCGCCGCGCCCTCGCCGTGGCCCCCACGAGGCCCGCCGGGAAGCGGACGGCAACGACCATGAGCAGCAGGCCGTTGACCGCGAACTGGTACTGGGAGGACCCCTCGTTCACTGCGTCGAGCACCACGGTCAGCAGCCCACCCGTGGCCAGCACCCCGGCGAGGAGGGCGGCGGCGGGGATGGCGATGCCGGCCAGGTAGGCGATCGCCACCGCGATGAGCGACTGGAGCGCGCCGTACGAGCCGGCGGAGACGATCTGCTGCTGGTAGGCGAGCAGGACGCCAGCGAGGCCGGCCAGGGCGGCCGCGACGGCCGTAGCCCCGAGCTTGACCTGCGCGACCGGGATGCCGGCCGCTTCGGCGGCACGCTCGTTCGCCCGGACCGCGAGCCAACGCCGGCCCGTCGCGCCCTGCCGGAGGTTCACCACGATGGTCATCGACACCATCATGGCGGCGAGGACGAGGATTCCGAAGGCGACGCGCGGGTAGGCATCGCCGGACGCAGAGATGCCGAGGTCGATCCCGAACATGCCGGGTTCGGGCGCACGGGCGCCGGCGGCGGACCCCGTGAACCACTCCCACTGGAACAGCAGCTGCTCGATGGCGATGGAGGCTGCGAGGGTGGTGACCGCCAGCATCAGGCCGCGGACGCGGACGGCGGGCAATCCGGCCAGGAAACCGACGCCGATCGCGACGACCACGCCGACCACTGCGCCGATCGGGAAGACGAGTCCGAGGCCGTCGCTCGCCCGGACCATGGTGAAGCCCGCCGTGCCGGCGAGGGCGAAGGTGGCGAGCGAGATCTGTCCCACCAGGCCGGTGAGCACCACGACGGACAGGGCGACAATGGTGGCGATGGCGGACACGATGATCCCGGAGCGGTAGGCGCTGTCGAGCAGGAGGAGCCCGATGACGCCGGCGACGGTGACGATTGCGGTCACGAGCATGGTCCGTCGCGGTTCAGGTGCGCGCGGCAGGCGCCCGGTCACCACGGTGGCCCGATCGGGGATGCGCCGACCGAGCACCACGAGGGCCACGATGATGATCAGGAACGGGATCCCCTGCTGGAGGCCGATGTCGGGGAGCCACGTGCTGCCGGCCTGGAGGTTGAGGATCTCGGACTGGAGCATGCCGATGCCGAGGCCGGCCAGGCCGGCGAGGACGATGGACCGGAACCCACCGATCAGCGCAGCGCCGAGCGCGGGCACGATCAGCAGGCTGGTGCCGCCCGGGTCGAGCCCCGACAGCGGCGCGGCCGCGATCACGGCGAGGCCGGCGAGCACTGACGCGAGCACCCAGTTGGTGAGCCCGATGGCGGTCGGCGACAGGCCGAGCAGGACGGCGCCGCGCTCGTTCTCCGACGCGCCACGGGTGGCCAGGCCGAAGCGGGTCCACCGGTCGACGCCCCACAGGACGGCGATGACGCCGAGGGTCAGGGCGGCCAGGATGTAGCGGTCGGCCGGTACGCGGACGCCGAACGCATCGACGAGCCGGGTCGACAGCGGGCCGTCCAGGCGCAGCGACGTGGCCGCCGGCCCGGCGAAGCGAATATCGACGACGCCGATGAGGTACACCATCAGACCGAGGCTGGCCACGACGCGAGCGAGCGGCGGCGCCGACCGGAGCGGCCGGAAGATGGCCAAGAACACCACTGCGCCGACCGCTGCGGCCACGAACGCGCTGATCACCAGCGCGCTGGCGACGGTGGGGCGGTCGATCAGCGCGACCCGTCCGGGCAGGCCGAGCACGGGCAGGACGACGTCTCCACTGCGGCGGAGCTCGTAGTAGACGAACGCGACGTACATCCCGATCGCCGCATGACCGAGGTTTATGACGTTGCTGGCCCGGTAGGTGATCACCACTCCTATGGCCAACGCAGCGACGACCGCGCCTCCGCCGAGGCCGAGGAGCAGGTACGAGACGTGGTTCACGTCACATGGTCACAGTGCTCGGCTGAACAGCTCGACCGTGTCGTACCACTCCTCGTTGAGAGTCACGACGTCGCCCGGCGCCTCGACCCTGATGAGCGACTGCTGAGGGGCGCAGAGCGAGGGCAGCCCGGACACCTGATTGCCGTCGCAGGTGTAGCTGTGGCCCCAGAAACCGGGTCGGTCCACGGAGCTGCGGAGTTCGTCGAGGACCGCCTCTCGGCTGATCCCGTCGGCGCCGAGGTCCGTCAGCACGGCGTACAGGTTGAGGACGGAGCGCATCCCCACCGTCCCGGCTCCACCGCCCTCCTCGTCGGAGTAGAGCTCGTTGATCGACGCGTAGATCCCCCCGTCGACGTCGTCGTCCCCGGCTGGCGGCCCCTCCGAGTTGAAGATCACACCCTCGTGCGCCCCGTCTGCGGCCCGGATGATCTCGTCGTCGGCGCAGGCCCCGACGAGGTACAGCTGCGCCGCGATCCCGAGGTCCTTGTAGGTCTGCATGATCGGCGCGCACGCCGCGCCGGCGGCCGCCATGATGATCGCGTCGGGTTCGTTCTCGGCGGCCCGGGTGAGCACGGGCAGGAAGTCCGTGGAGGTGATGGGGTAGGACACCGTCTCCAACTGGACACCGAGGTGCTCGGCGACCGGCCTGGCGTAGTCGTTGGCGGCGACGGCGAAGCTCTCGAACTCGCCGTAGGCGAGGACGGCCTCGTCCCCGCCGTCGTCGGCGACGTGCGCGAGGAAGGCGGCGAGCGCGCCGGTGACGCCCCCGGAGAAGAAGAAGGTGACATCGCTCTGCTGCTCGACGAGGTTGGCCGGGATTCCCCCGACCTGGGCGATGCCGTTCTGCTCGAGCACGGGGATCGACCCGTTGCTCGTCACGTCGAGACCGCCGACGAGGGCGACGACGTCGAGCTGCTCCATCTCCTGCGCGCAGGCCGCGGACTGCTCCGGACTGAAGCTCGTGACGCACGTGTGCAGCTCGAGGCGGCGCCCGTCGATCCCGCCCAGCTCGGCGTTGATGAACTCGACGCCACCCTCGACCGCCCGGCGGATCTCGGGGAAGGACCCCAGCGGCGTGTCCTCCTGGTTGATGAGCCCGATCACGATCGGCTCGGCATCGGCGTCGGCGTCCACCGGCTCGTCCGGGAGTGGACCGAGGAACCACTCCTCGCCCTGATGGCGAGCGAGGACGGTGTCGGCCTCCACCTCGGCGCCGGTGCTCGTCACGTCCGTCGTGGCTGTCGCACCCTCCTCCGGCTCCGGCTCGCTGCAGGCGGCCACGACCAACGCTCCGAGCAGGACGAACCCCAACGCGCTGCGACCACCCATGAATCCCCCTGGCGTCCGTACCGGTGAATGCCTCGGCCCCCGAGGCTCGCTGGACCGAACCACTTAACACCGTTCAGTCCACGGGTTAGTGTGGCACAGAACCGGCGACGCCGGGCGACCCAGGGGGGAACGATGACCGATCTCGACACACCGACCACCGCAGGCACGGTGCCGTGGCACCTCGCCGGCAACTTCGCACCCGTGAAGGACGAGCTCGACTCCGACGGTCTGGAGGTGGACGGCCGGCTGCCCGAGGCGCTCGAGGGCACCTACGTCCGCAACGGCTTCAACCCGCGCACCGGTTGGAGCCCGCACTGGTTCTTCGGCCACGGCATGGTGCACGCCGTCGACCTGGCCGGCGGGCGGGCCAGCTACCGGAACCGCTACGTGCGCACGCCGTTCTGGGACGACGACGGTTCCGACATCTCGGCCATGATCGACCCGCTCCGGTCGCCGGCGAACACCAGCATCGTGCGCCACAACGGCCAGTGGCTGGCGCTCGAGGAGCAGCACAAGCCGTACGCGCTCGACGACGACCTGGCGACCCTGGGTGTCGAGGACTTCGGCGGCGCCGTCACGGGGGCGCTCACCGCGCACCCGCGACAGTGCCCGAAGACCGGTGAGCTGCTCGCCTTCGGCTACCAGCTGGTGCAGGAGCCGTACCTGACCTACTACCGCATCAGCCCGACGGGCGAGATGCTCCAGGCCGAGCCGGTGGACCTGCCCAACCCCGTGATGATGCACGACTGGAACGTGACCGAGAACAACGTCGTGTTCATGGACCTGCCGGTGCGCTTCAGCATCGACCGGGCCATGAAGGGGGAGGAGCCGTTCTTCTTCGACCGCGACGCCGGCGCCCGGCTCGGCGTCATGCCCCGCACCGGAACCAACGCCGACGTGACGTGGCACGAGATCGATCCGTGCTACGTGTTCCACCCGGTGAGCTCCCACGAGGACGGTGACCGCATCGTGCTCACCGTGTGCCGGTCCGAGGGCGTGATGCAGAACGGCTTCGACGACCTCGGCGCCATGGCGCAGCTCTGGCGGTGGACCATCGACCGCACCACGGGCGACGTCAAGGAGGAGCAGCTCGACGACCGTCGCTCGGACTTCCCTCGCATCGACGACCGGCGCATCGGCCAGGACGTCCGGTACGGCTACACCGCCGAGCTCTCCTGGGACGGGCCGGCGACGATCGGGTCGGAGCTCTACAAGTACGACCTGCGCGACGGCTCGGCCGAGGTGCACACCACGTCGGCGCACACGCGTGTCGGCGAGCCGGTGTTCGCACCGGCCGGACCGGACGCCGGGGAGGACGAGGGCTGGGTGCTCGTCTTCGCGCACGACGAGCGCGAGGACCGCACCGAGCTGCGTGTCATCGACGCGCGGGACTTCTCCGGCCCCCCAGTCGCCCGGGTGCGGCTGCCGCGCCGCGTTCCCTACGGCGCCCACGGGGCCTGGCTCCCCGCCTGACGCTCAACCCAGGTAGGACGACTCGAACAGTTCCCGGCGAGCGCGCATCTCCGCGACCGGGCCCTGGGCCACGACCGCACCGTGCACCAGGAGGCAGACGTGGTCGGCCACGCCCATCGCCATGTCGAGGTGCTGCTCGACCAGGACCACGCCAGCCCCGGTCTCGTCGGCGACGGACCGGACCATCGGCACGAGGCGCTGGACGACGATGGGTGCGAGCCCGAGGCTCATCTCGTCGACCAGCAGGAGCCGGGGCTGGCCGACCAGGGCCCGGGCGAGGGCGAGCATCTGCTGCTCCCCTCCGGAGAGCAGCCCGGCCTTGCGGTCGAGCAGGGGCTCCAGCTCCGGGAACAGGCCGACCACCCGGTCCAGCGCCCGCGCCGCCCTCCGCCGCCCCGAGACGCCGACGCTGAGGTTCTGTCGGGCGGTCAGGTCGGCGAAGAGCGACCGGTCCTCGGTGACGTGCCCCACGCCGCGGCGTGCGACCCGGTGAGGCGCGCGTGGCGTGGGCGGTCGGCCGAGGACCTCGATCGCGCCGCCCATCACTTCCAGGAGCCCCGACGTTGTCTGCAGGGTCGTGGTCTTGCCGGCACCGTTCGGGCCGAGCAGGGCGACCACCTCCCCGGCATGCACCCGAAGGTCCAGGTCCCGCACCACGGGCACGCCGTCATGGCCGGCGACGAGGCCGCGGATGTCGAGCACCACCTCGGCGCCGCTCATGTCGACGTCATCCCGAGATAGGCATCGATCACCCGGTGGTCGTTGCGGATCTCCTGCGGCGGCCCCGTGGCGATCACAGCACCGACGTCGAGCACCACCACACGGTCGCACGTGTTGAGCACCAGCCCCATGTCGTGGTCGACGAGCAGGACGCTGATCCCGTGGTCCGGAAGGGATCGCAGGTGCCCGCCCAGCCGGGCCGTCTCGCTCGTGTCGAGCCCCGCGGCCGGTTCGTCCAGCAGGACGAGCCTGGGCCGCAGGGCCAGGGCCCGGGCGACGGCGACCAGCTTCCGGTGCCCGTGGCTCAGCTCGCTCGGGCGGCGGGACCCGACGTCGCCGAGCCCGACGACGTCCAGCGCCCAGCCCACCTGCTCGCGGACCTGATCACCCCGTCGCGGTCGGACGGCATCCACCAGGGGATCCCACCAGCGGGGCGTCTCGGCACAGACCCGCAGGTTGTCCGCGACGGTGAGGTCCTCGAAGAGCTCGAGCGACTGGAACGTGCGCACGAGACCGCGCTGCGCCCGTGCCGCCGGCCTGACCGCCGTGATGTCCTCGCCGCCGAACTCCACGTTCCCCGACGTGGGCGCCACGAAGCCGGTGATGGTGTCGATGAGCGTGGTCTTGCCCGCGCCGTTCGGGCCGATGAGGCCGACGAACTCGCCCTCGTCGACATCGAGGTCGACAGCGAGCAGGGCGTGCACGCCGCCGAACGTCACAGTCAGGTCCCGGGCCCGCAGCAACGCCATGGCGAGACCGTAGCTCGACGATCCGCGCGATCGCTTGATCGGGGCGTGCGACATCTGGCGTCCCAGACGGCACCCATGGGATCGGCCACGAGGCCGATGGGTTCGGCTTGTCGGATCGGGCGCGACCGGCATTCGATCTCGTACCGCATGTGATCGTTGCCCAACGGGAACCCGCTCGCGACCGTCGCTCCTCGCTGCGCTGAGATCAGATGAGCCTGTAATCACAAGAGCCGCGATACTTGGCCAGGTGGGAGCTGCGGACGGTTCACCGGTTGTCCGGCTGCTCGGGCCCGTGCAGATCATCGGACCTGACGGCGGGGTGATCGACCTCCCGAGTGCCAGCCAGCGTCGGTTGCTCGCCGTGCTGGCCCTGCACGCGCCCCGGCCGGTCCGCTCCGGCTTCCTGTGTCAGGTGCTCGACATCACCCCCGGCGCGCTGCGCACCTCGATCGCCC
>JBPPNA010000220.1:0-12068 GCA_051306355.1 Acidimicrobiales bacterium | reverse complement strand
CTTGTCGACCATGGGTCCGTGGCGGTACCCGTCCATCAGCGTGAGCTGCCCCCCATCGATCTCGAACACCCGGCCGGTGACATCGGCGGCGAGATTCGAGCCGAGCCACACCACCACCGGCGCCACGTTCTCCGGTGCCTTGGCGTCGAAACCCGAATCGGGCGCCGCCATGTCATCGGCGAAGACGTTCTCGGTCATCCGGGTACGGGCCACCGGGGCGATGGCGTTTGCCGTGGCGCCGTAGCGGCCCAGCTCCGCCGACTGCACCAGGGTGAGCCCGACGATGCCCGCCTTGGCCGCCGAGTACGCGGCCTGCCCGACGGAGCCGAGGAGGCCGGCGCCCGACGAGGTGTTCACGATCCGGCCCTTCGTCTCCCGCCCGGCCTTGGCTTCGCTCCGCCACCACCCGGCGGCGTGGCGGGCGACACAGAAGTGGCCCTTCAGGTGCACGCGCACCACGGCGTCCCACTCGTCCTCGGTGGCGTTGGCGAACATCCGGTCCCGGACGAACCCGGCGTTGTTGACAACTGTGTCGACGGAACCGAAGGTGTCGATGGCGGTCTGGACCAACCGCTCTGCGCCGGCCCAGTCGGCGATGTCGTCCCCGTTGGCAACTGCCACGCCGCCCATGGCTTCGATGTCGGCCACGACCTCCTCGGCCGGACCGCTGGCGCCCCGGCTGGAGGTCCCGTCGAGCTCCACTCCGAGGTCGTTGACCACCACCCGGGCGCCTTGGCGGGCGAACTCGAGGGCGTGGCCCCGGCCGATGCCTCGGCCTGCGCCCGTCACGATCACGACCCGTCCGTCACAGATACCTGTCATGGGCGGAGTCTGGCAGGATCTGACGATGCGTCAGAAACGAACGGTCTCCCGCGAGCGCTGCTGCACGGGGACCGCCTCGTGAAGCTCGGCGTCACGATCTTCGCCACCGACGAGACGGTCGACGTGGTCGATCTGTGCACCGCCGCAGAGGATCGGGGCGTCGAGTCCTTCTGGTTGCCGGAGCACACCCACATCCCCGTTTCTCGCCTGACCCCCCCGCCCGTCGGCGGTGGTGAGTTGCCCGCCGAGTACCGCCGCACCCTCGATCCGCTCGTCGCCCTCAGCGCGTGCGCCGCCACCACGGAACGGATCCGGTTGGGGACGGGCATCATGCTGGCGGCCCAGCGAGAGCCCATCGTCACGGCCAAGGCCATCGCCACGCTGGACCTGCTGTCCGGTGGTCGGATCGACCTCGGCGTCGGGTTCGGGTGGAACGAGGACGAGATGTCCCACCACGGGCTGCGGCTCGGGAACCGGCGTGCCGTCACCCGCGAGCACGTCGCGGCCATGCGGGCCCTGTGGACCGAGGACGTGGCGTCGTTCGACGGCAGCCACGTGGCCTTCGGGCCGTCGTGGTCGTACCCGAAACCGGTGCAAGCCCGGCTGCCGGTGCTGGTCGGTGGCGGGGCGGGGCCCAAGCTGCTCGGCCACGTCGTCGACGACGCCGACGGATGGATCCCCATCGGCGGCGCGGGGCTCACCGAGGCCATCCCCCGTCTGCATGCGCTGCTGGCCGACGCGGGTCGCAACCCGGACGGCTTCCGGATCGTGCCGTTCGGTTCACTGCCCACCGAGGGGAAGCTGGCGCACTTCGCCTCCATCGGCGTCACCGAGGTGGTGTGCCGCATCCCGAGCGTCGGTCGCGACGACGCCCTCCGATCGCTGGACGAGATCGTCGAGGTGTGGCGACGCGCCGCTGTCTGACGGATCAGGCACCGCAGGCGTCGAGCGCGGCGAAGAACACGTCCTGGGTGTCGGGGCTGGGCTCGTAGTCGTACCGGTAGGCGTCGACCAGCTCGAAGCGGGTGGCGTCGCTGGCGAGGGAGAGCTCGTCGAGCACGCACTTCGCAGTGGCGTCGTCGAACCCGAAGGACGAGACGAACTGCTGGAGGGCGACCTCGTCCGCCTTGCCCGTGGAGCCGGGGACGAAGACCGTGGTGCTGGGCGCCGTGCCAATGCCCGCTTCGCCGTTCTCGAATCCCTCCCCGCCGATCGCGTCGTCGGTGAACTCATCGGTGAACTCATCGGTGAAGTCGTCGGAGAACCCGTCGCCCAGCGGATCGCCGAGCTCCTCGATCGTGTAGCTGTCGTCGAAGCCGAACGATGCCTGGAACCCGTTGATCATCTCCTCGACGAAGTCGACCATGGCGTCGAGGTGGCTGCGCTCGATGGACTCGAGACCGGCGATCATGGCGTCCATGCCGGTGGCGATCGGCGCCACGTACCAGCCGCCGTCGATGCGGGTGGTGGTGATCCCGATCGTCGGCGGGTCGAGGGACGGGAACTGGGGGAGGTCCATGTCGTCGGATCCGGAGCCGGTCATGGTCGACGTGCCGTAGAAGTCCTCCATGACATCCTCGAAGTCCGCTGTGCACACCGGGCCCTCGGCGAACGGCGTCTCCTCCAGCTCCATGCCGTCCATGTCACCGTCGAGTGTGAAGCAGCCGTCGGTGTAGCCGATCGAGAGCGTCTCGCCGTCGACGGTGACCGTCGCGGCGAAGCCGTCGACGAACACCGACGCCCGGTCGCCGGCCACGTCCGAGCGCAACGAGAGATCGTCGATGGAGATGTCGACCTCCTCCGCAGCTGTTGCCAGCTCGGCGGCGGCGTCGTCGATGAACAGACCGGCGTAGTCCTGCAGGGCGCCGAGCTCGCCGGGGGAGAGGTGGGCGATGGCGGTGCGCAGGTCGAATCCGACCGTGGCTCGGAGGAGCCCCTCGACCGCCTCCTCGGGGGAGTCGGACCCGACCGGTTCGATGGCAGCGGCACCGTCGAGGGAGAGGCCGGCGTCGAGCCTGGCTGCCTCGGCAGCGGTGTACCCGATGCTGACCCGCCACCCGTCGCTGCCGTTGCGGGCCACGAGGAAGACGTCGGTGCCGGCGATGTCGGAGGTCTCCGACTCCTCGACACCGCTGATGTCGGCGTCGAATCGTTCGAGGGTGTCGGAGACGAAGTCGCCGATCGGGATCTCGTCGCTCTGCAGGCTCCCGGTGACGGTGCCGCCGGTGAAGTAGACGCGGGCCAGGTCGTCGCGGATCGGTTCAGTGCGGTAGGTGACGTCCTCGAAGGCGAGGTCGATACCGGCGACACCGTCGAGGGAGAAGGAGTCGTCGAGCACCTCGAGCCGCTCCAGCTGCTCGAACATCCGCTCCACCGGATCGCGCAGGGCATCGCGTTCGCCGGAATCGAGGGCGGCGAGCAGGCCGAGGACGTCCTCGTTCGAGGCGGCGTCGAGGAGCTCGGCGACCGCGTCTTCGGGAGATCCGGGACCAGACGACCCGAGCTGGGAGACGGCGAAGACGGTGCCGCCCACGAGGACCAGGGCGCCGAGGATGCCGGCCAGGACACGGCCGCCGACCCCGCCGGAACGCGTCACTGCGGACTCGCTGTCGAGGGTGAGGACCGGTTCGATCGGGGTGGGTTGGGCAGCAGATGCGCCCGCAGGAGGTGGGGGCGGCGGAGGCCGTGTGCCTTCGTCGTCGCCGCTAGCGTTCGGGCCCCACTGGTCGCTCATCGTTCCGCCTCATCGAGTTCGTGGTGAGCGTTGCGACGCCCGCCAGCACCGTGCAGACACCAGCGGACGCCCCGATGACCGCCCCTGGTTCGGTGACCAGCGGCGACCGGACCACGAGCATCCCGCCGATGGCCACCAACGCGCCCAGCGTAGTCGCCGCGACCCCGGTGATCACGACCGTGCGCACGGCTGCCGAGATCAATACGACGCCGCACAGCACGGGGACGAAGTACCACAGAACGGACAGTGACGAGGCCGCCGCCGACAGCACGCCACCACGCTCGGCGATGTCGACGATCGCATAGCTGCTCCGGACCTTGTCACCCGACGCCCCCCACGGCACGAACGTCGTCGCCGTGGTCACCACGGCGAGCCCCACGCAGAGGGCGTCGCCGTGCCGGTGCACCGCTGACAGGATCAGAGTCGCTCGATGATGGTCACGTTCGCCTGCCCCCCGCCCTCACACATCGTCTGTAGTCCATACCGACCACCGGTGCGCTCGAGTTCGTGGAGCAAGGTGGTCATGAGCTTTGCGCCGGTGGCGCCGAGCGGGTGGCCGAGCGCGATGGCGCCGCCATTCACGTTGGTCTGCTCGGGGCTGAATTCGGTGTCCTTCAGCCAGGCCAGCACCACCGGGGCGAACGCCTCGTTGATCTCCACGAGGTCGATGTCGGCCGCCGTCATGCCCGTCTTCTCCAGCGCCCGCCGTGTGGCAGGGATCGGCGCCGAGAGCATGAAGATGGGATCGTCGGCCAGCACGCTCATGTGGTGGATCCGGGCACGCGGGGTGAGCCCGTGGGCGCGTACGGCGGCCTCGTTGGCGATCAGCAACGCTGCCGATGCATCCGAGGTCTGCGATGCCACGGCGGCCGTCACCCGCCCGCCCTCCTGGAGGACGGGGAGCGAGCGGATCTTGTCCCAGTTCGGTTCCCGGGGACCCTCGTCCCGCGAGACACCGAAGCACTCGACGATCTCTGCGTCGAACCGGCCCTCGGCCTGGGCCCGCAGGGCACGCTCGTGCGAAGCCACCGCGAAGGCCTCCATGTCGTCGCGGGAGATGTCCCACCGCTCGGCGATCAGCTCCGCACCGCGGAACTGGCTGACCTCCTGGTCGCCGTAGCGCTTCAGCCATCCCTCGGACGTGGAGAAGGGGTCAGGGAACCCGAGCGGTTCGGCGGCCAAGGTCATGGCGGACGAGATCGGCACTGCGCTCATGGACTGCACGCCACCGGCGACGACGAGGTCCATGGTCCCGGACATCACGGCCTGGGCGGCGAAGTGGATGGCCTGCTGGGCGGAGCCGCACTGGCGGTCGATGGTCACGCCGGGGACGTGCTCGGGCATGCCGGCGGCCAGCCAGCAGGTGCGGGCGATGTCGCCGGCGTGGGGGCCGATGGAGTCGACGTTGCCGAAGATCACGTCGTCGACCGCGGCAGGGTCGATGCCGGTGCGGTCGATCAGGGCCTCGATGCTGGCAGCACCGAGGTCGGCGGGATGGACACCAGCGAGGGCGCCGTTGGCCTTGCCCCGCCCGACGGGCGTGCGGACTGCGTCGACGATGTAGGCCTCAGCCATTGGAGCTCCTTCTGACGATGTGTCAGGGCAGCGTAGATGGTGCGGTGGCCCGGCCGACCCTGGATCGGCACCGGCGCACGAGATGGACCGGTCCCGTGCGGGGTACGGGTGGCGTCATGACCCAGGACCCCGCTCGCAAGCAGATGGAGGATCTGGCCCGGCTCCTCGATTCCCGGTTCCGGTTCCCGGGGACCGAACGCCGATTCGGGCTCGATGGGGTGCTCGGTCTGGTCCCGGGCGTCGGCGATGCCGCCGGACTGGCCTTGTCATCGGGGGTCATCGTGCAGGCGATCCGCTCCGGCGCCCGTGGCGCCACCGTGGCGCGCATGGTGCTCAACGTGGCCATCGACGCCGCGGTGGGCGCGATCCCGGTGCTGGGGTCGGTGTTCGACTTCGTGTTCAAGGCCAACACACGCAACGTCGCCCTGCTCTCGGACCACATCGACGACGCCCAGGCCACCAGGCTTCGGAGCGCCAAGGGGATCCGCCGGACGCTCACCGCCGCGGCCGCCGGCCTACTCGTCGTGTTCGTCACGCTGAGCGTTCTCGTCGTCTGGTTGTTGACGCTGGCCTTCTGATCGGTTTGGGTGGGCTCCCGAGGAGCGCTGACCGATGGCCGAGAATCGCAAGAGCACACGCCGTGACGCGGCGCGACGGGCCCAGCGCCGCCGCTGGATGCTGATCGGTGCTCCCGTCGTCCTCGTTGCGGCGGTGGTGGCGGCCGCGCTCCTGCTGGGCGGCGGTGAGGAAGCGGATGCGCCCGTCGCCGGTTCAGCGGAGCAACTCGCCCTGGGCGAGGAGGTTTTCGTCGCCAACTGCGCCACATGCCACGGCGAGGGCGCGCAGGGTGGTCTCGCGGGCCCGCCGCTCGTGCACGAGATCTACGAGCCCGACCACCATCCCGACTCCGCCTTCCGGGCCGCCGTGGCCAATGGAGTGACCCCCCACCACTGGGACTTCGCAGGGATGCCCCCGATCCAGGGCCTGTCCGACGACGACGTGGACGCGGTCATCGCCTACGTGCGGGAGCGCCAGCAAGAGGCCTGGGGAGGCCCCCGCCCGTAGACCTGGGACGACCGGCCGTCGTCGCGATGCGCACGCACCGCCGACTGGGCACACTGGAGACGTGGCTTCCGAGGGCGGTCTCCCGCCCGTCGAGGTGATCGAGGAGCCGTCAGGGTCCTGGTCCGAGAGCGCCGTCACGAGCGGTCGCGTGACGTGGCGCTCGGTCGTGGTGGCGGCCGCGGTGGTGGCGTTCGCCGGGCTGGCGGTTGCCTCCCAGTTCACCGGGGATGGTCCCACCGACGACGAGGGTGCCTCCGCGACATCCCAGGCGAGTTCCGGTTCGTACATCACCGGGTCACCGCAGCCGGTCTTCGGCGCGCCGGTCGAGGCGTCCTTGCTCTTGGGGAGCCTGACGGGGGGGTGGCGCGTCCTCGAGCTGTCCACCGGCCGGATGGAGGAGGCCCCTGCGCTCGACGGCGTCGATCCCGCCGGCATGGTGGCAGTCCGAGGCGGTGTCGTCGTGCTCGACGACACCAGCATGCAGCTGTCGATGCTCACGCTCCCGGTGGACGATCCGGGTGGTCAGACAGATCTCGTCGACTTCCCGCCGGGACGACCGGCCTCCGCTGCAGACGTGGTCGGCGTCGTCGCAGCAGGTGGCGATGAGCACCTCTGGGTGCTGACCGAAGCCAGACGTCCTGCCGCGGTGGCAGAGGCGGTCCTCGTCGGTCTGGATGGTCGGGCGGTGATCGGCCCCATCGATGTCCCTGCCTGGCCGATCGCCGGCACGTCGGTGGGGCTGGTGTACGACGCGGGTGGGCGCACCTACTCCGTCGGTCCCCACGGCATCGAGGACCTGGGCGCCGGGACCGCGTACGCCGCGTCGGCGTCCGTCGTGGGCAGGGTCGCCTGCGACCCCGTGGGGCGTTGCCGACAGGAGATCACCGAGATCGGATCGGGGTCCGTCACCCGCAGCGCAGGGGTGGCGGCGGCTGCGGCGGGCGCATCCCGGGGATCCATCCGGATGGCGATCTCCGACACCGGTGTCCTGGCCACGCTGGCGGCCTTCCTTCCGGAGTCGGCGCAGGGCGCGGACGCGGCCACCACCCTCTTCGTGACCGGATCGATCGGGCCGTCGCGCGGCATCGTGGTCGACGAGCCACGGTCGGGTCCGGCGTGGCTCCCGGGAGGCGACGGTGTCCTCGTGCTCACCGGTCGTGGTCTCGTCCGGTACGTGGTCATCGCTGGTCGCCTCGTCGGCGAACCTGCCGCCGCCGTGGAACCGCACGGAGCCGACACCGTCCTGGTGATCGCCGAGTGACGCAGGGGCGCGGTCCCGCCGCGACGATCAGGGGAGCCCGAGCGCCTCCGCCACGAGGACCCGGTGATGCGTGGCGTCGCCCCAGGCGCGAGACAGCGCCCACACCCGCTTGAGCCAGAGGTGGAGGTCGTACTCCACCGTGTACCCGATGGCGCCATGGCACTGCAGCGCAACCTCCGCGGCGAGCGAGGCGGCGTCGGAGGCCAGTGCCTTGGCGGTGGAGATGTCACGGGCGGCATCCGCCGTGCCGAGGTCGAGGCCGTGGGCGGCCCGGTGGACCATCGGGCGGGCGAAGGCGATGTCCTTGGCTGTGTCGGCCAGGTGATGCTTGACCGCCTGGAAGCTGCCCACGGGCTGGCCGAACTGGTGGCGTTCGCGCACGTAGGCGACCGTCGTGTCGAGCAGGTGCTGGCCGAGGCCCACCAACACCGCCGCCGTCCCGAGGGCACCGGCCAGCCACAGATCGGTCGGTGGCGGTTCGACGGCGCGCCCCCCGGCCCACCCGGAGGCCTCGACCATGCGCCGGGATCCGTCGACGGTCTCCACCGGCGTGAGCTCGGCATCACCGGGGGCCACGGCCTCGAGACCGTTCGCCCCCCACAGCAGGAGGACGTCGGCGTCGGCGCCCGCCGGCACGTACGGGTCGGTGCCCAGGCTCGTCGATGCCATCTGTTCGCCGAGATCGCCGCCGAGCACGGGGCCGGCCACGAACACGGTCTCGACCCAGGGGTGAGGGAGCGCGGCACGGCCGATCTCCTCGGCCACGGCGACCCGGGTCACCCAGTCCAGCTCCGGATCGGTGGTGCCCATCCCGGTCAACGTCGACCAGACGCCTCGATCCAGTGGTGTCGCGTCCCACGCCGCCCGCACGACCTCCGGGGTGCAACCCTCGGCCAGGGCGCGCCGGACGGCGTCGGCGAACTCGATCCGCTCCTCGCCAAGGGAGAACCGCATTAGCGCAGCCCTCTCATCTGGCCCGGGGCAGGCCGAGGACGCGCTCGGCCGCGATGTTGCGCTGGATCTCGTTGGTGCCGGCGTAGATGGGGCCGGACAGCGCGAACTGCCAGCCCTTGCTCCACACTCCTTCTGATCCGGCGTCGAGCTCCGCGCCGGGGCCGAGCAGGTCGAGGGCGACTCGGTGCAACTCGACGTCGAGCTCCGACCACCAGATCTTGTTGAGGCTCGACTCCGCCCCCACCTCGTTCCCGTCGACGAGGCCGGTCACGGTCTGGAGGGTGAAGGCGTCGTAGGCCTCGGCCCGCATCCAGGCCTCGACGAGGCGGTCGCGCACGACGGCGCCCCGACGCTCGTCCGGGGTCTCGGACCACAGATCGACGAGGCGCTGGGCCGTGGCGCGGAACCGGCCCGGCGAACGCAGGGTGAGGCCGCGCTCGGAGCCGGTCGTGGCCATGGCCACCCGCCAGCCGTTGTCGACGTCCCCGAGGACGGGACCGCCGGGCAGGCAGTCGTCCGGCAGGAAGGCGTCGTCGAAGAACACCTCGGCGAAGCCCTCATCGCCGTCGAGACGGCCGAACCCGCGCACGGTCACGCCCTCGATGTCGAAGGGAACCATGAGGTACGTGAGGCCCCGGTGGCGTTCGGACTCGGGGTCGGTGCGGAAGAGGCCGAAGAGGTGCGTGCAGAACGCACCCCGGGTGGTCCACGTCTTCTGGCCGTTGAGCACCCAGCCGCCTTCGACCCGGGTGGCCTTGGAGCGCACGGAGGCCAGGTCCGATCCGGCGTTGGGCTCGGACCAGCCCTGGCACCACAGGTCCTCGGCCGCCGCCATCCGGGGCAGCACGTGGTCCTGTTGGTCCTGGTTACCGAAGGCGAACACCGTGGGTGCCAGCAGGAAGACGCCGTTCTGGGTCACCCGCTGGGGCCCGCTCGCGCGGTAGTACTCCTCCTCGAAGAGCAGCCACTCCCAGATCGACGCGTCGCGTCCGCCGTACGCCTCGGGCCAGGACACCACTGCCCACCGGTCGGCGAACAGCGCCCGCTCCCATTCGAGGTGGCGGGAGAAGCCGTCGCGTGTGTCGCCCGAACCGAGGTCGTCGGGGGCGTTGGCCTCGAGCCAGTCGCGGGCGTCGGCTCGGAACGCCTCCTGCTCGTCGGTCCAGGTCAGGTCCACGACGGAGATTCTGACGCGGCGTCAGATCGGGCCAGAAATCGCTGGTTCAGTTGCGGGTGAGGATCCAGGCCATCTCGGTCGGCCACTGCTTGGCCCACGCCGCGGTCATCGACTGGCGGTCCTCGTCGGCGTCCTCGGGGGCGCGGAGCTCGAGGAAGCGCTCGACCCGCAAGCCGCACTGGTCGAAGAGCCGCAGCCATTCGCTGATTGGCAGGTTGAACTCGATGCCGCCGGGGTCGATCTCGACCTGCGACCAGTCCACCCGGTGGAGACCGAAGTACGGCCGGTGCAGGTACTCGTCGGCGATGGCCCCGTCCTCGGGGTAGCACAGCGTGAGCAGCGGATGGTTCGTGAGGAACGACAAGCGGCCGCCCGGCTTCAGCAGGCGGGCCGCCTCGGGGACCCAGACGTACGGGTCGCACCACAGGGCGGCGCCGTACTCGCTCACCGCGACGTCGAAGGATGCGTCGGGCTCGGGCACGGACTCGGCGGAGCCGTGGATGAGCCGCAGGTCGACACCGTGCTCCGCGGCCAGCCGTCGGGCGGTCTCGAGCTGGCCCTCGGACACGTCGATGCCCACCACCTCGGCACCCCGATAGGCCATCCACGCCGACACGTAGCCCGTGCCGCAGCCGAGCTCGATCGCCCGCATGCCGGACAGGTCGTCGGGCAGCAGTTCGACAGCCTTGTCGGGCAGATCCCAGGCACCCCACGTCGGGGTGCGGCTGGCCCAGTTGCGCTCACCAGAGGCGACCCAGTCGTCGGCCATGGCGTTCCAATGCTCGCGGTTGGCTTCGGCGTGGGTGGAGCACTCGGTCACGCCAGCACGCTACGACCCCCCGACCTCTACTGGGGGAGGACTTCGGCGGCCAGCTCGTCGGACGTCAGGGACGCGGGAGCGGCGCCCTTCGCAGCCAGGCGGCGAGCCACCCGTTGGAGCCCTGCGTTCACCGGCGTCGGGACGCCGTGCAACCGGCCCAGCAGCACGATCTCGCCGTTGAGCAGGTCGGTTTCGATGTCGCCGGTGACGCGGGCGAGCGACTGCCACGACGATCCCCCGCCCCGCTCGAGATCGCCGATTGGGCGCACGGTGAGGTGGTCGCCACGACGCTCGCGGTCCTCGTCGGCCGATGCCACGTCGATTCCCGCAGCGACCAGCACCGCCTCCGCCTCGTCCAGCGCGGCGGTGAGGATGCGGCCGTTGCCGTGGGCGCGTCCGGACGCAGCCTCGACGGAGTTGCCGAGGTTCAGGATCAGCTTGCGCCACTTCCAGCGCATGATGTCGGGCCGGACCACCGACTCGAAGGTCGAAGCCCGGAACGCCGCCGAGACCTCCTCGCAGCGCTCGTCGGTGCCGGAGGGGTACCGGCCGATGTCGAGGATGCCCGTGGTCGGTGCCGAACTGGCCTGGACCACGCCGGGCTCCTCGTAAGTGGCCGGCAGCATCACCGGGACGGCATGGACGTGGTCGAACACCCGCAGGAACGCGACCTCGTTCGCGGTCCCGTTCTGGAGGCACACGATGGGAAGCTCGGGTGCCCAGGGCGAGAGCGCAGCGATGGCCGCAGGCGTGTGCTGGCCCTTCACCGCCACGAGGACGACGTCGTCCGGCCCGGGCTCGAGCGTGGCAATGTCATCGGTCACCGGGAGGTGCACGGTGGCCGAGCGGTCCGGGTCATCGATCCGCAAGCCGTCTCGCCCGATCGCGTCGCAGTGGCTGCCGCGGGCGACGAGCGCGACGTCGTGACCGGACTGGGCCAACCGAGCACCGACGACCCCGCCGATGGCCCCGGCCCCGAAGACGAGGTAGCGCGTCATCCGGTCAGTCTGGCCAGCGTCGCGTCTGCCTCGCGCAGGATCTCGGCGATGACCTCGGCCACGGTGGGCAGCTCGTCGATCATCCCGGTGACCTGTCCGGTGGGCAGGATGCCCACGTCGGGCTTGCCGTCGACCATCGACGCCTTGATCAGCATCGGTGCGTTGGCCGCCAGCGCAAGCTGCGCCCAGCTCAGGTCCTGGTTGCGGCGCATGGCCAAGCCCTCCCTCACGAGGTCGCGTACGGAGGTGCCGGTGTCCGACCGGAACCGCAGGGCGGCCATCGCGGCCTTGGGGAACCGGGTGAGCGCGGACGAGCGCTCGATCTCGTCGACGACCTCGGTGCGGATGACGCGTTGCGGTGCGCCGTCGATCGCGGTGGTGACCACCGTGTCGGTGACACCCGCCGCGAGGTAACGGGCCTTGGTCACGTCGGGGACGCGCGATTCGGCGGTGAGCAGGAAGCGGGTGCCCATGGCGATGCCGTCGGCGCCGTAGGCCAGGGCGGCGACCAGGCCGCGGCCGGAGTGGAACCCGCCGGCGCCCAGCACGGGGATCTCGTCGGCCACCGCATCGCACACCGCCGGGAGGAGGAGCGACGTGGGCACCGGGCCGGTGTGGCCGCCGCCCTCGCCGCCCTGGGCGATGACGGCGTCGACGCCCCA
>JBPPNA010000082.1:0-11568 GCA_051306355.1 Acidimicrobiales bacterium | reverse complement strand
GGTTGTCAGCCGTTGCGGACTCCCGTTCCACCTGCTCCCGCAGCGGTCCGTCGCCGACGATCAGCACCTGCAGATCCGGGCGGCGGAGGCCCAGTTGTACCGCTCGCTGCGGGCACTTCTCGGGGCTGAGCGACCCGAGGTAGAGCACCGCCGGTCCAACGCCGGTCAACCCGAGACCTGCTCTCGCCCTGGCGCGTTCGCCGGGTTCGATGGCCGGGAACGAGTCGGCTGAAACGGCATTGGGGATGACGGCGAGGCAGTCCCGGGGGATGCCTCGTTGCTCGAGCGTGAAAGCGGCGCCCGCCCACAGGGCGATGACGGTGTGGGCGCGGGACAGCAGCAGCCCGGTTTGGAACCGCCGCAGACCTGCTGACGACCAGTACGCCGGGTCGCCGATGCTGCGGTACACGAACGGGCTCGTGCCCAGGCAGGCCATCGCGCACGCCGGCAGAGAGGTCGACCCGTGGGCGATCACGACATCGTGGTCCCGGGCCATGGCACGAAGCTTGCGGAGGACGTGACGATTGAGACCGGTGCCGAGCGGACGGGCATCGACGATGGCGGTCGAGGTCGACGCCGCGACCGCGACGACCGTCGAGACCACCCCGAGGACGTCCAGGTGATGGGCGAGGTCGACGGCGAAGACTTCGGCTCCCCGCCGATCGTTCGAGGCGAGGACGTGGAGCACCTTCACCCGCGCACCGCCGGCGTCAGGCTCGTCTCTGTCGTGGTCACGTGGAACATCGCCCGCATCGGGGTGAAGACTAAGGCGTCGGCGATGGGGTTCGGAGAGTCGAGTGACCGGCCGCCCATGAAAATGGTTCTCTCGCCGTTAGCACGAGGCCCGTCCGACCGACCGTCCCGTGTGGCGAGTGGCCGTCACCGATCACGGCCGAACCACCCTCGCCGACGGCGTGGCGGTACGCCGATCTGCGTCGGATCGGACCGTTCCTGGTCTGCGTCAGGGAGCGCCACGAATCCGACGGCGAGGTGACCAACGAGATCGTCGCGCTCAGGGCCGACGGATCGGGTGAAGCCCAGGTGCTGGTGACCGGGCCGGACTTCGTGGCCAACCCCCGCATCGCGCCCCGTGGGCACCGCCTGGCCTGGATCCAGTGGGAGCACCCGAACATGCCGTGGGACTCCACCCAGCTGTGCGCCGCCCCCATCGCCGTCTCCGACACCGAGTTCGTCATGGGCGAAACCATCGTGGTGGCCGGAGGTCCAGGGGAGTCGGTGATCCAGCCCCTGTGGCGACGCGACGGCACCCTGCACTTCTTGTCGGACCGCTCCGACTGGTGGAACGCCCACACCGTCGACGACGACGGCGCCATCGTGGCCGGGACCGACCTCGAGGCCGAGACCGGCACGCCGCAGTGGGTGTTCGGCATGTCCCGCTACGAGTTCCTGGCCGACGGCCGCATGGTGTTTGCCTACGCCAGTGAGGGACTCGACCACCTCGCCGTGCAGGCCCCCGACGGCACCGTCACCACCTTCGATCTGCCCTACACCGAGATCGCCTCCGTGGCCGCACGCCAGACCTCGGTGGTGTTCGTGGGATCGGGCTTCGACCGGGAACCGGTGGTGGTCGAGATCGAGATCGGTGGGACGTTGCAGACGCCAACGGCCGGGATGCCGAAGATCTTGCGACCGGCCCGGGACCTGGGTCTCGACCCGGCGTGGTTCTCGGTGGCCCAGCCGGTGTCGTTCCCCTCCGGTCCCGACGGTGAGCGGACGGCGCACGGCCTCTACTACCCGCCGACCAACCCCGATGTCGAGGTTCCCGACGACGAGGCCCCGCCGCTGCTGGTGCTCATCCACGGCGGTCCCACCGGCATGGCCCGGGCCCGGCTGGATCTGGCCAAGCAGTTCTGGACCAGCCGGGGCTTCGCCCTGGTGGACGTCAACTACGGCGGCTCCACCGGCTTCGGCCGCCCCTACCGGGACTCGCTCCAGGGCAACTGGGGTGTCGTCGACGTCGAGGATTGCGTGGCGGCGGCGACGTGGCTGGCCGAGCGGGGTCTCGCCGACCCCGCTCGGCTGTGCATCCGGGGTGGCTCGGCCGGCGGGTTCACCGTGCTGGCCGCGCTGGTGCAGACCGACGTGTTCGCCGCCGGCGCATCGTCGTACGGGGTGGCCGACCTGACCGCCCTGGCCGAGGAGACCCACAAGTTCGAGTCCCGCTACCTCGACGGCCTGGTCGGCCCGTACCCGGAGGCCAAGGCGATCTACGACGAGCGCTCGCCCATCAACCACGTCGACCGCCTCGAGTCACCCCTCATCGTGTTCCAGGGCCTCGAGGACGAGATCGTGCCGCCGAACCAGTCGGAGATGGTGGTCGAGGCGCTGCGATCCAAGGGCGTGCCCGTGGCGTACCTGGCCTTCGAAGGTGAGCAACACGGCTTCCGCCAGTCCGAGACCGTCATCACCGTCCTCGGCTCCGAACTCGCCTTCTACGGCCGCGTCCTCGGCTTCACCCCACCCGGCGACCTCCCCGACGTGACGATCGACAACCTCTGAGCCGGGCGTCAGTCGGTGCTCGAGACCGATGTTCAGGAGCGGCGACTTCGGCGGAGGTGGAGCAGTTCGTACATCTCCTCCTGACGGGAGACGGCGGTGCGGATGTCGAATGCGTGGCTGCGCTGGCCGGCGTGCTCGGCGAGTCGGGTCCGCAGTGCCGGGTCTGTCAGGCGCGAGATCGCATCGGCGAGCGCGGCGGGGTCGCCCGGCGGGACCAGGAGGCCCTCCTGACCGTCCCGGACCACGTGGGGGATGCCACCGACCTCGGTGACCGTGGCCGGGAGACCGAGGGCCATCGCCTCGAGGAGGGCGATCGGGAGACCCTCGAAGCGCGAGGACAGGCAGAAGACGTCGCCGGCTGTGAGGACACCGATCGGGTCCTCCTGGTAGCCGAGGAAGCGGAACCGGTCGCCGAGGCCGAGGTCGTCGTGCATCCCGGCCAGTTCGGTCTCGAGCGGTCCCTGGCCCACGGCGAGGAACGTGACCGGCACGCCGTCGTCCACCAGGCGCCGGGCGGCGGCCAGCATCGTCGGGTAGTCCTTGTTCGACCGCAAGTTGGCGACGGTGACGACGACGAGGTCATCGTCGGTGAGACCGTGCCTGGTGCGGGCGTCGGTTCGTTCTGATCGTCGGGCGGCGATGGCGTCGACGTCGACGCCGTGGATGATCACCTCGGCCGCGGCCTGCCGGCGGGGGGACATGGAGTTCCGCACCTGGTCGGAGACGGCGAAGACGTGATCCTCGAGTCCGAGCGTGGCCCGGTTCAGCGCCCGGGTGACCGGCCGATGCGAGCTCCACAGGTTGTGCTCGGTGGTGACCAGCGCGGGCCGTCTGCTGCGGGGGAGTGCGCGCAGCGCGACCCGGGCCTGGGCGGCGACCAGGGGGGAGTGGTCGTGGACGATGTCGATCTCCTGCTCGCTCACGAGCCGGCGCAGCCGTCCGATCCAGCGGGGATCCTGCGGGCGAGCACCGTCGAGGCAGTGGACGATGACCCCAGCAGCCTCGAGCTGCGTAACGAGGTGGTCCTTCCACGGCAGCAGGTAGGCGGCGTGGATCTCGAAGCGATCGTGGTCGGCCAGCTGGGCGAACGACAGCAGGAGCCGCTCCGCGCCGCCGGGACCGAGGCCCTTGGTGAGCCACAGCACCTTGATCCGCTCCCCCCCGCCATCGCTCACGTGGGCCATGATGGTGGATGGATGGCCACCGATGAACTGATGGTCCGTCGGACCGATGCGGATGACGTGGATGCGATCGTCGAGCTCGCCGGGCGTTCGCTCGGTTGGGCCGGCGACGAGCGGGACCGCGCCTTCTTCCGGTGGAAGCACCTCGAGAATCCGTTCGGGGTCTCGCCGGGGTGGGCCGCCTTCGACGGCGATCGCATGGTGGCGTTCCGGACGCTGCTGCGCTGGCGGTTCTCGCAGGCCGGCGCCGACCTGTCGATGGTGCGGGCCGTCGACACCGCCACCGACCCCGACTTCCAGGGCAAGGGACTGTTCCGGTGGTTGACCACCGAAGCTGTCGAGTCGTTGACCTCCGACGGCGTCGACGCGGTGTTCAACACGCCCAACGACCAGAGCCGGCCGGGTTACCTGAAGATGGGATGGTCGGTGCTCGGTCGGCCGACGTTGATGGTGCAGCCGGCCTCTCCGGTGGCAGCCGTGCGCATGGCCCGGGCGCGGGTGGCGGCGGAGAAGTGGTCGACGCCGGTCTCGGTGGGGGAGCCGGTGTCGGACATGCTGGACGAGCTGGTCGCACCGGTGTCGGTGAAGCGCCGAGGATGGTCGACGCCACGCACCCGGGACTACCTGTCGTGGCGGTACGGGTTCGAGCCCCTGCACTACCGGGCGATCGAGGTGCGGGGCGGCCATGCCGTGTTCCGCGTGCGTGGCCGGGGGCCTTTGCGGGAGGTGGCGTTGGTGGAGTGGCTGTCGCCGGAACCGGATCCCGGCGCGGTGCTGCGGCTCGTACGGGCGGCGGGGGACTATGCCGTCGCCATCGGTCCGACGTTTCGGCATGGCTTCGTCCCGCTACCCCGCCAGGGTCCGATCGTCACGTGGCGTCCACTGGCCCGGTCGGCCGTGCCCGCGCTCGACGACGTGCGATTCTCCTTGGGCGACATCGAGCTGTTCTGACGCCCTGAGCCTGAAGATCGGCCGAATGGATTGAGTCCGTGATCGGGTCGATGCCGGGAACCGAGATCGCCGACGCCCTCGGTTCGGGAGCCTCCGTCGACCTCTTCACACCAGGGCGTCTTCGTCGTACGGTTCGTCGAGCGCGATGCCTGGGGGCGGGCGCAGAGGGGGGTATGGGCCGATGACCGTCGTGTCGATCGAGAGCGGGCAGCATCCACTGCGGGGGGAGGTGAAGCTCCTCCTCCAGGTGGCCATGGTCGTGTTCGTGTGGACTGTCGGCATCGGCATCCTCAACGGCACGGACATCGTCGACTTCGACCGCAAGGTGGTGCTGTCGCACGTCCATGCCGGCACGCTGGGGTGGATCACCACCAGCGTGTTCGCGGCGTCGATCTGGCTCTTCGGTGCCACCGCCTCCGGGCGTGCGGTGCGGTGGGGCCGGATCCTGACGTGGCTCTCGGTCATCGTGCTGCCGGTGTTCGCCCTGACGTTCGCCTACACCTACGACGACCCCCGCGCCATTCTCGGCACGGTCGCGCTGCTGGTGATCGTCGGGGTCTTCGGCTGGGTGGTGATGCGGGCGCGTCAGATCGGCCTCACGACCGTGCACCTCGGGTTCCTCGCCGCCGTCGCCACGTCCGTGGTCGGCGGCATCATCGGGGTCCTCCTCGCCACCGAGATCGCCACCGGCCGCAACGTGGTCACCGACGGTGGAGCCGATGCGCACCCCGCCACGATGGTCGTCGGCTTCCTCATTCCGGTCGGTATGGCCCTGGCCGAGTGGGGGTTGCGGGGCCACGACCTTCCGTTGCTCGACCGTCTCGGTACGGCGCAGGTGGCGCTCCCGTTCGTGGGGGGCCTGCTGCTGATGGTCGGCCTGCTGTTCGACATCGACGCCCTGCCCCCGCTGGCGACGCTGATCGAGCTCGGAGGCGTGGCCATCTTCTTCAAGCGTCTGTGGCAGCCGATCCGGTCGGTGGCGTGGGGCGATCGCTCGCCGGGTCGCCATGCAGCTGCGTCGGCAGTGGCGATCGTCGCCAACATCATTTTCCTCAACTACCTGGTGGGCGCCAACGGTGGCGACCTCGATCTGGTGGGAACGCACCAGATCCTGGCGCTGGATCACACGATGTTCGTCGGTGTCCTCACCAACGCCATCTTCGCCATGTTGCTGGTGGCCACGGCCAACCGGACCCGCTGGCCCCGGCTGGACGACCTCGTCTTCGCTGGCATGAACATCGCCCTGGTGGGATTCGTGGTGAGCCTGCTGGCCGAGTCGACCTGGCTCATGCGCATCGCCACACCGGTTCTCGGCCTGTGCATCCTCGCCGGGCTGGTGGACCGGACGCTGGCGCTCGTCGCCGGTTCACCCGAGCTGGAGGCTGACGTCGCCGATGTGGCGCCGGCTGTCACCTGAGCGGCGTCGGTTGGCGCCCGATCGACACCACGATCGTCCTCCAGTTGCGACTCGCTCACATGGGTCAGGCGACGGCGGTTCGCTCATCGGTAGGAGGCGAGAGTGCGGGTGATGACCGTCTGCTGATCGAAGTTCTCACTCGCCTTGCGCAGGGCTGCGGCGGACATGCGGTTGCGTTCGATGGCGTCGTCGACGAGGCGCTCGATGCTGGCACGGAGCGACGGCGCGTTCCGGACCTCGGCGAGCAGACCGGTGATGCCGTGGTCGATGACCTGCCTCGAGCCGCGGATGTCGCAGGCGACGATGGGGAGACCGGTGGCCGCTGCTTCCATGGCCGAGCGCGGGAAGCCCTCGCGGTGGCTGGCGAGGACGTAGACGTCGAAGGCTTGATAGAGCCTCTCGGGGTCGTCGCGGTGGCCGAGGCAGCGCACGCCGGCGGCCTCTGCTGATGCCACGTCCTCGGTGGTGAGGGGGTCGCCCTTGTCGGGATCGAAACCGCCGGCGATCACGAAGACGACGTCGGTGCGCTCGGCCAGGATGGCCTTGGCCGCCTCGAACAGCTCCTCGTAGCCCTTCTCCCACACGAGGCGACCGATGGCACCGACCACGACCTGGTCGTCGGCGATGCCGAGCTCGGCCCGTACTTCCGTTCGCACGGCTGGGTCGGGTCGGAAGCGTTCGAGGTCGATGCCGTTGCCGAGCACTTGGAGCTTGCTGGCGGGGACCCGGAGGCGTCGGAGGGTGGCGACGTCCTCCTCGTTCTGCACCAGCTCGGCGTGGGAGAACATGGCCGCGATCCGCTCGAGGACATACACGGGTAGCTTGCGTGCCCACCGGTCGTCGGGTTGGGCGTAGAGCCCGTGCTGGGTGTTGACCACCAGCGGAACCCGGGCGAGGCGGGCGGCGATGCGGCCATACACGCCGGGCTTGGGGTTGTGC
The DNA here is from genome assembly GCA_051306355.1 of Acidimicrobiales bacterium. Taxonomy (GTDB): domain Bacteria; phylum Actinomycetota; class Acidimicrobiia; order Acidimicrobiales; family Salinilacustritrichaceae; genus Salinilacustrithrix. The sequence continues at coordinate 4,560 of JBPPNA010000082.1, read as the reverse complement.
GTGTGCACGATGTCGGGCCGCAGCCGGCGGAACAGCCGGTACAGCTCGAACAGGGCGAGCACGTCCTTGTGGGGCGCGCTGGCCCGGGTGGCGTGGCGGAGCGGGTGGTGGACGATGCCGTCGGCCTCGAGCGCCGGCACGAACGGCCCCGGCGCCGACGCCGTATGGACCTCGAGGCCCGCCTCCTCGAACGCCCGCAGTTGCGGACCGAGGAGCAACTCGAGACTGATGTCGGTCGTCGTGACGTGGAGGAGCCGGCGCATCTGGCCAAGAGTGTCGCGCCACAGCCCGCTGTTCCGCTGACAATCGAGGCTTCCGAAGGGCCGAGTAGGTTCCCGGCGATGGCTGCCGGGAAGACCGCTGTGCGCGAGGTGGCCAAGGTGGTCGATCGGCTGCGCCCGCCGCCGGCTGGGGTCACGATCCTGATCTACCACCGGGTCGGTGCCCGCACGCCGATGAGCGTCGACCTGCCCACGGCGCAGTTCGACGAGCAGGTGGCGTACCTCGCCGAGCACTGCCGGGTCCTCACCCTCGACGAGGCCGCCGACCTGCTCGTCGCCGGCGATGGCACCGAGGCCGGCGACGATCGACCAGTCGTGGTGCTCAGCTTCGACGACGGCACCGCTGACTTCGTCGACGAGGCCCTTCCCGTCCTCGAACGCCACCGGGTGCCCGTCACGTACTACCTGGCCACCGACTTCATCGAGCGACAGCTGCCGTTCCCGCACGACGGCGTGCCGATGACGTGGGCGGCGGCGGCCGAGGCAGTTGCCTCCGGGCTGGTGACCATCGGTTCGCACACCGACACCCACGCCCTCCTCGACCGGATCAGTGTCGACGAGGCGGTCCGGGAGGTGGACCGGTCGATCGGGCTCATCCGCGACCGGCTCGACGTCGACCCCCGACACTTCGCCTACCCCAAGGGGGTCCTCGGGTCCGAGCCCAACCAGGCCGAGGTCCGGGCTCGGTTCCGCACCGCCACCGTGGCTCGGACCCGATCGAATCCGTTCGGCTCGGCCGACCTGCACCGGCTCACCCGTACGCCCGTGCAGACCAGTGACGGCATGGGTGTCTTCGCCCGCAAGACCACCGGCGGGATGGGGTTCGAGAACGACGTGCGCGATCTCGTCAACCGCTGGCGCTACCGCAACGAGAGCCGATGACGGGGGCGCGGTGAAGCGGATCGTCGACGTGGTGGGCGCCGGCGTCGGTCTCGCCGTCCTCGCCCCGGTCATGGCGGTGGTGGCCGTGTTGGTCCGGGTGAAGCTGGGGACCCCGGTGCTGTTCCGCCAGGAGCGGGCCGGCCTCGGTGGTGAGTCCTTCCGCCTGACCAAGTTCCGGACCATGACCGACGAGCGCGACGCCTCCGGGTCGCTGCTGCCCGACGAGGATCGCCTCCCGCCCTTCGGCCGGTTCTTGCGATCGACCAGCCTGGACGAGCTTCCTGAACTGGTCCATGTCCTGTGGGGCGAGATGAGCCTCGTGGGTCCCCGACCGCTGCCCGTCCGCTACCTCGACCGGTACTCGGCTCGTCAGGCTCGCCGGCACGAGGTGGTGCCCGGCCTGACCGGTTGGGCGCAGGTGAACGGTCGCAACTCGACGTCGTGGCCCGAGCGTCTGGAGAGGGACGTCTGGTACGTCGAGCATCGTTCGCTCCTCCTCGATCTGCGAATCATCTGGCGCACCCTGCGGGTCGTCGTGGGTCGTGGGGGCGTGAACGAGGAGGGCCAGGCCACCATGACCGAGTTCCTCGGCGACGAAGGCGACCGCTGAACCTGCTTCGGGCTCGAATTGTCGGTGAGCGCCCGACGTGGTTCGGGCGATCCGCTTGTTCCGCAGCGCCTGCCAGTTCCCGGTCGGCGGCCGGAGGTGGCGTCGACAGATGACGAACCTTCCGGTCGGATGACGAACGTGACGGTCACGTTCCAGGACGCCGTCGCTGCCACCAATCCGGTCTCCCCCGACGTCAGAGTGGGTACCGCTGCCACAGGCCGCCGACCGGAGAAGCTCCCCATGGTCATCACCGACACCCTCAGCCAACTCGACGCCACCCATCACCGGGTCACGCTCGTCCCCAGCGGCGAGATCGACGCCGGCAACGTCGAGTCGCTGTCCGACTCGATCCACGAGGCGCTGCTCTCCGGCGCGTACGAGATCGACCTCGACCTCGGCGACGTGTCGTTCCTCGACACGGCCGCCATCGAGGTGCTCGAGGGGGCCCGGGACACGCTCGAGTCCACCGGTGGCCACCTCTGCATCCGCAACGCCACTCCGCCCGTGCGGCGCCTCCTGTCACTGACGGCCTTCACTCCCAGCCGTTCGACGCCGCACGGGTGACGCTCCCGGTCGTGCGGCCGGTCACCACCGTCGGCCGCACGACCGTCACCGCCGGGCAGTTCCGAGACCGCGGTCGCCATGCGGGCTGGCCGGCCCCACCAGCGCATCGTGTTGTGGTCGGCGTCCATCGACAGCCACTGCGCCGCGAGGCGGAGGAGGTCGGGATCAAGGGCTTCGTGAACGAGCGCGACAAGATGGCCCAGTCGCGTCAGTTCCCTCTCGTGCCCCGGGCTGAGCAGGGGCCAGACCTCCCATCAGTCCTCGTTTCACAAGCGGGCGCCGAGCCGCGAGACTCCAAGCAATGGCACGCATCCTCGTCACCGAAGAGATCGCCGACAACGGCCTGCAGAAGCTGCGCGACGCCGGCCACGACGTCGACATCCAGCTCGGCCTGTCACCGGAGGAGCTCGTCGGGACGATCCCCGGCGCCCACGCCCTCATCATCCGATCGGCCACCAACGTGACCCGGGAGGTGCTCGGGGCTGCCGCCGACCTGATCGTCGTCGGCCGGGCCGGCATCGGCCTCGACAACGTCGACACCGATGCCGCCACCGAGCGCGGCGTGATGGTGGTGAACGCCCCGCAGTCCAACACGCTGTCGACGGCCGAGCACACCATGGCCATGCTCCTGGCCCAGGCTCGCAACATCCCCGCGGCCAGCAGCGCCCTCAAAGAGGGTCGGTGGGAGCGCAGCAAGTGGACCGGCGTCGAGCTGGCCGACAAGACGCTCGGCATCATCGGCTTCGGACGCATCGGGACCCTCGTCGCCCAGCGGGCCAACGCCTTCGGCATGAAGCTCGTGGCCTTCGACCCCTACGTCACCGAGGACCGAGCCCGTCGTGCCGGTGTGGAGCTGGTCGACCTCGACGCGCTGGCCCAGCGCTCCGACTTCGTGACCCTGCACCTGATCAAGACCCCGGAGACGATGAACCTCCTCGACAAGGAGTTCTTCGCCAAGGCGAAGCCCGGCATCCGCATCGTCAATGTGGCTCGCGGGGGCGTGATCGACGAGGCCGCGCTGGCCGATGCGATCCGGTCCGGTCACGTCGGCGGGGCGGCCATCGACGTCTTCGAGACCGAGCCCACCACCGAGTCGCCCCTGTTCGAACTGCCCGAGGTGGTGGTCACCCCGCACCTGGGTGCCTCCACCCACGAGGCCCAGGACAAGGCCGGGCTCACCATCGCGGAGATGGTCGGCCTCGCGTTGGCGGGCGACTTCGTGCCCTACGCCGTGAACGTGGCTGCGGCCGAGGCGTCCGAGACGATCAAGCCGTACCTCCCGCTGGCCGAGCGCATGGGCGCGGTGTTCACCGCCATGAGCGAGGGCATCCCCGAGGTGCTCGAGATCTCCTATGCCGGCGAGATCGCCGACTACGACACCCGCATCCTCACCCTGTCGGTCCTCAAGGGCGCCTTCGGGAAGGTGAGCGACGAGCCGGTCTCCTACGTGAACGCGCCGATGATGGCCAAGGAGCGCGGCATCGAGGTACGCGACACCTCCTCGTCCACGTCGCACGACTTCGTGAACCTCATCACCATCAGCGGTGGTCACCACTCCATCGGCGGGTCCATCGTCGGCGCCCGGGGTGAGCCGGTGATCGTGACCATCGACGACCACACCGTCGACGTGCCTCCGGCCGAGCACATGTTGGTGGTGCGCAACGACGATCGTCCCGGCATGATCGCCATCGTCGCCCAGACGTTGGCCGACGCCGGCGTCAACATCGACGACATGCACCTCGGCCGGTCCACCACCAGTGGGGACGCGTCGCTGATGGTGCTGGCCACGTCGCCGGCGGTGCCCCGTGAGTTCGCCGATGCCCTGCGTGCGACCGACGGCATCGAATCGGTGCACGTGTTGGGCTGATCGATCCGGCCGCAGGGCGGCCTCCCGGTCAAGCCCAACCCGACGATGTTCGGCAAGGCCTCACACCGTCCCATCAGCGTCTTGCGGGTTGATCTACCGCTTGGCGGCTCGCAAGCCATCGGTCTCGGCGGCTGCAGCGTCGACGTAGCACCGGTCGGGCGTGGTGCGGTCGTAGTTGAGCTGGCCGGGAGCGTGGAAGATCCTCGACTTCAACTTCGCCTTGATGGGGTGCCCGGCCGGGCAGGCTCCATCGGCGGCGGGCTCGACCCACGAGGCGGTACCGGCGACGGGTTCGGCGGCCACGGGTACGCCGCCCGGCTCCGGTGAGACGGTCGGCGCAGACGTCTCGGCGTCCG
>JBPPNA010000197.1:0-5450 GCA_051306355.1 Acidimicrobiales bacterium | reverse complement strand
CCGCAGCCGCCCCCACCTCCGTTGCGACGTCGCTCCGGCCTGCCCAGCAGCGGGTGATCGAGTTGCTCGGCCGGCACGCCGACGACGACGCCGAGATCGGGCCCGAGCTCGCCGTGTCGCTGCGCACGGAGCTCGAGGAGCGTCTCGCCGACGCGGCGGCGCTGGTCCCCGCCGGCGAGGGCCTGTGGGTGGGCAAGACGCCGCTGGCTGCGTTCAACTCGTGCCCCGGTCACTGGCGGGCCCAGGTCGACTCGCCGTTCAGCTGGTCGGTCCCGTCGGTGCGCGGCACGGTCAGCCACAAGGCCATCGAGCTGAGCATCAACTGGCGCGGCGAGGTGGAACCGGGTCGCGCCGTCGATGCCGCCATCTCCCGCATGCTCGACGACGGCACCTCCGCCGGACGGTTCCTACGCACGTTGTCCACCGTCGACCTGGCCGAGCTGCGCAGCAGCGCGGTCGACCTGGTGACGGCCTTCGAGGAGTGCTTCCCGCCGCTCAAGGCACGCTGGCGACCGGTGGTCGACGGGCGCTCTCGGGCCGAGCTGTGCGACGGGCGGATCGTCCTCGTCGGTCGCCCCGATCTCACGCTCGGCCAGGCGTTGCGCTCGGGCAAGGTGATCATCGACCTCAAGACCGGGAACCGTCAGCGCCACCACGTCGACGACCTCCGCTTCTACGCCCTGATCGACACCCTGCGGGTCGGTCTCCCGCCCCGCCGCCTCGCCACCGTCTACCTCGACGCCGGCCAGCCCGTGGTCGAGGCGGTCACCGGCGGGGTCCTCGAGGCCGCCACCGAGCGCGTCGTCCGCACGGTCACCGCCATGGCCGAGACCCGCTGGGGCACCATGCCCACCCAGCTGCGTCCGGGCCACCACTGCACCTGGTGCCCGGCCCGGGAACGATGCGCCACCGGTGTCGAATGGACCGCTCTCGGTCCCGATCATTGACCCCGCGGGTTCAGGATGTCGCCGGGTCCACCGATGCTGGATCCACCGATGCGGGGTCCTCGTCCATCACCAGGAACCGGTGCCCCAGCCGGAGCCGCAGCCAGACCACCAGCAGCAATGCACCGGCGAGCGCGGTCACGGCCCGCACGCCCACGATGTCCGCGAGCCAGCCCTGTACGAGGGACCCGAGCGGGTAGCTGCTTGTGAGGCCCATCACGTACAGGGACAGCACCTTTCCACGGCGGGCTTCGGCCACCTGGACCTGGATGGTCGTGTTCAGGGTGGACGACACCGTGAGGTAGGCCCCGCCGGCCACGACGAGCGCCACCACGGCCATGGGGAACACCGGCGAGAGCGCGAACACGACGAGGGTGCCGGCATAGACGGCCAGGCCCCAACTGGCGAGCGTGGACCGCAACATCCCGCTCCCCTTCCCGGCGACGAGCGGTGTGGCCAGCACCCCACCGATGCCCAGCGCGGCGCCGAGCAGACCGTAGAGGGCGTCCGACACGCCGAAGACCTCCTCTGCGAAGACCACGAGCAGCGGGAACACCGGGCTGCCCAGGAACCCCACGGAGGCGACCACCAGCACGCACGTGCCGATGCCCGGCATGGTGCGGATGTACCGGATCGTCTCCCGTGTCTCGCCCAGGACGGTCGATCGCACAGCTTCCGGGTCGCTGGCGGCCCGGCGGCCGCGACGGATCGAGACCAGCGCCGCGAGGACGGCGACGAACGACGCCGCGTTCAGCGCGAACGCCCCCGACGCACCCCACGTGGCCAGCACCAGACCACCGAGGGCGGGGCCGAAGGCGCGGGCGCCGTTGAACTGCGCCGAGTTCAGCGTGACAGCGTTCAGCAGGAGCTCCCGGGGCACGAGCTCGGAGACGAACGCCTGCCAGGACCCGATCGAGATGCCGCTCACCGCACCCAGCAGCGCGACGAGCACGACGATGCTCCACGGCTCGGCCGCCCCACTCGACCACAGCGCCCACAGCGCGATGGCGACGACGGCCATGGCCGACTGGGCCACGAGCAGGACCGTCCGGCGGGGGAACCGGTCGGCCAGGGATCCTCCCAGCGGCCCGAAGAGCAAGGCGGGAATGAACTGGGCGAACGAAGCCAGGCCGACCCAGGCGGCCGACTCGGTGAGCTGGTAGAGGACGAACGGAACGGACACGTTCTGCATCCACGACCCGCTGTTCGAGACCAGGGCGCCGATCCAGAACCGGCGGAACTCCGGGACGCGCAGCGCCGCGCCGGCCTCACGCAACCCCGGCTTCGCCGGGATGACCGGTGAAGTGGGCTCGTCGGCGGAGGTCGGGAGGTCGGTCACCACGGGGGTCGAACGCTAGCGACCGGAAGGAATTCCCCCGCTCACGAACGAGGCCTAGCATCGCCCCATGGCCCGTCCCACGACCGAGGTGCCCCGCACGGCGGGACACCTGGTGCCTGTACCGGCGCCGGCCGCAGCTCCCGAGCTCGCCGATCCCCGACAATCCGACGTCGACGAGTGGGGCCGCTCCGAACGGATGCGACAGCGGGCCCACGCCCTGTTCCGGCCCTTCTACGACCACTGGTTCCGGGTGGAATGGGAGGGGCTCGACAAGATTCCCACCGAGGGCGGCGGCCTCCTCGTGGCCAACCACGCCGCCGCCGTCCCGAGCGATGCTCCGGTGATCATGCACGGCATCGAGACCGAGCTCGAACGCCGCGTCTACGGACTCGCCGACGAGATGTTCAAGAAGATGCCCGTCGTCGGGACCCTGTGGTCCCGGGCGGGTGGGGTCCTCGCCCACCCCGACAACGCCTACCGCCTGCTGCGTGAGCAGCACGAGCTGGTCCTGGTGTTCCCCGAGGGCGCGAAAGGTCCCGGCAAGACCTTCGGCGAGCGCTACCAGCTGCGCCGGTTCGGTCGGGGCGGCTTCGTCGAGATCGCCATGCGAGCCGGCGTGCCGGTCATCCCCATCGCCGTCGTCGGGGCGGAGGAGTCGATGCCCACCATCGCCAACATCGCTCCGCTCGCCAAGGCGCTGGGACTGCCCTACGCCCCGTTGACGGCAAACATGTTGGCGTTCGGCCCGTGGCTGGGGCCGCTCGGGTCGCTCCTCCACTTCCCAACCAAGTTCAAGCTGCGGGTCCTCGACCCGATCCACTTCGACGTGGCCCCCGATCAGCCCCGGTACAGCCGATCGAAGATCATGGACGAGTCCGAAGACATCCGTCAGAAGATCCAGGAGACGCTCTACGAGATGTTGCGCGAGCGCCGATCGGTCTGGACCGGCTGATGGGACGGCGCGTCCTCGTCACCGGCCTCGGCACCTTCTGGGGTGGCCGCGTCGCCTTGGCCCTCGAGGCCGATCCCACGGTCGACGTCATCGTCGGTCTCGACACCCAGGAGCCCCAGGTCGAGCTGAAGCGCACCGAGTACGTGCGAAGCGACGAGAACTACTCGATCCTCTCCCGCATCGTCTCGGCGACCAAGGTCGACACCATCGTGCACACGTTCCTCGTCGTGGACTCGACACAGATGAGCGCCCGCAAGATGCACGAGATCAACGTCATCGGGACCATGAACCTCTTCGCGGCCGCCACCGACTCGTCGGTGCGCAACGTGGTCGTCAAGTCGTCGTCCTACGTGTACGGCAGCCACCCTCGCGACCCGGTCTGGTTCACCGAGGAGACCGAGCGACAGGCGCCACCGCGCCACCGGGTCGAGCGATCGCTGATCGAGGTGGAGTCCTATGTCCGCGACTTCGCCGTCGACAACCCCCACGTGGCGGTGTCGATGCTGCGGTTCTCGAACGTGCTCGGCACGGAGATCGTCACGCCGCTGTCGAAGATGCTGGGGGCGCCGGTGGTGCCCTCCATCTTCGGCTTCGATCCCCGATTCCAGTTCGTCCACGAGGACGACGTGATCCGGGCGGTCCTGTTCGTGCTCGATCGCGATCTGGCCGGGATCTACAACGTGGCGGGCGACGGCCTGGTGCCGTGGAGCGAGGTGGCTTCGATCTGCGGGAAGCGAACCGTCGCCCTACCGCCGCTCGCCCGTGGTGTGGTCGCGTCCGCTCTGCGGCGGATCGGACTCGACATCCCGCCCGAAGTCGTGGACCTGCTGACCTATGGACGCGGTGTCGACAACTCCCGGTTGCGCCGGGCCGGATTCGACTACACCCACACCTCGGCCGGGACCGTCGAGACGTTCATCGAGGCGCTCCGCCTCCGCCGAACGGTCGGCGACGGCGCCGAGTACCGCTACCAGCGCGAGGTCGAAGAGTTCTTCAGCCGCTCGCCCGCCGTGGTCCGCAAACCCACCTGAGCACACGAGCCGGTCCAGACTTCAGAGCGACCCTCAGGAGCGGCCTCAGGAGCGGGACGACATTTCGGCGTCGAGGTCGAGGGGCTGGACCACGGCCTGCGTGGCGTAGCTGCCCCACTCGTCCTCGGGGAGGAGGTACATGATCTCGAACTCGTTGCCGTCGGGGTCGGCGGCGTAGAGCGACTTGCTGACGCCGTGGTCGGACTGGCCCCGCAGTGCGCCCTGGTCGGCGAGCATCGTCTTGGCCCGAGCGAGCTCGTGGATGGAATCCACCCGCCACGCCAGGTGGTAGAGGCCGGTGGCGCCCATCGGGGAACGGGGAGCGTTCGGTCCGACCGCGATCAGACCGAGGTCGTGGTGGTTGCCGGATCCTCCGGCCCGGAGGAACGCGGCCCGTCCCCCCGGGGCGGAGGTGATCGTCACGAAGCCGAGGACGTCGCGGTAGAACGCGACAGCCGTGGGCACATCCCGTACGTACAGCACGGCGTGGTTCAGCTCGCTGATCCTGATCGGGTCCATGTGTCGATCCTCCTGCAGATCCGTCGCCGTGTCAGCAGTGTTGGCTCAGCTGGCGACGGCCTGGACGTCGATCACGATCTTGACCTTCTTGCCGACCAGCACGCCGCCGGTCTCCAGGGCCTGGTTCCAGTTGATGCCCCACTCGCTGCGGTCGACCTCGGTGGTGGCGCTGAACGCGATGCGCCCGTTGCCCCACGGGTCCTCGCTGGCACCCTCGAACTCCACGTCGAGCGTCACGGGGCGTGCGGCCTCCTTGACGGTGAGCTCACCGTCGACCTTCCAGTCGTCGCCGTCCTCGCGGACGCCGGTGGAGCGGAAGGTCAGGGTGGCGTGGTTCTCGACGTCGAGGAAGTCGGCCGACTTGACGTGGCCGTCCCGGTCTTCGTTGCCGGTCGTGAAGCTGGCGGCATCGAGATCGACCTCGACCGAGCTCTTCGTCGGGTCCTCGTCGATCACGATGGTTCCCGAGAAGGATTCGAAGCCGCCACGGACCTTGGAGAGGCCGAGGTGGCGCACCTCGAAGGAGGCGCTGCTGTGGGTGGGATCGATCTCGTAGCTGCCGGCATTCGGAACGGTGGTTCCGCCGGCGGTGCGGGTCAACGTGGTGCTCATGATGGTGCCTCTCGTCTGGGTCGGGGTTGCCTGTGGCGGGGTTGCTTGTATCG
>JBPPNA010000192.1:0-2576 GCA_051306355.1 Acidimicrobiales bacterium | reverse complement strand
CGCTACGGGTACCGCTCCGTACTGGATGATCGGTCGCAGCAGGGATCAGAGCAGCTCGCCGCCAAGCCCCGCTGCCGATCCTCACGTCTGTTGCACCACGAGGCGACGCCACGGGGACAGTCCAGCGCCAGAGACGCCAGGTATGTGCCGGACGACAGCGCCCCCACTGCTCTCCGCAGGCGACACCCCATCCGGCGATGTGCGCCTCGGCTCTGCCAGCCAAGGTCGGTGTTGTGGCTGACAGCTGCTTGAACCATGCGGACGGGAAGCTTCGGCGGGTGGTGGGTCGTCGGGTTCATCTCGGTGCCTCCTCTCGATCCCCGCAGGGCTGCACGATCACGTTGCCGCGCTTGTGGCCCGTGTCAACGCGGCGGTATGCGTCCACGATGTCGTCGAGGTCGTAGGTGCGGTCGTGCACGACGGAGAGCTCGCCGCTGGCGACGAGCTCGAACAGCAGCTCAAAGTCCTGGACCCGCTCGGTTGCGGTGCCCACGACCACGTTCCCCCGAGCGCGGATCATGGTTCCGAGGCCCGCCACAGCGAGCAGCAGCACCCCGCCGTCGGTGAGCAGACGACGACCGGAGGTGAGCGTGAGATTGCCGACGCAGTCCAGTACGACGTCATAGCGCCCGCCATCGGTGGTGAGTCCGTCGCTGGTGTGATCGATGACGTGGTCGGCGCCGAGGGCGGTGACCAGTGCGGCGTTCCCAGCACTGGTCACCGCTGTCACCTCGCCTCCGGATCGCTTCGCGAGCTGCACCGCGTTGGTACCCACCGCACCGGAGGCACCGTTGACGAGCACAGACCGGCCGGGTTCCACCCTGTCCCGAAGGAAGAACAGTGCCGTGGTACCTCCGAACAGCACTCCGGCGGCGTCCCTCACCGATAAGCCTTCTGGTAGGCGGGCGAGGCGGTTTCGTGGGACCGTGACGTACTCGGCGTGCGCGCCGAGCTTCATGCCCGTCATGCCCGCCACGGCTTGCCCCGGGACGAGATCGTCCACGCCGGGGCCTGCGGTCTCGATGACCCCGGCGAAGACCGCACCCAGGATGCGTCGGCGGGGCCGAGTGATGCCGAACACCAACCGGGCGCCCAGTCCGAAACCGGACGGAAAGCGTGCACCCCGGATTCGCGAATCGCCCGAGGTCACCGCTGCGGCCTGGACGCGCACGAGGACCTCTCCGGTGCCCGCGCTGGGCCGTGCCACCTCGGTCAGGTGCACCACCTCGGGCGGCCCGTATCTGTCGGCGACGGCCGCCCGCATCACGTCTGCAGTCCTCGAGTCCATCGGAGTCACCCGTCGTCCGACAGCCAGCGGCGAGGTATCGGGAGCCGCTCGCGGAGGCGGACGAAAACCCGTTCGCCGGTGCCGAGGGCGTGACGGTTGTCGAAGCCCTTCACCTCCGTGGGCGTCACGGTGATGAGGGTGAGGCCCTTCTGTTCGTAGATCTCCCTGGTCATGCGGTCGTATGAGTCAGCTCGGTAGACGTCGAGAGCGTGGTGCGCCCGTGTGAGCCATCGGCTGACTGACTCGAGCCGGGGGATCTGCCATGTGGCTTCCATGTCGTCGAGGGTCGTGGGTCGAAGGACGAGTCGTTTCGTTCGGACTGGCCATGCGACGTCTTCGAGCCGGGAGGTCACCGGCTGATTCTGGTTGGTCAGGGACTGGATGGGGTGGGCCGAGGGTCTCGCGGAGGAGCGGGCCGGCGCCGGAGCCGGGCCAGATGACATGGGTTCGGGGTTCTGCCGCATGACGTCAGCTCGCGTCGCGTCGGTGTACCAGGACCGCCCCGATGGCCAGTGCGGCGGTGACGTAGCCCCAGAAGATCGAGGCGTGGAGCGCGTTGGACAGCGCGGAGGCGACGAACTCCGGCGAATCGAAGCTCGGTCCGGCGCCGAGCGTACGGAAGCCGGCGTCGAAGGGCAGGAAGCGCACGACCTCGGCGGGAGCGAACTGCAGGAGAAGGCCCTCGATCACAAACCACCACACGAGGACGCCGGAGACGGCACCGGCGCTGTGGCGGACGATCATGCCGACGCCGAGGCCGAGCACGGCCGACCCGGAGGTGTAGAGGAGCGCCCACCCCACGGTGGCCGGAATCCCGCTGGTGTCGCCGACCTCGATGCCACCGACGAGCGCGCCGACGAACCCGGTGGCCAGACCGGTGACGCCCAGCACCAGGCCGTAGCCGATCGCGACGACGGCCTTGGCCGCCACGATGGGCCAACGGGCGGGCTGAGCCGCGACGGCGGCGGCCAGAGTGCCGTGCTGCGCCTCGGCGCTGAACGACAGGACGCCAGCGATCGCCGCGAGCACCGCAGTCAGCCAGGTCGAGTAGACGAAGACCTCGGCGGCGGTCAGGACCTCGTCGGTGTAGAAGACGGCCGTGGCCCACGACATCAGCGAGCTGAAGACGAACGCCCCGACGAGAATCGCCTTGTTGGTGCGCACGGTGGTGGACTTGATCCACTCGCTGTGCAGGACCGCAGCGAGGCGGGCGTGGCCGGCGGTGGGCGTGGCCTCTGCGGCCCGGATGGTGGGGAGCGTGAGCTCGGTGGTGGTCATGGTGGGGGCG
>JBPPNA010000150.1:0-16474 GCA_051306355.1 Acidimicrobiales bacterium | reverse complement strand
ATCGTCGGGGTCAGCCACGTCAAGGACGCGTTCGGCGTTCCCTACGAGCAGCGGGGCACCACGTCGGTCCGCTCGGTCATGGCCCAGCCCCTCGTGGTGCCCGAGACGATGCAGCTGTCGGTGCTCCTCGTGCTGCTCCGCGAGCAGGCCACGCACCTCGCGGTCGTGGTCGACGAGCACGGCGGCACCGCGGGCGTCATCACCCTCGAGGACGTGCTCGAGGAGATCGTCGGCGAGATCGACGACGAACACGACCGGCCCACGCCGACGCTCACACGTGTGCAGCGCCCGGGGGAGTGGGAGTTGGCCGGCGGCCTGCACCGTGACGAGGTCTTCGACGCCTGCGGTTTCGAGGTGCCCGATGGCCAGTACGAGACGCTGGCCGGTTTCGTGCTCGACCGGCTCGGCCGGATCCCCACCGAGGGTGCGAGCTTCGATCACGACGGCTGGACGGTCCGTGTCGTGGCCATGGACCGGTTCCGGATCGCCACGGTCCGGCTGGTGGCACCGTGAACACCGGCGCACTGCTCATCGCGGTCCTGCTCCTGGCCGCCAATGCGTTCTTCGTGGCGGTCGAGTTCGCGCTCGTCGCGTCACGCCGCACCAAGCTCGAATCCATGGCGGACGAGGGTCACGCCGGCGCTCGTCGCGCCCTGGCGTCGATCACCGACCTGTCCTCCCAGCTCGCCGGCGCCCAGCTGGGCATCACCATCGCATCGCTGCTGCTCGGCTTCGTCGCCGAGCCGACGATCGCCCACGGCCTCGAGACCCTCCTGGAGGACGTCGTCGAACTGCCCGAGAGCGTCACCACCACGATCGGGTTCACGGTCGCCCTCTCCATCGTGGTGTCCCTGCACATGGTCCTGGGTGAGATGGTCCCCAAGAACATCGCCATCGCCGGTCCCGAACGCACGCTGCTCGCCCTCGACCTGCCGAATCGCGTCTACCTCTGGCTGTTCCGCCCGGCGATCGTGGTGCTGAACGGGATCGCCAACGTCGTCGTCCGTCTGCTGGGGTCGGAGCCGGCCGACGAGATCTCCGACCAGCACACCTCGGACGAACTGGCGGAGATCATCACCGCCTCGCGCAACGAGGGGCTGATCCACGACGTCCAGGACCAGCTCCTGCGGGGAGCGCTCTCGATCGGCGAATCCTCGATCCGCAAGCTGATGGTCCCCCGCGACCGGGTGCGGTTCGTGGAACGAACCGCCACTGCAGCCGACGCCGAGGCAGCCGTGGTTCGCACGGGGCGCTCCCGCCTGCTGGTCGTGGGCAGCGGCGGTCTCGACGACGTGCTGGGTTTCGTGCACGCCAAGGACCTGCTCACCGTGCCGGAGCCCCTGCGCGACCTCCCCCTGCCGCTCGGCAAGATCCGACGGATCCCGCTGGTGCGCTCCGATGTCGTCGTCGACGACGCCCTCGTCGCCCTGCAGCAGGCCAGGGTCCACCTCGCCGTCGTGACCGACGCCGATGGTCGGACCGTCGGTCTCGTGAGCCTGGAGGACATGCTCGAGGAGTTGGTCGGCGACATCGTCGACGAATCCGATCGGGACCGGGCACGGAGGAACCCGGCGTGACGGTTTCTGTCACGACATTGCAATAATCGCGATCTGTTCGTAGCCTGGGCCGGCTGATGTCTCGTCGCGTGCTCCTCACCCTCCTCGCCGTGTTGGCGTGCGTCGCCACTGTGTCGGTCGCGGTCGCGGTTCCCGCCGGTGCCGACACCGCCGCCATCGAGCGCGCCAAGGAGCGCGCCGAGGCCGCGGTCCGAGCCGTGTCCGAGGCCGAGACCGCCCTCGGGGCCCTCGAGTCCGAGATCGCTGTGCTCGAGACCCGCACCGCCCGGGCCGAGTCCATCGTGAACGAACTGCGAGGTTCGATCGAGGAGATCGTGGTGGCGCAGTACACCTCGGTGGGTGACATGCCGCTGCTGACCGAGGCCGATCTCAACGACGGCGTCAAGGCCGAGGCGTTCACCCGCTACCTGAGTCGGGGCAAGCTCGACGACATCGACACCTACGCCGCGGCCAAGGCCGATCTCGAGACCTCCAGCGCCGAGCTGTCGGCCAAGCGCGACCAGCAGCAGGCCACCATCGGTGAACTCGAGCGTGCCCTGTCCGATGTCCAGGCCGAGCTGAAGCGCCTCGAGGAGCTCGAGGCGAAGCGCCGCGCCGAGGAGGCCGCCCGCCGTGCCGCCGAGGAAGCAGCCGCCCGCCGCGTCGCGGCACAGCAGGCCACAGCGCAGCAGGCCGCTCGGAGCTCGTCGGGGGCGGCGCCTGCCCCCCGCTCTGCCTCTGCCTCTGCCTCTGCCCCTGCACGTCGCGGGTCCTCGTCGGCGCCGGCCCAGGCCCCTGCGCCTGCCCCCGCACCGGTCAGCTCGGGTGGCGGCATGGTCTGCCCCGTCGCCGGGTCGCACAGCTTCATCGACTCGTGGGGCGCGGCCCGCTCGGGTGGCCGCCGGCACAAGGGCGTCGACATGATGGCCCGCATCGGTACGCCCATCGTGGCGCCCGTCTCGGGCACCGTCTCGCACCGCGGCAACAGCGTCGGTGGCCTGTCGTTCCACCTCTCCGGAGACAACGGCCACTACTACTACGGCACGCACATGTCTCGGTACGGCGCCGCCGGCCATGTGAGTGCCGGCACGGTGATCGGATACGTGGGCGACACCGGCAACGCCGCCGGGATGCCGCACCTCCACTTCGAGATCCACCCGAACCATGGCGGTGCCGTGAACCCGTACCCGGCCACGAGGGCGGCGTGCTGATCCGTCTCTGACAGGATCCCGGTGTGACACCGCACGAGC
This sequence comes from Acidimicrobiales bacterium, assembly GCA_051306355.1. Classification (GTDB taxonomy): domain Bacteria; phylum Actinomycetota; class Acidimicrobiia; order Acidimicrobiales; family Salinilacustritrichaceae; genus Salinilacustrithrix. The sequence goes on along the minus strand of JBPPNA010000150.1, from coordinate 13,668 downwards.
TGACCGAACCGCTGCGAGACGTGATGGGCGCGGAGATCACCGACCTGCGGCGCCTCACCGGCGGTGCGTCCCGGGAGACCTGGTCGTTCGTTGCCGGCGGGGATCGGTACGTGCTCCAACGGGAGCGGCCCGGCTCGGTTCGCACCGGCGGCATGGAATCAGAAGCCCAGCTCCTGCGGGCTGCGGCCGGCGCCGGCGTCCCGGTGGCCGAGGTCGTGGGCAGCGGTGCCGGCGACACCCCGCTGGGCACCGGGTTCCTGATCTCGCGCTTCGTGGAAGGTGAGGCGATCGCCCGGCGGATCCAGCGCGACGACCGTTACGACGATGCCCGCGACCGCTTCGCCGGCCAGTGCGGCCGGGCGCTGGCCGCCATCCACGCCATCCCCGTCCACGCCGCTCCCGCACTGGAGCGAGCCGACCAGACGACCCAGTACCGCGAGATCCTCGACGGCCTCGGCGATGCCATCCCCGCCTTCGAGCTCGCCTTCCGCTGGCTCGAGGACAACCGCCCGGCAGGCACCGGCGAGACCGTGGTGCACGGCGACTTCCGGCTGGGCAACCTCCTCCTCGGCCCCGACGGGCTCCGTGCCGTCGTCGACTGGGAGCTGGCGCACCTCGGTGACCCGATGGAGGACCTCGGATGGTTGTGCGTGCGGGCGTGGCGCTTCGGTGGTGACCTACCGGTCGGCGGTCTCGGTACCTACGACGATCTCCTTGCGGCCTACGGGGAGGTCTCGGGCACGCCGGTCGACCCGCAGGTGGTGCGATGGTGGGAGGTCCTCGGGACGCTGAAGTGGGGGATCATGTGCATCGTCCAGGCCCGGGCCCACCTCGACGGTCACTCCCGGTCGGTCGAGCTGGCCGCCATCGGGCGTCGGGTGTGCGAGAACGAGCACGACCTCCTGCTCCTCCTCGCCCCCGAAGCGCTCGCGGCCGCGGTTCGGCGCGACCTTCCACCGCCGATCATCGACGTCGGCATGTACGGCCGACCGACGGCGGCGGAGCTGGTGGAAGCGGTCCGGGAGTTCGTGGATGGCGACGTGCGCGATGCCACCGACGGACGGGTGGCGTTCCACGCCCGGGTGGCCGCCAACGTCCTCGCCACGGTGCAGCGCGAGCTCGAGCTCGGCCCGCCGATGGCCGCCGAGCAGGTGGGCCGGCTCGGCGGACTGGGGGTCGGCAACGAATCCGACCTGGCCGACGGCATCCGTTCCGGTCGCTTCGACGGCCGCGACGACGCCGTCGCCGGGGTGATCGCCGAGACGGTGGTCGACAAGCTCCGGGTCGCGAACCCCGACTACTTCCCCTGACCATCCCGAGCGCCCGAAACCCCGGTTCTGGCCCCATGACGGTCGAGCCTGGTGGCGCGAGACGGGTCCAGAACGGGGGTGTGGGGGTTGTGGTTCAGACTCCCATGGCGTGGAAGCCGCCGTCGACGTGGATGATCTCGCCGGTGGTCTGGGGGAACCAGTCGGAGAGGAGGGCCACGGTCGAGCGGGCAACGCCGGCGGAGTCGTTCACGTCCCAGCCGAGCGGGGCGCGATCGGCCCAGGCGTCCTCGAACTCCGAGAAGCCCGGGATCGACTTGGCGGCCATCGTCCGGATGGGTCCGGCCGAGACGAGGTTGACGCGCACATTGCTCGCTCCGAGCTCGCGAGCGAGGTAGCGGGAGGTCGACTCGAGCGCTGCCTTGGCCACCCCCATCCAGTCGTAGGCCGGCCAGGCGACCGTGGCGTCGAAGTCGAGGCCGATGATCGACCCGCCCTCGGTCATGAGCGGCACCACGGCTTCGGCAACCGTCTTGAGTGAGTAGGCCGAGATCTGCATCGCCACGGCCACGTCGGACCAGGGAGCTTCCAGGAACCCGCCACCCAGGCAGGACTCCGGCGCGAAGCCGATGGCGTGGAGCGCGCCGTCGACGCGTCCCCACTTCGCGGCCAGCGCGTCGCGGATGGCTTCGGCGTGGGTCTCCTGGGTGACGTCGAACTCGAGCACTTCGGGCTCCGTGGGGAGCTTGCGGGCGGTGCGCTGGGTGAGGCGCAGCGCTCGCCCGGCCCCGGTGAGCACGATCTCGGCGCCCTCCTCCTGGGCCAGCCGGGCCACGCCGAAGGCCAATGAGGCATCGGTGAGCACGCCGGTGACGAGCAGTCGTTTGCCGTCGAGGATTCCCATTGCATCTCCAGACCGTGGGGAAGCAGCCGACGTTACCCACCGGGTCTGCAGGTGGCGGACGGCGCAGCCTGACCGCACGGGATCTCCAGACGTCCGGGACCGGCTCGGACGTCGCGCTCGCCGATCGGCTCGGGGAGGGTCACCTCGGCCTCGAGTGGCGCCCCGACGTCCACGCAGTCCGCGTCGCCACCCTCGACGACGAGCTCCACGAGGACGACATCGTCGGCCAGGTCGACCTGGACGCGCCCGATGCGCTCGCATACCGAGCGGTCCGTGGCCACCACCCGGATGGTGTCGTCGTCGATGACGACGACCGAGTCGGGCTGCACCAGTCGGCCGGTGTCGTCCTCCCACAGGAAGACATAGGCCGCCACGACGACCGCGAGGAAGGCCACCAGGGCGATCACGAACGGCACCGGGTTGATCGGCTGGGTCGTCCGGATGTCTCCGGGAGGCATGTCGTCGCTCACGTCGGGAGGGTACGGCCCGGTTGGGTTCGGGCGGAACCGTCGCCGGTAGGCTCCCGCCCGTGAAGATCGGCATCCTCGGAGGAACAGGGCCCGCTGGTTCGGCGCTCGCGGCACGACTGGCCGACGCGGGCTACGAGGTGGTGATCGGTTCCCGCTCGAAGTACCGGGCCATGGAAGCGGTCGACACGCTGCTCGACTCCTGGCCCGACAAGCACCTCCAGATCGAGGCCGGCGCCAACGAAGACGCCGCCGCCGCCGACGTGATCGTGATTGCCACCCCGTGGGACGGCGCCACCCAGACCGCGGCCTCGGTGCGTGAGCACCTGCGGGGCAAGGTCGTGATCTCGATGGCCAACGCCCTCACCCGCATCGGCAAGGAGTTCCAGCCTCTCGTGCCGCCCCGAGGCAGCGTCGCAGCCAGCGTCCAGGCCACGGTGCCCGACTGCAAGGTCGCGGCCGCCTTCCACCACGTCCCCGCCAAGGAGCTCGGCGACCTCGATCATCCCATCGAGTCCGACGTGCTCATCTGCTCCGACCACGAGTCCGCCACCGCGGTGGCTGCAGAGTTGGTCCACGCCATCCCCAACATGCGTCCCCTCGACGCCGGCGAGCTCAGCCAGGCCACGCCGGTCGAGTCGTTCACCTCCGTGCTCCTGCAGCTCAACGTGCGCTACAAGACGCGGGTCGCGGTGAAGTTCACGGGTATCCCCGACGGCACCGGCACCATCACGGACCTGCCGAAGAAACCGCCGAGGGCCGAGGTCGCGGCTGCCGAGGACGCCCCTGCGGACGCCTCCGATGGTGCCTCCGACGAGCAAGGTGTGGGCGGACCCGTCACGACGACGGGCGCGTGAGCTCCTCCCAGCTCGCTCCGCTGCGGCTGTACGAGACGTCCCGGGCCGAGATCGTCCCGTTCGAGCCGGGTGAGGTCGTCACCATGTACACGTGCGGCATCACGCCGTACGATGCCACCCACCTCGGCCACGCTGCGGCCTACGTCGGCTACGACGTGCTGCAGCGCCGCCTGCGCGACCGGGGCCACGACACCAAGTGCGTGCGCAACGTCACGGACGTCGACGACTCGATTCTCGGCAAGGCCCGAGAGATCGGTGTGCACTACCTCGACCTGGCGGCCGCGGAGACCGCCAAGTTCGACGACGACATGGTCGCCCTGGGGATGCTGCCGTCGTGGAGCGAACCCCGCGCCACCTCGGCCATCGCCGACATCCGCGGCTTCATCGGCATGGTCCTCGATCGGGGCCACGCCTACGAGGCCGGCGGTGCCGTGTACTTCGACATCTCGACCTACGACCGGTTCGGGTCGATCTCGGGTTACGACCGCGACACGATGCTCGAATACGCCCGGGAACGAGGCGGTAACGTCGACGATCCGCACAAGCGGGACCCGCTCGACTTCGTGCTCTGGCAGCCGTCGCTCGACGACGAGCCGGCCTGGGACTCGCTCTGGGGGCCAGGGCGCCCCGGTTGGCACATCGAGTGCTCGGCCCTGGCACTGCGCGAGCTCGGCACCACCATCGACCTCCACGGCGGTGGCGCTGACCTGATCTTCCCGCACCACGAGTGCGAAGCAGCCCAGTCCGAGGCCGCCACGGGCGAACCATTCGTGCGCCACTGGATGCACCAGGCCATGGTCCGCATGGACGGCGAGAAGATGTCCAAGTCGTTGGGCAACCTCGTGTTCGTGTCCGAGCTGCGCAAGGAGTGGGAGGCGATGGCCATACGCCTCGCCGTGGTGAAGCACCACTACCGCAACGGCTGGGAGTGGCACGACGAAGTCATGGCCGAGGCCGCCGAACGCCTCGAGCGCTGGCGTCGTGGCGCCGCAGCCGGCAGCTCCGGCGCCGCCGTGCTCGATGCCGTCCGCGACCGACTCGACGACGACCTCGACACCCCAGGCGCGGTGACAGTCATCGACGACGCCGCCGCCGGGGGCGCCGACGTCACCGCAGCAGCCATGCTCCTCGGCGTGTCGATCGACCCCTCGAGCTGACCGGCGACACTGTCCGGTATGCGCTGGTAGCGTCCGACCCGTGGGACAGGATCGCGAGTACGGCCGGGCGTACCCGGTGGCCATGGCCATCGTGCAGCCGGTCGCGAACCTGCTGTGGCGCATCCACGCCACCGGGCTGCACCACGTCCCGTCCTCCGGGCCGGCCATCTTCTGCCCCAACCACATCTCGTTCTTCGACTCGGTCGTCCTGCCGTGCGTGCTGCCCCGGCGGATCAGCTACGTGGGCAAGGCCGAGTACATGGACTCCTGGAAGACCCGATACATCTTCCCCGCCATCGGCATGATCCCCATCGAGCGCACCGGGGGCAGTGCCAGCCAGCGCGCGCTCGACACCGCGGCGAAGGTGTTGGCACGCGACGAGTTCTTCGGCATCTACCCCGAGGGGACGCGTTCACGCGACGGCAAGCTGCACCGCGGCCACACCGGCGCTGCCCGCCTCGCCCTGCGCACCGGGGCGCCGCTCGTCCCGGTCGGGATCCGGGGCACCGACCTGATCCAGCCCGCGGGCGCGTCGGTGCCGAAGCCGTTCACGTCGTGCCAGGTCAACATCGGTGAGCCCATCGATGTCACCCGCTACCTCGACCGCCAGGACGACCGCATGATCCTGCGCCAGCTCATCGACGAGGTCATGTTCGAGATCCGCAAGCTGTCGGGCCTCGACTACGTCGACACCTACGCCGGAAAGCCGGCGCCCGTCGAGGACCCCGAGGTGGTCGAGCTCGACGTCGAGGACGATCCCGGCCGGGACGAACGGACCCGCGAGCTGGTTCTGCCCGATGGATCGGTCGCCGACGACCATGAGTCCGGCACCCACGAGGACCGCGCGTCGTCCGCCGACGTGCTGGCGCGCTGGTGGTCCTGACCGGCTGACCCTTGACCGGCTGACATCGCCCGACCGTGCGTGTCGGTGCGCGATGCTCCACGGCATGGATCAGGACGCCATCGACCTCGCTCTGCTCGTCTTCCGCCTTGCCATCGGCGCGGTCATGTTCGCCCACGGCTTCCAGCACCTGTTCCGGGGCGGCAAGGTCGAGGGGACCGCAGGTTGGTTCGAGTCGCTCGGGATGAAGCCCGGGATCCTGCACGCCTGGCTGGCCAGCCTGGCCGAGCTCGCCGCCGGCGTGTGTCTCGCCCTCGGCCTGCTCACGCCCTTCGGTGGGGCGGCGGTGATCGGCACGATGACGGTGGCGCTCGTCACCAACCATCGGGGCAACGGCTTCTTCATCTTCCGGCCGGGCGAGGGGTGGGAATACGTGATGACCCTGATCGCCGCCGGGTTCCTCCTCGCCGTGCTCGGTGCCGGCCAGTGGTCGCTGGATCACGCCCTCGGCATCTTCGACCCGCCGGCTGCCACCGGTCTGTGGATCGCCCTGGTCGCCGGATTCGGCGGAGCCGTTGCGCTCCTCGCCTCCTTCTGGCGACCGCAGCCGAGCGGCGATTCGGACTGAACGATCCCGGGGGCGCATCGCTACCCTCCGACGCATGTCGTCCCCGTCCCCAGCGATGATCGCCGTCACCCTCCCTGATGGATCCAGTCGTGAGCTGCCCACGGCGTCGACGGCCGGCGATCTCGCCCGATCGATCGCCCGGGGACTGGCCAAGAAGGCGGTCGTGGCCGAGGTCAACGACGTCGAGCGCGACCTGACCCACGAGCTCGGCGACGGCGACCGGGTGGCCATCGTCACCGCCGACACCGACGCCGGCCTCTACGTCATCCGTCACTCCACCGCCCATGTGCTGGCCCAAGCGGTGCTCGACCTCTTCCCGGGCGCCACTTTCGGCATCGGCCCGCCGGTCGAGAACGGCTTCTACTACGACTTCGAGCTCCCCGACGGGGCTACGTTCCAGGAGGACGACCTCGTCCGCATCGAGGACCGGATGCGCGAGATCCTCGAGGAAGCGCAGCCGTTCGTGAAGAGCGAGATGGGCGCCGACGCTGCCCGGGAGATCTTCGCCGACCACAAGTACAAGCTCGAGATCATCGACGACGCCTCCACCGACCCCATGTCGGCCACGTCCGCGGCGGGAGAGGTCCGCTGTTACGAGAACGTCCCGCCGGAGCCGCGTCCCAACCAGACGTTCCACGGTCACGACGGCTTCATCGATCTCTGCCGCGGTCCTCACGTGCCCACCACCAGCGACCACCTCGGCCACTTCAGGTTGATGCGAGTCGCGGGGGCGTACTGGAAGGGCAGCGAGAAGAATCCCCAGCTGCAGCGCATCTATGGCACCGCGTGGGCCACCAAGGCCGACCTCGACGCGCACCTCGACCACCTCGAAGAGGCAGCCAGGCGTGATCACCGCAAGCTCGGCACCGAGCTCGATCTGTTCAGTTTCCCGAGCGAACTGGGCGGGGGTCTGGCGGTCTGGCACCCGAAGGGCGGGATCGTGCGCAAGCTGATGGAGGACTACAGCCGCGAGCGCCACGAGCACGGCGGCTACGAGTTCGTCTTCAGCCCGCACCTGACGAAGCAGGGTGTCTTCGAGACCTCCGGCCACCTGGCCTGGTACGCCGACGGAATGTACCCGCCGATGGAGATGGACAACGGCACGTACTACATGAAGCCGATGAACTGCCCCATCCACTGCCTCATCTACCGGAGCCGGCAGCGGAGCTACCGGGAGCTGCCCCTGCGGTTGTTCGAGCTCGGCAACGTCTATCGCTACGAGCGGGCCGGGACCCTCCACGGGTTGTTGCGGATCCGTGGGTTCACCCAGGACGACAGCCACATCTACGTCACCGAGGACCAGCTGGCCGACGAGATCACCGGCCTGCTCGACTTCGTGCTGTCGGTGCTGCGGGCCTTCGGCTTCGAGGACTTCACCTTCAACCTGTCGACCAAGGACCCGGACAAGTACGTCGGGAGCGACGAGATCTGGGACAAGGCCACCGACGCCTTGCGGGAGGCGCTCGACCGGCACGGCCTCGACTACGAGATCAAGGAAGCGGACGCCGCGTTCTACGGTCCGAAGATCGACATCGACGTGCGCGACGCCATCGGCCGGTCGTGGCAGCTCTCGACCATCCAGGCCGACTTCAACCATCCCGAGCAGTTCGACCTCACCTACGTGGGCGCCGACAACGAGCGCCATCGCCCGATCATGTTGCACCGAGCGCTGTTCGGTTCGATCGAGCGGTTCTTCGGCGTGCTCCTCGAGCACTTCGCCGGGGCGTTCCCGACGTGGCTCGCGCCGGTCCAGGCCGTCATCTGCCCGGTTGCCGAGGACCACGAGTCCTACGCCCACGAGGTCGCTGCCCGGTTGCGCGACGCCGGACTGCGGGTGGAGATGTCGCCGGCCGACGACGGCCTCGGTGCCCGGATCCGTAAGCACAAGATGGAGAAGGTGCCGCACATCCTCGTGGTGGGCGACGACGATGTCGCCGCCGCCACCGTGGCCGACAACGTGCGCGGAGAGGGCAAGCCCGAACGTGACCTCCCAGTGGACGAGGTGATCGAGCGGATCCTCGCCGAGGTACGCGACCACTCGTGAGCAGTCCACTGGACCGGTTGTGGGCCGGGTGGCGGGCGTCCTACATGGACGAGGTCACGGGCGACGAGGAGACGGCCGGCGAGCGGCTGACGGGGCCGTCCGGGTCGATCTTCACGCAGATCCTACGGGCCGTCGACCGGGGCGAACTCACCGATCAGACCGCCTTCATCGTCCATCGCGGCGAAGCGACCTTCGCCATCCTGAACGCCTACCCCTACGGAACCGGTCACCTGCTCGTGATGCCGTACCGCGAGGTGCCCACCCTCGAGGAGCTCACGCGGGCGGAATCCGCCGATCTGTGGCGCGTGGTCAATGAGGCGGTGGTGGCCATCCGAGCCGCCTACCGGCCCGGCGGCGTCAACGTCGGCTTCAACCTCGGTCGGGACGCGGGGGCCGGTGTCCCCACCCACCTCCACGGCCACGTGCTACCCCGTTGGGGCGCGGACTCCAACTTCATGACCACTGTCGCCGAGGCACGCGTGCTGCCCGAACCGCTCCCGACGACGTGGCAGAAGCTGCGGGACGCCTGGCCTCGCTGACCACCGGATCTGGCAGGTGCTCCGGAACAACAGGTGCGGTTCAGACGAACGAATCGGTCTCGGTGACCTCCCCGTCGTCGTTGAACACGAGGAACCGGTCGAGGTTCTTCATGAACCACCGGTCGTGCGTCACCGCGACCACCGTGCCCTCGAAGGAGGCGATGGCCCCTTCGAGCGCGTCGGCGGACGCCACGTCGAGGTTGTCGGTCGGCTCGTCGAGCAGGAGGAGCGTGGCGCCGCCCAGCTCGAGCAGGAGGATCTGGAAGCGGGCCTGTTGCCCGCCGGACAGCGTCTCGAAGGTCTGCTCCGCCGCCGACTGCAGCTCGTAGCGGCGCAGCCGGGCCATGGCGGGACCTCGGGCCAGATCACGGGCGTGGAGCGCGTCGAGGAGCGTGCGCCCCACGAGCTCGGGATGGTAGTGGGTCTGGGAGAAGTGGCCAGGGACGACCCTCGCTCCGAGGTCGCACCGACCTTCGTGCGCCACGGTTGGATCGCCGGCGAGGAGCCGGAGCAGGTGTGACTTGCCCGTGCCGTTGCCACCGAGGATGCCGACGCGCTCGCCGAACCAGATCTCGGTGGACCAGGGATGGGTGAGATCGGTCAGCTCGAGCTGCTCGATGACGATGGCGCGCTTGCCGGTGCGGCCCCCGTCGATCCGCATCGTGATCTTCTGGTCGTTGGGGCGTTCCGGTGGGGGACCGGCGTCGTCGAAGTGACGCAGGCGGGTCTCCGCGGCGCGAGCGCGGGATGCGTTGGCGTCGGAGACCTTGGCCCGCTCCTTCATGATCCGCTTGTAGTCGACCAACCGCTTGCGCTCGTCCATCCACTGCTGGTGGTCGTCGGCGAGCTTGCGGAGCCGAGCGTCCCTGGCCTCGGCGTAGCCGTCGAAGGATCCGCCGTGGATCCAGGCGCCGTCGCCTTCGATGGTGACGATCCGGTGTGCGGCCCGGGCCAGCAACTCGCGGTCGTGGCTGACGAAGAGGATCGTCTTGCTCGATTCGTTCAGGCGCTGTTCGAGCCATCGCTTGCCCGGGATGTCGAGAAAGTTGTCGGGCTCGTCGAGGAGCAGCACCTCGTCGTCGTTGCGGAGCAGGAACTCGAGCGCCAAGCGCTTCTGCTCGCCGCCCGAGAACGTGGCCAGCGGACGGGCCGATGCAGCATCGAGGTCGAGGCCCACCGCTGCCGTCGCGCACACGTTCCACTCGACCTCGATCTCGTAGCCCCCGACCTCACCCCACTCGGCATGTGCCCGGGCCAGACGCAGGCCGGCCTTCTCGACGAACGAGGGCTTGCCGCCATCGGCGGCGCGTGCTGCCGCGTGGGTGGCGGCGGCGAGCTCCGCGGATGCGGCGACAATCGGCGGGGGAGCGAGCGAGGCGAACAGATCACGTACGGTCTGCTGCTCGCCCCGCATGCCGACGAGCTGGTCCATGATGCCGAGGCGACCATCGACCGCGATCGTCCCCTCGGTCGGCTTCTCCCGACCGGCGACGAGACCGAGCAACGTCGTCTTGCCGACCCCGTTGGCGCCGACCAGTGCCGCGTGCTGCCCGCGACCGACCTTGAACGACACCGTCTCGAACAGCCGACGGCCACCCGGGAGGTGGTAGGAGAGCCCGTTGACGTCGATCGTTCCCACAGGGGCGGGAACGGTAGCGTCGTCGCCATGACCGAGCCCCGGGATAACCGCCAGCCCGCGGAGCCCGACGAACTCGTCGACTCCCTGCCCGAGGATCTCGACGCGGCCGGCTATGTCGGGCCATACGTCTTCCCGGACAACAATCGTCGCCGCATCCCGGGATACCTCTACCTCGTCACCGCTGTCGCCTGCATCGCCCTCTGGGCCGTGGCGGGCGACGACGCCGTCCTCGTCAACGACGGCTTCCTCGTCGTGGGGGTGGTGCTCGCCGCGATCGGGGCGTTCCACCTGCTCTCCGGTTTCGACCTCGTGGTCGACGAGCGTGACGCGCTCGTGGCCGCCTCCCGCTCGGTGGGCTTTCCCGTGGGCCACGCGTCGGCCCAGATGGGTTGGCGTGGCGTCCGCAGCCGGCCGACGTGGCGAATCCTGCTCTACTCGGCCGAGGAGCCCCCCGATCAGCGGGGGTTCGTGTTGGTCGACGGCGTCGACGGCGAGATCGTCGACCACTTCGTGGAGCCGAACCCGGAGGACTGGTCCGACCTCGACGGACGTCTCACGGAGGACCGATGAGCACTCCTCGCGAGGCGATGGCCCACGATTTCCGACTGCGGCACATCGACATCCACGGGCACCGCGTCGGCTATCGCATGGCGGGGGAGGGCCCTGCGCTCGTGCTCGTGCACGGCGTCACCGGCAGCTCCACCACGTGGCGAGAGGTGATGCCGGCGCTCGCCGAGCACTACACCGTCATCGCCCCCGACCTCCTCGGCCACGGCGAATCGGCCAAGCCCCGGGGCGACTACTCGCTGGGTGCGTTCGCGGCCGGTGTGCGCGACCTGCTGGTGGCGCTCGGCATCGAACGGGTCACCTTCGTCGGCCACTCCCTCGGGGGTGGTGTGGCCCTGCAGTTCGCCTACCAGTTCCCCGAGCGCTGCGAGCGCATGGTGCTCGTCTCCAGTGGCGGGCTCGGCAAGGAGGTCTCGCTGCTGCTGCGGGCGGTGAGCCTCCCGGGGAGCGAGCTCGTCATGCCGATCATCCTCCACCCCAAACTCCGCGAGGGCATGGACGCCGTCGGCTCGGTCCTCGACCGGCTCGGGCTGCGGCTCGGCGTACGAGGCAAGGAGATCTGGCGCAGCTACGGCGGGCTCACCGAGACGCGAGGCAGGGTGGCGTTCATCCACACGGTGCGATCGGTGATCGACGTGCGAGGCCAACGGGTGAGCGCCCGCGACCGTCTGTACCTGGCGCAGGAAGTACCGACGCTGATCGTGTGGGGCGACCAGGACCGCATGATCCCGGTCGACCATGCCCACGCTGCCCACGAGCTCATGCCCGACAGCCGTCTCGTGGTCATCCCGGGCGCCGGCCACTTCGTCCCGTTCGAGGCGCCCGAGCAGTTCCTGGCCGCCCTCACCAGCTTCCTGGACGAGACCTCGCCCTCGCACACCACCGAGGAGGAGTACCGGGACCTGCTGCTCACGAACGGCCGGCGGGACACGCCATCCAGCTGAGAAGGCCAGCTGAGAAGGTTCCTCAGACGACGGCGTCCATGGCGCGTTGCGCAGCCCGAAGGTGGGTGGCGGCCGCGTCGACGGCGTCCTGGGTGACCGTGAGGGCATCGACGGTGTCTTCTCGATCGGCGATGCGACCCGTCGCGGTCCAGTCCTCGGTGCCGACGCCGTCGATGCGGTCGGCAGCACGGAGGGCGTTGGCCCCGAACTGGTCGAGCAGCGCCGGCACCGGCGTGTGGTCTTCCTCGAAGGGTGCTGACCCGAGATCGGCGATGGCGGGGTGGAGCGACGCATCGTCGTCTCCCACGATCTGCTCGACGGCTCGCTCCAGGAGGGCGACGATGCCGTCAGCGGCGATGAGGTGGTCGGCGGCCGACGAGCCGTCCGGGCCGACACGGCGACCGATCTCGTCGGGGTCGAAGTCATCGTCCGGGCCGTCGGCTGGGGCGAAGACGGCGCGGAACCGACGAGGGAAGGAGCGGAGCGCAGCGGCGGCGTCGGCAGGGCGGAGGGATCTGTCAGGGGTCACCAACCGGACCATACCCACCGGAGGTGGGCGTCCGGTCGGTACCCTGACGGCTTCGGGTCACGACGATCGGTGCACAGTGATGTTCGACGGCCGCTTCCGCAGCAGCTTCGACAAGGGTCTCAAGCCCGTGGGTGCGAACCTGCGACGTGTCGGGGTGAAGGCCGACCATCTCACTGCCTTCGGCGCCCTGATGTCGGCGGCGGCCGCAGTCGCCATCGCCAACGGTGCCCTCCGCGGTGGGCTTCTCCTCCTCGCCCTCACGGCCATCCCGGACGTCCTCGACGGCGCAGTGGCCAAGGCGTCAGGCACGGCCTCGGCTCGCGGGGCGTTCTTCGACTCCACCATGGACCGCGTGGCCGACGCCCTCCTGCTCGGTGGCGTGGCCTGGTACCTGCAGTCCACCGAGGGCAGCCACATCGCCCTGCTCCCCATGGCCGTGCTCGGTGCCTCGCTGCTGATCTCCTACGAGCGGGCCAAGGCAGAGGCCCTCGGCTTCGATGCCCGGGGCGGGCTGATGGAACGGGCCGAACGTCTGCTCCTGCTGGCCCTGGCCCTGCTGTTCGACTCCCTGCTCATCCCGGCCCTGTGGGTGATGCTGGTCCTCACCCTGGTCACCGCCGGCCAGCGCTTCGTGAAGGTGTGGCGGCAGGCTTCGGCCACGGTCCCGGCCCCTGCACCCATCACCCCTCGTGATCGACGTCGCCGTTCGATGCGCCGAGCCGATCGTCAGGCGCGAGCCGCCCGCCGGCGCCGCCGTACGCGTCCCTGACCCGACGTGTCGTCGCGTCTCCTGACGGCGTTCCAGGCCGCGTCGATCGTGGCCCGACGGCTGCCCGCGCCGCTGCTCGGCCCGCTCGCCAAGCTCGGTGGAACCGGCGCTGCCGTGCCCGATGCCGCGCGGCGCTTCCTCGTCGCCCGCAACCTGCAGCGGATCGATCCCGGCCTCACCGGCCTCGCCTTGCGGCGCGCGGTCCACGAGACATTCGAGTCCTACGCGGCGTACTGGCTGGAGGCGTTCCGCCTGCCGACGCTCACGCCGGCCGAGCTCGACGCTGGCATGACGTACGAGGGCTACGAGCACCTCGAGCGTTCCCTGCACCGGGGCCGAGGGACCATCCTCGTCCTGCCCCACCTCGGCGGTTGGGAGTGGACGGGCTTCTGGTTCACGCGCGTCGTCGGGGTGCCGATCACCGCGGTCGTCGAACGTCTCGACCCGCCGGAGCTCTTCGAGTGGTTCACCGCGTTCCGCACCTCGCTCGGCATCAACGTCGTGCCGCTCGGTCC
>JBPPNA010000115.1:0-18641 GCA_051306355.1 Acidimicrobiales bacterium | reverse complement strand
TGTCGGAGGAGGTGGCCAAGTGGCCGATCGAGTCCAGGTTGATGTCCCGTGCGACGTGCAGCAAGTCGACAGCACGGGGTTCGTCTGGACGTTCCTGGACGAGGCGAGGGACCCCGAACCGGTGGCCGTGGGTGCCATCGTCGTCACCGGCGATGATCTCGACCCGGTACTTGCCCGAGTGGTCTCGCTCACCGAGCGGCCGGGTGGCGTCAAGGTCCACCTCGACGTCCTGCCAGGCGACCCGGCCGAGTACGCCGACGCGCTCACTCGAGCCCAGCTCCTCTCGACCTGACGGGCCACATGCGAAAGTCCCGGCTCCCGTCCTAGACGATCCACGATGTGGATCCTCGGACTGGCCCTCCGGGACTTGCGACTTCCCGACGGAACAGCACCGTCGAGCGTCTCCAGTGTCCCGTTGATGTCGCTTCTTCGCAACTGATTCAGCGACCCAAGGTCAGCGCGCACGCGCTCGACCGTCAGCTCGACGTCAGCGCGTTCACGAGCGAGAGACCGCAGCCGGACGAGTTCAGTTCTTCCTGGTCACGCTCCAGGTTCCGTCGTGTCGGCGCGAGCTGGATGAAACCGATCAGGGAGAAGAACGCCCCGAGCGGGTAGAGCCACCAATCCCCGCTGAGGAAGAACCCGACGAACCCGATCAGGGCGGCCGCGTCCGCGTACGCGATGCGAAGGAAGAATCGGGTTCGGTATCCGCCGATCAGCGTTTCGGGGGACGAGCAATCGAGTGCTCGCCCGACGAGCCGAGGCACGGTGACGCTCACGAACCCGTAGGCCACCACGCCGGCGGCGACGACGGTGGCCGACATGCTGCCGTCGGCGTCGTCTCCGGTGGACAGGGTCAGCACGACGATGCCGATGAACACCAGCGCAGTGGCGAAGGCGGTGAACAGGAGGCGGAGCATCTGGAGGACGTTGTCCGCTTCCTTTTGTGCTCGGCGGAGCCCGATGCCCGGCAGTAGAACCCACAGGAGGGTCTTCGGTGAGATCCACCCTGGGTCCGAATCGCCTGAGTCCCCGGCCATGGAGCCATTGTTGCTCACCTCCCGGGTCCATGGCCGCCGCCGGGAGACCAGGGATCGCCGGATCGCCGAGCGCATCGACCGCCGGATCGATCAGCTGCCCGGGCTCGCCGGCCTCGGCCTGCTGCGGGAGCGGGTTACGCTCCGCCCGTGAGCCGACGCGCCGAGCCGGGGACCTTCGAACACGTCCTCGCGCCGGGCCGCATCGGCCCGCTCGAGCTCCGGAACCGGATCCTCATGCCGGCCATGGACATGAACATGTGCGACGACGGGATGATCACCGATGCGGAGATCGCGCACTACCGACGCCGAGCCGCCGGGGGCACCGCCATGGTCATCACGGGGTCCGGCGCCGTGGCCTTCCCCCGTGGCGCGGCGTCGCACCGCCAGCCAGGGCTGTCCGACGACCGGTTCATTGCCGGCCTCGCCCGGCTCGCCGACGCCGTCCACGACGTCGGGGGCTTGGTCTGCTTCCAGCTCTGCCACCACGGCAAGACCGCCCGGGTCGACATCGCCGACGAACGACCCCTCTTGGTGCCATCGGTGCCGGCGGGCGGGATGGACCTGTCGTCTCTCCGCGACAACACCCCCGATGAGCTCGCC
Organism: Acidimicrobiales bacterium; assembly: GCA_051306355.1. GTDB lineage: Bacteria > Actinomycetota > Acidimicrobiia > Acidimicrobiales > Salinilacustritrichaceae > Salinilacustrithrix. The sequence goes on along the minus strand of JBPPNA010000115.1, from coordinate 17,001 downwards.
CGCCTGATGGCCACCACCGACGGGAAGATGCCCGCGTACCGCGAGGCGGACGAGGACGACATCTCCTGGCTCATCGACCAGTTCGCCGATGCAACCAGGCGCGCACGCGAGGCCGGCGCTGACGCCGTGGAGGTCCACGCCGCGCACGGCTACATCCTGTCCACCTTCTTGGCCTCGGCCGACAACCGCCGGGACGACCGGTGGGGTGGTTCGCTCGAGAACCGGGCCCGCCTCACCGCCGAGGTGACTGCCGCGGTCCGTACTGCAGCCGGGCCGGGCATGGCGGTGCTGGTGCGGCTGAGCGGTCGCGAGTTCGGCGAGCCGGGCGCGTTGACCACACCGGAAGCGGTCACCTCGGCTCGCATGATCGTGGACGCCGGCGCTGACGCGATCCACGTCACGGGCTGGGGCCGCAACTCCTTCGCCAACTTCACCGACGGTCCCCTTCCGGACACCGTCGGCGCCTACCGAACCTTCGCCGCTGCGGTGAAGAAGGCCGTGCCGGTCCCGGTCATCGCCGTTGGACGGGTCCTCCCCGAGACCGCCGAGGAGATGATCGGCGGCGGCGAGTGCGACTTCGTCGCCATGGGTCGCCAGCTCCTGACCGACCCCGACCTGGCCGGCAAGCTGCGCGTCGGCCGTCGTTCGACCGTCCGCCCCTGCATCAACTGCTACGTCTGCGTGGAGCAGAACTTCTTCGACGACCCGCCCCGTTGTGCCGTGAATCCCGCCCTCTGCAACGAGGACGCAGACGACATGGCTCCGGCTGTCTCGATTCGGCACGTCGTCGTAGTCGGTGGCGGTCCGGCCGGGATGGAGACGGCCCGGGTCGCTCGGGAGCGAGGGCACCGCGTCACGCTGGTCGAGGCGGGCGACCAGCTCGGGGGCACGGCATGGTTCTCACAGATGACCACCCCGGCGAACGGGCCTTTCGTCGACTGGCAGGTGGGGGAGTTGGCGCGTCTCGGTGTCGACCTGAAGATGGGCGAGGAGGCCACGGCTGACTCGGTGCAGGCGTTGCGGCCCGACGTCGTCGTCGTCGCCACCGGCGCGACCCGTGGGCTTCCCGACATCGCCGGAGCCCACCTCCCGCACGTACGCACGGGCGACTCCCTGCGGTCGCTCCTGACCGGAGGAACCGCCCCCGGCCTGCCTCGGGCCGTGCAGCTCCTGCTGCGGGCCGGCCGTGCACTGGGCATCACGTCCGACCCTGCTCGCGTCCGGACGCTGTCCAGGGCCTGGATGCCGATCGAGAACGAGGTGGCCGTCATCGGTGGCGGGCTGGTGGGATTGGAGTTGGCGGAGTTCCTCGCCGAACGCGAGCGGGAGGTGACCGTGCTCGAGGCGGGCTCGGTCATGGGTCTCCCGATGGCGTCGCCCAGGCGATGGACCGCGGTGCGCCGGGCCGAGGCCCACGGTGTGACCCTGGTACGCAACGCCGAGGTCACTGAGATCACACCCACCGAGGTCGCCTACCGCCAGGACGACGTCGGGTTCCGAATCCCGGCGGGGACGGTCATCGTGGCCAGCGAGGTCGAGCCGGGGGGTGGGCTGGCGGTCGAGCTGCGCGCCCTCGGGGTGGAGGTGCACGTGGTCGGCGATGCCGCCGATGTCGGGTACATCGACGGCGCCATCCACTCGGCCTGGCCGGTGGCCGCTTCCCTCTGATCGAGCCGTCCGGGTTGCCGAGGCCGGTGCTCGTGTCGCTCTGGACGACCCGGTCGAGATCGGGGGGACGGACGGGTACCGTCGCCACCGGAGGATCCGATGGCGAACGATGTAGGAGCACTGGTGCTCGACCAGCTCGAGCAGCTCGTGCCCGAGATGGTGGACGACATCTGCACGCTGGTGCAGCTCCCCAGCGTGAGCGGCACCGACGGCGAGAACGAGGCCCAGGCGGCGATGGCGAAGCGCCTTGCGGCGGGTGGACTCGACGTCGACCACTGGCGCATCGACCTCGACGAGCTGCAGGCCCACGTCGACTTCCCTGGGATGGAGGTGGCCCGCACCGAGGCGTGGGGCGTCGCGGGTCGGCTGTCCGGTACCGGTGACGGCCCGACGCTGATGTTCAACGGGCACGTCGATGTGGTGCCGACCGGCGATCCGTCGGCGTGGCCCGGAGATCCGTTCTCCGGCGAGGTCGTCGACGGGAGGATCCTCGGCCGGGGTGCCTGTGACATGAAGGCGGGTCTGCTCGCGGCGCACTGGGCGGTGCAGGCGATCCGGACGGCCGGGGTGGCGCTACGCGGCGACGTCGTGGTCGCACCGGTGCAGGGGGAGGAGGACGGCGGGCTGGGCAGCTTCGCCCTCCTCCAGCGGGGTTGGACCGCCGACGTCTGCGTGATCCCGGAGCCCACCGAGCTCGACGTCATCCCCGCCAACGCCGGCGCTCTCACCTTCCGCCTCCGGATCCGGGGCCTGGCCACCCACGCCGCCCGCCGGACCGACGGCGTCAGTGCCATCGAGAAGTTCTGGCCCATCCATCGTGCCCTGCTCGACCTCGAGGCGCGCCGTCACCAAGACATCGATCCCCTGGCCGAGCGTTGGGAGCTGGCCCATCCGCTCGCCATCGGGACGATCCGCGCCGGCGACTGGGCGTCGTCGGTGCCTGACCTCCTCGTGGCCGAGGGTCGGCTGGGGATCGCCATCGGTGAGCCTGTGGCCGATGCGAAGGCCGAGTTCGAGGCCGCCGTCGCTGCCGCGTCGGCGCAGGATCCGTGGCTCCGCGACCACCCGGCCGAGGTCGAGTGGTGGGGCGGACAGTTCGCCTCCGGACGCATCCCTGCCCACAGCGATCTCGTGGGGCGGGTACAACACGCCCACGTCCACGCCAGCGACGGTCGACCCCACGAGGTCTACGGCGCGCCCTACGGCAGCGACCTCCGGTTGCTCACCGGTCTCGGCGGGATACCCACTGTGCAGTACGGACCGGGCGACGTGCAGTTGGCGCACGGCCCGCACGAGTCGGTGCCGATCGACGAGATCGTGATCACGGCCCGGACGCTGGCGCTGCTGGCGCTCGACCTGTGTGGGACGGCCTGAACAGGCGGCGGATCGCCGTCCGACGCAACACAACGGTCATACCGGCAGAGCCGGCAAAGCTGGAAGTCCGAGTTCGGCTTCCGTACCGTGGAGCACGATGGACGCCCCGCCCGACGACGACAGCCCCGACCGCCGCCTCCCCTTCTCGCGTGCGTTCGCCCAAGCCGGCTTCGACCGACCGGAGGCCGAGGTCTGGCGCCTCGCCGGTTGGGACGACCCGGGGTCTGCCTCCTGCTGGCGCCACCTGGCGCGGTGGTGCACGCCGGAGCAGCTGCTGGTCCTGGCCAGGGAAGGTTTCGAGATCGATCAGGTGGCGCGGGTCGTCATCGACGCCCCCGACCTCACCACCGACCAGATCCGCTTCCGGATCGGTCGACCGGAGAACCGAACCGACGACGAGATCGACCTGCGCGAGCGTGTGCTCGAGAACCTGCACCTCGGACGTTCGACCCACAGCGGGGCCGTCGAAGCCTGAGAACCATCCATTCTTGTCACCGTTTCGGGGAGCTGGATGCCCGAAACGGTGACAAGAACGAGCGGGGGTGCGGGTTCTCGTTAGTGGTCGTGTTCGTCGGCGTCGGCGTCGGCCTTGGTCTCGTGGACCGTGCCGTCGGGATGCTCGGGCGGGCTGTAGAGGGAGTACAGCTTCAGAGGCCCGTCGCCGGTGTTCACGATGTTGTGCCAGGTCCCGCCCGGGATGATGGCCACCCAGTCGTCACCGGCCTCGTGGGTCTCGTCCTTGGAGTCCTTCGACCGGCCGAGCGTCACCGTGGCGGAGCCGGATTCGATGCGGATGAACTGATCGAGGCCCTCGTGCATCTCGAGCCCGACCTCGCCACCGGGCGGGATCGTCATCACGGTGAGCTGCATCTGCTTGCCGGTGAAGAGCACCTGCCGGAAGTGCGGGTTGTCCAGCGTGACGCGCTCGATGTCGTCGACGTATCCGAGTTCTGAGTTGTTTGCCACGCAGACGACGTTAACGCCCGGCCGGGAGGTCGCGTCGATCAGCTCGTCCGCGCCGACGTGGCGCGAGGTGCTTCGCCGCCAACTCGACCATGGGGACGAGGCGGAAGGACTCGGGCCAGACCATGGTGGTGATCCCGGCCTCTTCCCCGGCGACGGCGCACACCGGCCCCACGCACACGGGGAGCACGGCACCGTCGTTGAATGCCGTGACCATTGCGTCCAGCACGCCCTCCTCCCGTGCGATCTCGACCAGGTAGCGGATGGCGGGCTGGCTGGTGAAGGTGACGGCGTCGAACCGGCCCGCACCGATGCCATGGGCCAGGGAGACCGCTGGACCGGGATCCAGCGGCCGTCGCCAGCGGTAGATCGGGACCTCTGACACTGCACCGGCAATGGCGCGGAGATCGGTCGTCGAGGGGTGGTCCTCAGGATCGAAGAGCTGCACCAGGAGCGACTCCGAGCCGATGCCCGGTTGCTCCCGCAGCCACTCGAGCACCTCGGGCATCGATTCGCGTGGCGCGGACCACACGACGTCGAGGCCTCGCTGCCGGCAGGCGGAACGGGCCTTGGCGCCGCGCGCCACGATCTGCGTCGACGAGAGAGCCGACACCAAGTCGTCGCCGAGGCCCCAGCCGTCGGCGGTCTCGAGCCACAGCCGCATCCCGAACCCCGTGGTGGCGATGGTCCATGCCGGCGGCTCGGCGATGACGGTCTCGGTGTGGCGTCGCAGCGCCTCATCGCCCGTCAGGTCGACGGTGTGCATCGTCGGAGCGTGCACGACGGTGGCGCCTCGTTTGCGGAAGAGCTTGGCCTGCTCCTCGCTCCGCCGCTCGGCGGTGATGGCGATGGTCCGGCCGTGCAGGGGCAGAGGCTGGGGCATGGCTCCAGTGTGCCGGTCCGGCCGGCCGAGGCCTCCGGCATCACCGACCCAGGATGCCGGGTAGGTTCCCCGCCATGGCTGAGACAGTGGAATTCGCGAGCAACGGCAACACCGCGTCGGGCTATCTGGTCCGACCCGAGGGCGGCTCCGGATCGGGCGTGATCGTGGTGCAGGAGTGGTGGGGACTCGATTCCGGGATCAAGACGATGGCCGACCGTCTCGGCGACGCCGGCTTCGTCGCGCTCGCGCCGGACCTCTACCGCGGCGAGTTGGCAGCCCACGACGAGATGGACAAGGCCGGTCAGCTGATGCAGGACCTCCCCATCGATCGGGCGGGTCGCGACATGTCTGGCGCGGTGGACTACCTCGCCGACCACGATGCCACCACCGGCGACGGCATCGGCGTGGTGGGCTTCTGCATGGGTGGGATGCTCACGTGGGTGCTCGCCGCCCTGCGCCCCGACCGGATCAAGGCCGGCGTCGCGTTCTACGGGTTCCCCGAGGTCGAGGACGGACCGGCAGATCTGTCGAGGATCGAAGCGGTCATGCGTGGCCACATGGCCGAGAACGACGACTTCTTCCCCCCGGAGAAGGCCCGGGCCTTCGAGGCGGCGCTGAAGGACATGGGCAAGGACGTCGAGATCACCGTGCACGAGGGCGCCGGTCACGCGTTCATGGCACCCCACGATGCGCTGGGCAACACCGATGCGGAGCTGGCAGCCGAGGTGTGGCCCAAAGTGACGGAATTCCTCCACGCCGAGCTGGACTGAACCCAGATGACATCGGCTCGGAAGCGCCGGAGGTCGACGTGACCGAGCCCGAGCACAAGCTGTTCCGGAAGCTCACCGAAGGAGCCTGGCGACTTCTCGGTCTCAGCGCGCTGACCTTCATCGTCACGGTGCTGCTGTGGGAGCTGCGCATCGTGGTTCTACCGTTGTTCGTGGCCATGTTGCTCTCCTCGGTGCTGGCGCCGTTGGTGGTCCGCCTCGAGCGCAGGGGTTGGCCCACACTCGGGGCCACCTGGCTCGTGTTCCTCGCTTTCCTGCTGGTGATCATCGGCGCGGGCGTCGCCATCCTCCCGCCCACGATCGCCGAGCTCGACGGGCTCTCCGAGTCTGTCGAGACCGGTCTGAACGACGTCGAGGACTGGTTGGTGACCGGCCCCCTGAACCTCGACCGCGGCGATGTCAACCAGTTCACCGATGATCCGACGGGCCGGATCGCCGACGTGGTGCAGTCGTCCTCCGACAGCATCATCTCCGGTGCCATGTTCGTGGGCGAGCTCCTGGCCGGGATGCTGCTGGCCCTCGTGCTCACCTTCCTCCTCCTCAAGGACGGCCGAAGGTTCCAGGCCTGGGCCACCGCGCATCTCCCGCACCGACACCGTGACCTCGTCACCGAGTCCGCCAGCGGCGCGTGGGGGGCGCTGTCCGGGTATCTCCGGGGCGCGGCCATCCTCGGTCTCGTCGAGGCGGTCATCATCGGCGCGACGCTGTTGATCGTCGGTGCACCGCTCGCCGGACCCGTCGCCATCTTCACCTTCTTCGGTGCGTTCTTCCCGATCGTCGGCGCGGTCCTGGCCGGCGCCCTGGCCGTACTGGTGACGCTCGCCACCTCCGGATTCAGCTCGGCGTTGATCGTCCTCGTGGTGGTCGTGGCCGTGCAGCAGCTCGACAACGACCTCCTCGTGCCCTTCATCTACGGCCAGACCTTGCAGCTGCACCCTGTGGTGATCCTGGTCGTGCTCACCGCAGGCGGCGCACTGGGGGGAATCGTCGGGGCCTTTCTCGCCGTACCGCTGGCGGGAGCCGCCTCCGGTGTCTTCACCGTGGTCTGGGACCGCTACGGGGAGGAGTGGGTGGGCGAGAACGACGAGACCACCACCTGATCCGGCGGCTCGGGTCAGCGGCTCAAGTCCCATACCGGCGGCGCCGACAATCCGGTGGTGACCCCGGCCGACGACACGACACCACTCGAACCCGTCTGGCTGTCACACCACCACCGGTGTGACGCTGACCGGTGCGTCCGCTTCGGTGGCGTGCACGTCTGCCGCCGTTGCCTGGCCATGTTCGCCGGGTTCTTCGTCGCCCTGGCACTCTTCGTCGTGACGTCGTTCGAGGCCCAGGTCGGCGACATCTCCCTCGTGGTCGTCATGGCGGGTTACGCCGCCTACGAGTTCGTCCAGGTCGTGCTGGGCCGCATGACCTACAGCGCCCGGCGAGTGCTCGTCGTCTCCCCGTTCGTCGGCATCGTCCTCGCCTGGCTCGGTGTCACGGGCCTCCGGAACGGTCTCGGTCCGGCGCAACTGGTACTCGGTGCCGTCGCCGCCGCCCTCCTCGCCCTGCTCGTCGTGAACGGCTCCGTGGCGCGCCGTACCGTCACCTCGCGCTGAGGCGTCCCGGAGGGCTGTCCGGCGCTGCATAGGCTCTCGTCCATGACGACCGTCCTGGTCACCGGTGGTGCCGGCTACATCGGTTCGCACACCTGCGTGCAGCTGCTCGAGGCCGGTCGCCGCCTCGTCGTCATCGACAACCTGTCGAACTCCTCACCGGTCGCGCTCGACCGCGTGCGCGAGTTGGCGCCAGGGGACTTCACCTTCCACCAGGTCGATCTGCGGGACAGAGCCGCTGTGCAGTCGGTGTTCGACGCAGAGGCGATCGATCAGGTCGTCCACTTCGCCGGGCTCAAGGCCGTTGGTGAGTCGGTGGAGATCCCGCTCGCCTACTACGACAACAACCTCGTCGGCACCATCTGTCTCGTCGAGGCGATGGCCGACCACGGCGTGCGCGACCTGGTCTTTTCGTCCTCCTGCACCGTCTACGGCGACCCGGAGACCGTGCCCATCACCGAGGACTCGCCCATCGGCGCAGTGAGCCCGTATGGCCGCACGAAGCTGTACATCGAGGAGCTCCTTCGCGACGTCGCAGCGGCGGACCCGTCGTGGCGGACGCTGCTGCTGCGGTACTTCAATCCGGTGGGAGCTCACCCCAGCGGGCGCATCGGTGAAGACCCCACGGGGATCCCGAACAACCTCATGCCCTTCGCCATGCAGGTGGCGGTGGGTCGTCTCGAGCGGTTGCGGATCTTCGGCGGCGACTACGACACCCCGGACGGCACCTGCATCCGTGACTACATCCACGTGGTCGATCTCGCTGATTCCCACCTGGCTGCCCTCGAGGCGCTCCCGCGCGTCGAGGGTTGCCGAGCCGTCAACGTCGGGACGGGGACGGGTTCGTCGGTGCTGGAGGTGGTCCACGCCGCTGCGGCCGCAGTCGGGTCCGAGATCCCCTACGACGTCGTGGACCGAAGAGCGGGCGACGTGCCCTGCGTGTACGCCGACACCACCGCTTCGGAGCGCCTGCTCGCCTGGTCGGCGCGGTTCGACCTCGACGACATGTGCCGTGACCACTGGAACTGGCAACGCGCCAACCCACACGGATACGCCGCGAGCACCGAGGCGCGCTGATGCGGGGGAGTGGCGACGGCTTCGTCCGCTGCACCGACGGACAGACCCGTTGGGGTCGGTTCGGCGCAGCCGGGGTGGTCTTCGTGCACCGAGAGGTGGATGGTCCCCGGGTCATGCTCCAGAAGCGGTCCCAGTGGGCGCACGAGGGGGGCACATGGTCGGTGGCAGGAGGTGCCCTCGACGCGGGTGAGACGACCCGGGAGGCCGCGCTCCGGGAGGCGGCCGAGGAAGTGGGCGAGATCCCCGAGCACCGGGTCATCGGTGAGCACGTGTTCGCTCCGGCCGACGACTGGTGCTACACCACGCTCGTCGTCGAGGTCGACGGGCGCTTCGGGTTCAGTACCAACTTCGAGACCGACGCCATCGGGTGGTTCACCCTCCACGAGGTCGATGAGCTCTCCTGCCACGCCGGCTTCCTCGCCGCCTGGCCGCACCTGCGGCGCATCATCGAGACCGCCTGACGGACGATGCCGACACCCGAGGCGGGAACGCGGACGGCCCGACGGTACGGTGGGCTGGCCCAACTCGATGAGGCCAACTCGGATCGGAAGGCTCCCACGTCATGAAGGTATGGATCGATCAGGACCTGTGCACCGGCGACGGACTGTGCGAGGAGATCGCACCGACCGTGTTCGCCATGCTCGACGACGGTCTGGCCTACGTGAAGGACGGCGACAAGATCTTGAGCGACCCCGGCGGCGCCGAAGGCGTGGCGCCCATCCCGGAGGACCAGATCGAGGCCACGATCGAATCCGCCGAGGAGTGCCCGGGCGAATGCATCTTCATCGAGGTTTGAGCAGCACGAGCTGATCGTCAGAGGGACCGTGGGGTCCGGACGTCGTCGGCGCCGAGCCGTCGGGCGTCCGCCGTTCGGTCGTCGGCGGCCCACTGACTGTCGAGCTCGGCGGCCACCCTGGCGCGGTAGCTCTCCACCTCGGCCTCTGTCGTCGCGTCGTTCCACCCGAGCACCCCGCCCATGATCCGGGCCGCGACGGGTGCCGCGGACACCCCACGGTCGGGGCTCTCGATCGACAGGCGCGTCCGGCGGGTCAGGACGTCATCGAGGTGGAGCGCTCCTTCGTGCGATGCAGCGAACCGGATCTCGACACCGAGGTAGTCGTCGGTGCCGGGCAGCGGCGCGCCCAGCGTCGGGTCGTTCCGCACGAGGTCGACCAGGACCGGCGTCTCGGCGCCGAACCGTCCCAGGAGGTGCTCGACGCGCTCGGCTGGGAGTCCGGAGCTCGCCGCCAGTTCGTCACGCCGGTTCCGGACTGCTTCCCAGCCCACCGCGCCCACGAGGGGGATCTGCGCGGTGCAGGATCCTGGTCCGTGCCCGAGGGCATCGACCACCGCATCGACGGCGTCGGCCGCCATCACGCGGTAGGTCGTGTACTTGCCGCCGGCGACGGTGATGAGGCCGGGGACGACCGTACGCACCGCATGCTCCCGGCTGAGCTTCGATGTCGAGTCCGATTCCCCGTGGAGGAGGGGCCGGAGTCCGGCGTAGACGCCGACGATGTCGTCCCGGGTCAGAGCCGGGCTCAGGTACTGGTTCGTCTGCGTGAGCAGGTAGTCGAGATCGGTCGCGCTGGCGGCCGGGTGGGCGAGGTCGAGGTTCCAGTCCGTGTCGGTGGTGCCGACCAACCAGTGTGAGCCCCACGGGATGACGAAGAGCACCGATGTGGGAGTGCGGAAGATGAGGCCGGTGTCGGAGCGGATGCGGTCCCGGGGGACGACGAGGTGCACGCCCTTGGACGCCCGGACCCGAAGCGTCGAACCGCCAGCCATGTCCTGGATGTGGTCGGTCCACACGCCGGTGGCGTTCACCACCTGCCGGGCACCGATGGTGAACCGCTCACCCGACTCGACGTCGAGGACCTCGACCCCGTCGACGTGCCCAGCCTGGCCCGTGCGACGCATCCCGACCACCCGCACCGAGGACGCCACTGCGGCGCCGTAGTGGGCTGCCGTGCGGACCACGCTCATGGTGTGGCGGGCGTCGTCGACCTGGGCGTCCCAGTACCGGATGCCGCCGACGTGGACGTCGTCCCGCAGGGACGGGACCAGTGCACGGATCGAGCGCTTGGAGAGGTGGCGGTGATGGGGGAGCGGATTGGCCCCGAAGGCGGCGAGGATGTCGTACAACCCGATGCCCGCACCCACGTACGCCCGCTCCCAGACCCGGTGGGTCAGGGGGTAGAGGAACGAGACGGGCCGGGCCAGGTGGGGGCACAGCCGGGACAGCATGAGGTTGCGCTCGTGCAGGGCCTCGGTCACCAACGAGAACTCGAGCTGCTCGAGGTAGCGGACCCCGCCGTGGAAGAGCTTCGAGGACCGGCTCGATGTGCCGGCGGCGAAGTCGCGCTGCTCCACCAGCGCGACCGACAGGCCGCGGGTGGCGGCATCGAGGGCCACGCCGGCGCCGGTCACACCACCGCCGACCACCACGACGTCGAAGGTCTCGGCGCACATCCGGTCGAGGTCGTGGGTGCGCTGGTCCTGGTCCAGGCGATGCATGCGCAACAGTCTCTCGCGCCGGCCCGGTCTCTCCACCCGTGCGCGCCGGTCAGGTGGGTTCGACGACGTCCAGACGTCGGACCCGACCGGGGTGGGCCTCGTCGAGCATGACGTGGTGGTGGGCACTGAATGCGTCGGCCAGGTCCTCCGGGGTCCGCGGGTCGATGTCCTCCGCCAGCAGGCGCCGGGTCACGAGCCCCCTCGTGTGCTTCGCCATGTGGCTCACCGCGGCTCGTCCCCGGTCGGTCTCGCGCACGACGTGCACGGCCACCGTCCGCTCCGCCAGCAGACCGCCCGGGCGCCATGCGGCCACATAGGTCGACGAGCGCATGTCGACGATCAGCCTCCTTCCGGCCGCGGTCGGCAGGACCTCGTCGAGGGGCTCCCGCCACGCCGCAGCCAGCTTGCCGACGCCGGGGAGGTCGACGTCCATCGACAGCCGGTACGGCGGCACCCGGTCCCCGGGCCGCAACGCCCCGAACAGGGCACTGATCACCACGAGTCGTCGACCGGCGCGGCGCCGGGCGGCAGGGTCGAGCGAGGCGAGGTCCAGGGCGTCGTAGAGCACGCCGGTGTAGAGGTCGGCCACCCGGCGCGCCGCGCCCGATCGCAGCGCCACATTGGCGGCCACCTGGGCTGCCGCACCTGCGGGCGCCCGCAGGACGTCGAGCGCGTCGTCCCGACCGCTCGTCGCGATGAGCGCGTCCAGTACCGCCTGGCGCGTGGGGTCCAGTTCGGGGAACGAGAGTTGGTCCGTTGCGAGGGGACGTCCCCGGCCTCCGACGGCCTTGCCCTCTGACGGGGGCAACAGGATCAGCATCAGCGGGGATGGCCGTGGACGTGCTGGCGCAGCCAGGTGTGCATGGCGATGCCCGACGCCACCGCGGCGTTGATGGAGCGGGTGGACCCGGTCATGGCGATGGAGCAGACCTGGTCCACCACCTCCCGGGCGTCGCCGGAGAGTCCGGGGCCCTCCTGCCCGAAGAGGAGGACGCAGCGCTCCGGGAGCGCCGTGCGCTCGATGGGCACGCATCCCGGGAGGTTGTCGATGCCGATGAGGACCAGGTCCTCGGGCCCTGCCCACGCGGCGAGCGCTGCGATGTCGGGATGGTGGTGCACGTGCTGGTACCGGTCGGTGACCATGGCACCCCGCCGGTTCCAGCGCCGGCGACCGACGATGTGAACGGCGGCCGCCCCGAAAGCATTGGCGTTTCGGACCACCGACCCGATGTTCAGATCGTGCTGCCAGTTCTCGACGGCGACGTGGAAGGGGTGACGCCGTCGGTCGAGGTCGGCGACGATGGCATCCATCGTCCAGTACCGGTACCGGTCGACCACGTTGCGGGTGTCGCCGCCGGCCAGCAGCTCCGGATCGAGGCGGTCGTCGTCGGGCCATGGGAGAGGGTGGGGGCCGACCCCGATCTGCCCGATCTGCCCGGGCGGCACGGTCGGATGGTCGTCGCTCATCGACGGCTCATTCGTGGTCGGCACGGATGCCGCGCAGACCGCGCCAGGCCTGGTCGGCCACCCGCACCGCGACGTCGTCCGGATCGAGATCGAGGGCGTCGTTGAACCAGTGGCGGCTCGTTCCCTCGGCCAGTCCGACGATGCCGTGGGCGTAGAGCAGCCGGTCGGCGTCGCCGAGGCCGTCCACGGTGATCAACCCGGCGATGACCTCGGCCAGCGCCCGCTCCACCCGAGCGGCCTCCTCGGCGAACTCGGCGTCTCGCCGGGTGCCCCCGCCGAACATCAGGCGATGGGCGGCCGCGTCGTCGGCGACGAAGCGGAAGTACGCCCGCAGACCGTCCTCCACCTGCTCCCTCGGACCGTCCGCCCGCTGGGTGGCGGCGGTGATCTCCTCCATGAGCCGTTCCCCGACGGAACGCAGCAGCTCGAGGTAGAGCGCACGCTTCGACGGGAAGTGCTGGTAGAGCACCGGCTTGGTGACTCCGGCGGCGTCGGCGACGTCGTTCATCGACGTGAGGTGGAACCCTCGCTCGGCGAAGACGTGCAGCGCGACGTCGAGCAGCTGTTCCTTCCGGCGTGGCGCCGGGAGCCGGGATGACATCGTTCGATTGGTAGCACCACCACCGGTCGGGGGGCACATCGCGGGTGGTGAGGTCCGCACGGGCGAGCGGGGCTGGTCGCGCCCCCACCCAGGTCGCTCAGGCTTCCGGCTCGTCCATCGTCGGGCGGCCCTCCTGGCGGTCCTCCCGCTCCGCTGCGCCCACTGCGTAGCCGAACACGATGGCCGGGGCGAGCACGATGGACCCCGCCACGATCGCGGCCACGATCAGGGGTCCCACCGTCCCGAAGCCGACCGCGAAGCCGACCAGGAACAACAGGACGGCGGCACCGAAGAGGCCGTATCCGAGGCGCTGGCCGAGGGAAACGAGTCGGGCGATCCGGCGGCGCCGATCCAGCACGGGATCCGAGGTCACGGCCAGCAATGGTCGCGCACCGGTTCTGCGCCGGTTGCATCGCCTCGTTTTCGGCACCGCGGCATCCTCCGGTCCGTCTTCATCGCCGTCGCTGTTCCGCTCTCCGGGGACCTGACGCTCGATCCAACGCGGGTCCGCACCGGGGCACATTCAAGAACGCACCGGAATCTGCCGAAGATTGTTCAGGAATGGTGAAGCATCCATCGGGTGCGGGATGAGGGAGCTCGGTGAGTCGCGTGCGCAGCAGCGTCAGCCAACTGCATCAGCGCCTGACGGTCGCGTGGCTCGACACCGATGCGCGCCGCGTCCTCTCCGCCGAGCTGGCGTCTCAGGGGCTGCGCGTGGACCGTGCGCTGCTCGAGGACCGTGCTGCGGATGCCGCGGAACGACGTCGCGAGCTGGAACGGGTCACCGACGCAGCGCTGGAGGAGGAGCTGAGCGTCCTCGACGCTCGTCGAGCCGCTGCGGAGCTGGTACTCGAGGACCTGGTCGCGGAGCAGCGCCGCCTCTGCGACGCAGCCGAGTGGTGCGTGCTCCAGCCGGCACGGGCTGCGGCGGCCACCGAAGAGACTGCTTCGTCCGCCGCCGCGTTGGAGGCACACCGCAAGGCGGCCCGTGAGGCGACGCGTCGGCTCGAGCGAGTGCTCGAACAACGAGCTGCGGCCGAGGCTGCGCTGGAAGGGGCCCGTCGCGAGCTCGGCGGCCTCGGTGCCACGGGCGTGGAGGAATCCGATGTACGCCGGCAGATGGAGGCGGCATCCCAGGACCTGCGCGCCGCGACGACCGAGTACCAGGAGGCGATGAAGGAGGTTTCTCGCCGTCTTGCCGCCCTCGACGAGGCCGAGACCGCGGCGGCGATGTCGGAGCGAGTTGTCGATGTCCCGAGGATCTCTGACGGGGACCAGCTGCAGGCCATGCGTCGAGCGCTGCATGCGAAGTTCGACCCGGCGACGACGCCGACGGGCACCGTGGGCGCAGCCGACGTGGAACGGGTCCGCGCCGACCTGCGGGAGGCGGAGGCTCGAGCGGATGCGGCTGCAGAGTTCCTGTCCAGCGTGCGGCGCACGATCGACGGCTTCGAGAGCGAGCTCATCGCCCGGAGCGTCGACGGCAACGCGCGCGACGTGCGGCACGACGCGGCGGTCGCGCTGGAGGCGCAGGTCTCCTCCGTCGAGCGCCAGCTGAGCGAGGCCGAGGAGGCCGTACGGTCCGAGGCCGACGACGCCACCAGGGCGACGTCCCGTGCCGAACTCTCCCTCGACCGCCTGCGACAGGATTCGCGCCATCGCCAGAGCAAGCTCCGCGAGCTGGTCGCCCTCGTACCCGCCGCCCAGCGACCTTCGATGGACGACGACCTCGTGGCCCACGTCGAGACCATCGCCAGCAGCCTGCGGAGTCTGGCCGAGCCGATGCAGCCCGACATCGACGATGCTCGTGTTGCGGCGAGGGACCTCCGGATCGAACACGACGACAGGGCCGCCGAGCACGAGCGTCGCCGAGCGGGTCGGGACGACATCCTCTCCGAGGACCGCGCCGCGGCGCTCCGAGCGCTGCTGGACGACGCACCGACCCTCGTCGTGCTCGACGACGTCGTGACCACCGACGGGCGCGGCCTGGGTGTCGCGGACATCGACGCCCTCGAACCCGGTTGCCCGGTCGTGGTCCTCACCGAGGACCGCGGCGTCGCCGGGTGGGCCATCGAGCTCCCGGCAGACCGGGGCCGCCTCGTCAACGCCGCCGGCCTCTGGCCGTCCACCACACCCGAGACGGAACCGTCGGCAGAGAACGCCAACGCCCACGATCCGGAACCGAGCTCGTCCCGATGACCCGAACAATGGAGACAACATCGTGTTGAAGATCCGTATCCGCACCAAGCTGGCAGCCGCGCTGGCCGTGCCGCTGGTCGCACTGGTGGCCATCTCGGGGTTCGAGGCCGTGCAGGCCTCGGAGGAGGCTGACGACGTCCGATCCGAGACCGAGCTCGCAGTCGTCGCCGTGGGGCCCAGCAGCCTCACGACCGAGCTGCAGAACGAGCGGAACTACACCGCGCTCGACCTGATCGGTCTGGCCGAAGCCGCCACCCTCGAGGTGTCGTCGGTGGCCGAGGCGCGTGACCGCGTCGATGACACGGTCGAGGAGCTCCGTCGCTATCTGGCGGGCCGCGAAGGGATCACCGCCGATTCCTTCGGCCCGGCCTTCGAGGCCCTCGAAGCCGACCTCGAAGACACGCGAGCGCTGTGGGACGACGACGACGGCGACAAGGACTTGGAGAATCAGGAGCTGGCCGACGAGGTGTTCGACCGGTTCACGGTGATGACCGAGGCCTTCTTCGACGCCACCGAGTCGGTGGCCACGGCCGTCGACGACAACGCCCTTCGCAACGGCATCGAGATCGTGGACAACTCCAACCGTCGCGGCGAGCTCCTGGCCAACATCACCCGGCTCCTCGTCCTCGACACCCTGACCGACGGTGGGGAGGAGATCTTCCGTTCCGACGCTGCCGCTCGCCTTGCCCGCCTCGACGCCACCGAAGATCGCATCGAGCAGCTCGCGGTCGGCCCGTACGCCGACGTGCCGGACGAGACGCTCGGTCGAGACTTCGACGTCGATGCCCGTGAACACTTCGTGTCGTACCTCGCGGGCGAGACCGTCGACATCAGCGGACTGCTCGCCGCGGTGAGCGCCGGTGGTGCCGCCGAGAACACCTCCTCCGCCGAGATGGCCTCCGAGATCCTCGAGGCCGAAGCGGCCCGGCTCACGAGCGCAGCCGACGAACGTCGGGAGCAGTTCATCCTGCTCGCCGCCGGCATCATCATCTTCGCCGTCGTGAGCAGTTGGCTCGCCAGCCGCTCGATCACCCGCCCGCTGCGCAAACTGCGGGTCGAGGCCGCCGAGATGGCGGGGACCCGGCTTCCTGCCGCGCTGCACCAGATCTCCTTGACGCCGCTCGGTGAGGACGTCGTGGTGCCCCACCTCGACCCGATCGTCGTCAAGACGCGGGATGAGGTCCACGAGGTCGTCGACGTCCTCAACGACGTGCAGGATCGGACGCTCGCCCTCGCAGTCGACCAGGCGGTGCTGCGTCGCAACATCGCCGACTCCTTCGTCAACCTCGGCCGCCGGAACCAGAACCTCCTCGACCGCCAGCTCGAGTTCATCTCCGAGCTGGAGCAGAACGAAACCGAACCCGAGGAGCTCGAATCGCTCTTCCGTCTCGATCACCTCGCCACCCGCATGCGCCGCAACGCCGAGTCGCTCCTCGTGCTCGCCGGCGTCGAGAGCCCACGCCAGTGGACGGCGCCGGTCGAGGTGGACGACGTGGTCCGGGCGGCGCTCGGTGAGGTGGAGGACTACCAGCGGGTCAACGTCCGCCACCTCGATCCGGTCATGGTCGCGGGCACTGCAGCGGCTGGCGTGTCCCACGTGCTCGCCGAGCTCATCGAGAACGCCCTCAACTACTCGCCCCCGGGCGCAGAGGTGGAGGTCAAGGGTCGTGAGAATTCCGACGGCTACATGATCGCCGTCGACGACGACGGTATCGGTATGAGCGCCGAGGATCTCGATCGGGCCAACCGTCGCCTCTCGGGACAGGAGTCGTACACCGTCGCCCCGTCCCGATACCTGGGTCACTACGTCGCGGGCAACCTGGCCACCCGCTTCGGGATCAGCGTGCGGCTCCAGGACAGCCC
>JBPPNA010000110.1:0-14937 GCA_051306355.1 Acidimicrobiales bacterium | reverse complement strand
CGATCAGGGGGCGTGGGGATACATCACTCATTGGCTACACGTGTCGAAAAAGTGTAAGGTGCGAGCATGGCGCTGACGAATGCTGGCACGACTGGTCCGGGCTCCGGGACGGATGTCGCCCCCGGACCGCCTCCGGTGTCGACCATGGTGCCGCCGGCCGAGACCCTCCCCGACGTGCTGCCCACGGAACGGCTCACCGCGTCGGGGATGCCGGTGCGTGCGCTGCGCGACGACCTGCGACGCATCGCCAACGTGCGCAACGTGGGATCGGTGGCCCTGTGCTGGGGGCAGGCCGCGGTCACCATCGGCCTCGCCCTGGTGGTGGCCCACCCGCTGGCCTGGATGGTCGCCTTCGTCCTGATGGGCCCGGTCCACGCCCGGTTCGCCATCCTCATGCACGAGGCGGCCCACAAGCTGCTCTTCACCGACAAGCGGGCCAACGATGTCGTCGGGCGCTGGCTGGGGGCGTACCCGGCGTTCGTGCCGCTGGAGCTGTACCGGCGGAGCCACTTCGCCCACCACCGCGACGAGTTCGGTCCCGACGAGCCGGACCTGAACCTCTACGCCGGTTACCCGATCACCCGGGCATCGATGCAGCGCAAGCTGCTCCGGGACCTCCGCGGGTCGTCGGGATGGAAGAACCTGAAGATCCTGATCCAGGCCGCGCGTCGCGAGGAGGGTTTCGGCATCGCCCGCCAGATCGCCGTCGCCCAGGTCGGTGTGGCCGCGGCGCTGTCGGTCTTGGGCGTCGCGATCGCCGGTTGGGTCGGTCTGTTGACCTACCCGGTCTTCTGGCTGGGCACGCATCTCACCGTCTGGCGAGTCATCAACCGGCTCCGGTCCATCGCCGAGCACGGGGGCATGGAGCGCTCGAAGGACCGCCGCCGCACCACGCACCACGTCGAGCAGTCGTGGCTGGCCCGGTTCTGGATCGTCCCGTTCAACACCGGCTGGCACCTGGCCCACCACGTGGACATGGGCGTGCCGTTCCGCAACCTGCCGGCGCTGCATCGTGAGCTGGTCGACTCGGGCTGGGTCACGCCCGACATCACGTACCCGAACTACCGCGCCCTGTGGCGCTCGCTCGCCAGTCGCCCGGCCTGACCGGCCGTGCTCGACGCAAATCGGCGTCGGGCTCCGACGCCGGACGAGTCGAGAATGCGGGGCGCGGGCGACGTTAGGGTCCGCCCATGCCTGCATCCAGTGACCGCGACACCCTCGTCGCCGCCGTCGACGCCCAGTTCGACTCCCTCGTGGATCTCGGCCGGGACCTCACCGCCGAGCAGTGGGAGGCGCAGAGCGAGGTGCCGGGGTGGTCGGTCAAGGACAACTTCAGCCACATCATCGGTACCGAACTCATGCTCCTGGGACGTCCCGACGAGCAGATCGACGTGGGCGACCCGCCCCACCTCAACAACGACATCGGCACGTTCAACGAGGTCGCGGTCGTGACCCGGCGCGACAAGTCGGGCCAGGAGGTGCTGGCCGAGTTCGCCGTCGTCGCCGGCGAACGCAAGGCCGCGCTGAAGGCCATGACCGACGAGGACTTCGGCGCCGAGTCGTTCACCCCAGCGGGCCAGGACACCTACGGGCGCTTCATGCAGATCCGGGTGTTCGACTGCTGGATCCACGAACAGGATTGCCGCGAGGCACTCGACATCCCCGGCCACCACCGGGGTCCGGCCGTCGAGGTGACCCTGGACGAGATGACCACGGCGATGGGCTTCGTCGTGGGGAAGAAGGCCGGCGCCTCCGAGGGCCAGTCGGTGCGGTTCGAGTTGCGCGGCCCCACCGAGCGCACCATCGACGTGCGGGTCGACGGCCGGGCCGCCGTGGTGGACGATCTCGACGAGCCCACCACGACCATCACCATCCCGACCACCCTCTGGGTGCGCTACGCCGCCGGCCGCCGCCCCGGTGATCCCGGCAACCCTGACATCCGCATCCAGGGCGACCAGGCCCTCGGCCGCAGCGTCCTCGAGAACGCCGCCTACACGATCTAGCCTGAACCGGCTTCGTCGCTGCGCTCCTCGCCGATTCCCGTGTGCACGGAGCGGGATTGCACGCTGCCTTGACCGCTCCGCTGGCGCTCCGCTCCGGAATGACACGAGGTTCGTCGCTGCGCTCCTCGCCGATTCCCGTGTGCACGGCGCGGGATTGCACGCTGCGGCGAGCGGCTGGCTATGGCTCGACGAGGACGGGGTCGCCGGTGGTGATCGTCCCGGGTTCGAGGACCCAGGCATAGGCCCGGGACCAGCCGGGGTGCAGGGCGTGATCGATGCGGTCCGATCGCGCCGTGAACCACCGGTCGTTCTTGCGGCAGGGCGTCGCCCAGGCCGAGATCTCACACGACACCTGGCCGACGAGCAGGCGCACACCGGGTCGCAGCGTCGACCAGTCGATGCCTCCGACCGTGACGTTCTCGCCCGTCGCGCCGGAGCGGACCGGATGGCCCTCGGCGGCGAGGGCGTCGATCACCTCGGCGGACCACAGGCACAGCGCCTGGAACGGCCGGCCGTGGTGCGTGCGGTTGTCCTGGCGGTCACCGAGCAGTCCCCGCGGGCCGACGTCGGTCACGAGCACCGGCATCTTGGGCACCCCGCCGTTCGAGGCACTGAGCTGGGTGACGGTGCCCTCCTGGGATGGGGCGCCGGCGCCAACCTCGTGCAGTGACCGGCCGAGATCGCGGAGGCGGTGGATGGCGTCGTGGATGACGACCGGATCGGGAGCGTCCCGATCGATCGAGGCGATGGTGGCACGGAGGGTGCCGACATCGGCTCTGACGGGATCGCGGAGCACCGCAGCGGGGACGGGTTCGAGCATCTGATCCGCCATGGCGCCGAGCCAGCCGGGAGCAGTGGCGAGGTCGCGAGCGGAGTAGTCGGCCGGGACGAAGCCGCAACGGTCGCAGAGTTCGGATACGAACACGACCGGAGCCTGCCAGGTGTCTTGGGTGTGCACGCCG
Source organism: Acidimicrobiales bacterium (assembly GCA_051306355.1). Lineage (GTDB taxonomy): Bacteria > Actinomycetota > Acidimicrobiia > Acidimicrobiales > Salinilacustritrichaceae > Salinilacustrithrix. The sequence continues at coordinate 11,972 of JBPPNA010000110.1, read as the reverse complement.
CATGGGTCGCGCTGCAAGACTCCCGGCGTGCACACACCGGACGCCCGATGGGATGCCGCGCTCGATGTCGTCGGCGCCCACCGGGGTGATCGCTTCGGAGTGTTCGCCGACCTCGTGGCCCGCCACGAGGAGCCGGGGCGTCGCCACCACGACTTCGACCACGCCTCGGGGGTGGTCGACGTGGTGCTGGGCCTGCACAGCGCCGGCGACGACTGGGCGGTCGCGGTGCTCGCCGGCTGGTTCCACGACGCCGTCCACGACCCGCGGGCTGAATCCGGAGTGAACGAGGGTGCTTCGGCGGTGGTGGCCCACGATGCACTGGCTGGGCTTGGTGCCACCCTGACCTCGATCGGGAGCGTCTGTCGCCTCGTCTGCCTCACCGCCAGCCATGCCCCCGGGCCCACTGACCGATCCGGCGCCGTGTTGTGCGACGCCGATCTGTCGATCCTCGGCGCCGACGAGGAGCGGTACGAGCGATACACCGCCGACGTCCGCGCCGAGTACGCCCACGTCAGCGATGACGACTGGCGGGTGGGTCGTCGGGCCGTGTTGCGCTCCTTCCTCGACCGGCGGACGATCTTCCACACCGAGGCCGGCCGTGCCCGCTGGGAGTCGCAGGCGCGCACCAACATCTCGTCTGAACTGACGTCGCTCACCTGAGCGGAGGCGGTCCGATCGACGAAGCCGGCGCTGCGGTTCAGGCCGGTGGTCGCGTGCGCCTGCGCAGTCCGGCGGCGCGCAGGCGGCGAACCAGCTCTCGGCTGTCGATGGGCACGGCGCCGAGGTCGATCGCTCGCTCGCGTAGGGATGCCGGGATGTCGTAGTGGTCGCCCTGGAACGCCCGCCGCGGGATGTCGAGCCGGGCGGCGAACGCATGCAGCTCCTCGAACGACTCGTCCGACACGAGGTGGGCCCACCGATGCCCCCGCCACGGCCACACCGCAGGATCGACCAGGATCACGCCGGTTCGTCGGGGTCGAAGCCGAGGTCGCTGGGGTGGTTCGACATGGGCGTGCGCCGGCGTGCGGCTTCCTCCGCGAGCGAGACGACCTCACGGAGGGGCCGACCGGTGCGGCGGGCCACGTCGGCGGCGTCGTCGTGCTCGACCTTGGTCCGGCCCGGCGAGACCTTGATGCGGATGGCGTGACCGTCGACGTCGACCTCGTCGAAGTGGCGGGCGGCCGGCCACCGCTCCACCGATCGGGCCCGGACGCCGAACGACCCTGTCTCGGACGTCAGCACCTCGGCGATGTGCGCCGCGTCGGCTTGGTCGGCCAGTGCAGAGACGACGTGGCCCGGCCGACCCTTCTTCATCACCACGGGGGTGATCCAGGCATCGGCTGCGCCGGCGTCGAGCAGCTCGGTGACGGCATGGGCCAGGGTCTCGCCGGTGGCATCGTCGACGTTGACCGCCAGCTCGACCAGGGTCTGGCCGTCGCCGTCGATCGCCGTGCGCTCCACCAGTGTCCCCACCACCAGCTGCACGGCGTTCACCCGGGCGTCGAGCTCGCGGGTGCCGGCGCCGTACCCACTCGCCTCCACCGTCATGGCGGGCATCGGACCCCAGCGCTCGGCCAGGGTGGCGAGGAGGGCGGCCCCGGTCGGCGTGGTGAGCTCATGGGGGATGTCGACGTTGGCCACGGGCGCCCCGCGCAGGAGCTCGACCACCGCGGGCGCCGGGACCGGGATCAGCCCGTGGGCCGATCGGGTCATCCCCACACCGGTCGCCACCGGGCCGGCGTGGACCACGTCGACGCCCAGCGCCTCGAGCGCCGCGCACGTCCCCACCACGTCGATGATGGCGTCGATGCCGCCGACCTCGTGGAAGTGCACCTGCGAGGGCGGTCGACGGTGCAGCCGGCCCTCCACCTCGGCCAGGCGGCGGAACACGGCCAGCGATCGCGACCGCACCCGTTCCGGGAGCCGGGCCTCCTCGATGAGACCGGTGATGTGCTCGGCGGTGCGGACCACGCTCGACTCCTGCACGTGCACGACCACGTGGGTGGCGGCGATCCCGCCCCGCAGGACGGTGTCGACCTCGAGATCCCAGCCTTCCACCGGTAGGCGTTCGAGGAGCTCCTCGACCTCGGTGACGTCGGCACCTGCGTCGATGCACGCGCCGAGCGCCATGTCGCCGGCGATCCCGGAGAACGGATGGAACCAGGCGACCGTGGTCAATGGGTCCGGCTTCGGGGGGACGCGTCACGAAGTGAAGCCCGGGACGGGCGCTCGAGTACGCCGAGGAGCCGGAGGGCGGCGCAGGCCGCCCCGTAGCCGTTGTCGATCCCCACGACCGTCACGCCCGCCGCGCACGACGACAACATCGCCAGCAGCGCGGTGACCCCCTCGAACGAGGAGCCGTAGCCGACGCTGGTGGGCACCGCGACCACGGGAGCGCCGGTGATGCCACCGACGACCGAGGCCAAGGCGCCCTCCATGCCGGCGACGACGATGACGACGTCGGCGGCGGACAGCTCGTCGACCGAACCGAGCAGGCGGTGCACGCCGGCCACACCGACGTCGGTGAGCCGCAACGGTCCGATCCCGTGGGCGGCGAGCACGGCCGCGCACTCGTCGGCCACGAAGAGGTCCGCGGTGCCGGCGGCGGCCAGGACGACGGAGAAGGACTCGCTGGGTTCCGCCGCCCGCCAGACGACCGTGTCGCCCACGCGGGCGCCGGTGGGGTGATCGGTGAGCGTGTGCGCGACCTGTTCGTCGGACGCCCGGGTCAGCAGGATGGGCCGGGTGCCCACCGAGAGCAGCTCACCCACGATCGATGTGCACTGCTCCGGGGTCTTCCCCGGCCCGTAGACCGCCTCGGCCAAGCCCTGGCGGATCGACCGGTGATGATCGACGCGTGCATGACCCAGGTCGGCGAAGGGGAGCCGCCGCAGCTCGGTCACGGCGTCGTCGGGGTGCACGTGTCCCGAGGCCACGTCGTCGAGCAAGTGCCGGAGGCGGTCGGCGTCCACCGCCCTATCCTTGCCGCTCGTGACACCCCTCGCCGATCCAGGATCCCCCGACGCTGCCCCTGGCATCGGTGCCGGCGTCGGCAGGATCGCCTTCCTGGGTCCCGAGGGAACCTTCAGCGAACAGGCCCTGCTCACCCAGCCCGACTACGCAGCCATGGCGCTGGTGGCGTGCCGGTCGATCCCCGATGTGCTGCGGGCGGTGTCCGATGGCGCAGTCGAGGTGGGTTTCGTGCCGATCGAGAACGCCATCGAGGGATCCGTCAACGTCACCCTCGACGCGCTGATCTTCGATCACGACCTGAAGATGCAGCGTGAGGTCGTCATCCCCATCGTGATGTGCCTGCTGGCGCCCTCGGGGGTGACGCTGGCCGAGGTCGAATCCGTGGTGTCGATCCCGGTGGCGACCGCCCAGTGCCGCGCCTTCTTGGCGAAGCATCTCCCCGGCGTGGCCGAGTTGGCGGCGAACAGCACGGCGGAGGCGGCCCGGATCGTGGCCGAGGAGGCCGACGGGCTGACGGCTGCCATCGGTACGTCACTGGCCGGCACGGTCCACGGCCTCGAGGTGCTCGCCGACGACATCGAGGACCACGCCGAGAACGAGACGCGCTTCGTGGCGCTCACCCGGAGCGGCATCCCCGCTCCCACGGGACACGACAAGACCTCGATCGTCGTGTTCCAGAAGGCCGACGTGCCGGGTTCGCTGCTCACCATCCTCCAGGAGTTCGCGGCTCGCGGCATCAACCTGACCCGCCTGGAGAGTCGTCCGACCAAGCGAGGCCTCGGCGACTACTGCTTCATCATCGACCTCGAGGGACACGTCGGCGACGAGCTGGTGGCCGACGCCCTCCGCGACCTGAAGTCGAAGAACGAGGACGTGCTCTTCCTCGGTTCGTACCACGCGGCCGGCGACAACGGCCCCGAGGTCCGCCGTGACGCCGAGGCGGCCTGGCGCGACGCGAACGCCTGGCTGGACGCCCTCCGCACCGAGATCCGCTGACGCGCGGGGCTCACCCCGGAGCGCTCGCTTCCGGCCCCGTCACGCGCCACCCAGCACGACCGGGACGGGACCAGAACCGAGAACACCCGATCCGGGCGGGTGATCAGGGGCGCAGGAACGTCTTGCCGATGTTGGTGCCCTCGAAGAGGGCGTTCAGCGCCGGGACCGCGGACTCCAGGCCGTCGAAGGCGTGGCTGCGGTACCGCAACGAGCCGGCGTCCATGAGGCGGCGCAGCTCGGCGTTGGCCTCGTCGTAGCGGTCCCAGTTGTCCATGGTGTTGAAGCCCTCCATGCGGCCCCGCATGGCCAGCAGCTTCACGTAGTTGGCCGGGCCGGGGTGCTCGCCGGTCAGGTAGCTGGAGATCACCCCGCACAGCACGACGCGCCCGTGCCTGGCCAGCCGGCCCAGCACGGCGTCGAGGATGGTGCCGCCGACGTTGTCGAAGTAGACGTCGACCCGCTCCGGGCAGTGCTCCCGCAGCGCGGCGGAGAGATCGTCGGTGCGGTGGTTGATGCAGGCGTCGAAGCCGAACTCGTCGACCACGACGCGACACTTCTCCTCGGTGCCGGCGATGCCCACGACCCGGGCGCCGGCCGCCTTGGCGATCTGGCCCGCGATGGAGCCGGTGGCGCCGGCCGCCGCACTCACCACCACGGTCTCGTCCGGCTGGGGCTTGCCGATGTCGTGCATGCCGAAGTAGGCGGTGGCGCCCGTCGACCCGTAGACCGCCAGCATGGCCTCTCGGTCCACCTCCTCGGGTGCGCCGGCCGGTCCGACGACAGTGGTGAACAGGTCGTCGCGGGCGATGGAGCACCCGGCGAAGCCACCGAGGCTGGTCACCACGTCGCCGACGGCGTAGGCGTCGCACCGCGAGGCCACGATCTCGCCCACGGTGCCGGCCCGGACCACCTCCCCGATCTCCACCGGCGGGAGGTACCCAGGCTGGTCCTCGAGCCATGTCCGTACCGCAGCGTCAATGCCGATGGCGTCGGTTCGGATGAGCGCTTCGCCGTCGGCCAGTTCCGGTACCGGGGCCTCCACCAGCTCCACGTCCTCGGCGGTCACCAGGCCCACCGGCCGTCGCCGGAGCACCACCTGTCGCATCATCTCCGTCACGCATCCCCCTCGAGCCGTCGTCGCGGCGGGGACCGTAGCTCGGGGTCGCCCGCGTTGCTCCTGGTCGCTCAGCGGCGCTCGGCGACGACGACGCCATCGGGTTCGATCGACCAACCGTTGGTCCCCTCGGTGGCCCGGTGGGCACAGACGAGCTCGCCGTCTGCCGGCACCGGGGCCAGGTCATCGCCGAGGTTGGCGACGACAGTCGCGGGACCGCAGCGTTGTGTGACGACGGCGCCCTCGGCCGACACCTCGACCGGCAGCTCCGCTGGTGTGCGGCCACCGGCCCGCACCGGGAGCCGTCGTCGGAGCGCGAGCAGTGTGCGATGCCATTCGAGCAGCTCGACATGTCGGGGTTCGGTGCGCTCGTCCCAGCGGAGGACCGAACGACGGAGCGTCTCGAGATCCTGGGGATCGGGGATCCCCTCGGGATCCCAGTCGAAGTGGGCGAACTCGCGCCGGCGGCCCTCGGTCACGGCTCGACCCAGCTCGGGTTCGTGGTCGGTGAAGTAGAGGAACGGTGTCGAGGCACCCCACTCCTCGCCCTGGAACAGCATCGGGACGAAGGGGCTCGTGAGGAGGAGGGCAGCCGCGATGTGGAGTCGGTCGGGGGCGAGGTGACCGAGCCGGTCGCCCACCGCCCGGTTGCCGATCTGGTCGTGGTTCTGGGCCGAGATGACGAACGCCTCGGTGGCGAGGCCCTCGGGGGAGCGGCCATGGGTCCGCTTGCGGTGCACCGACCAGCGTCCGGTGTAGACCCACGCCTGGTGCAGGGCCGCGACGAGGTCGTCGATCGAGCCGAAGTCCTCGTAGTAGCCGCTCGTCTCGCCGGTCAGCACGGCGTGCAGGGCGTGGTGCCACTCGTCGGCCCATGCCGAGTCGAGCCCGTAGCCGCCAGCCTCCACCGGGCGCACGTAGCGCGGGTCGTTGCGGTCCGACTCGGCGATGAGCCACATCGGACGGCCACACTCCCGCACCCACGAACGGACCGCACCTGCCAGCTCCTCGAGGATGTGGACGGCAGAGTCGTCGGCGATGGCGTGCACGGCATCCAGGCGCAGCCCGTCGACGTGGTGGTCGACGAGCCAGTGTCGGGCATTGGCCACGATCCAGGCCCGGACCTCGTCGCTGTGGGGACCGTCGACGTTGATGCCCTGGCCCCAGTTCGTCTGGTGGTGATCGGTGAAGTACGGCCCGAAGGTGGCGAGGTGGTTCCCCGCCGGCCCGAGGTGGTTGTACACGACGTCGAGGATCACCCCGAGCCCGTGGCCGTGGCAGGCGTCGACGAACCGCTTGAACCCGTCGGCGCCGCCGTAGGCGTGGTGCGGTGCGAACAGGTCGACACCGTCGTAGCCCCACCCGCGGTCGCCGGCGAACTCGGCCACCGGCATGACCTCCACCGCGTCGATCCCGAGATCGGCCAGGTGGTCGAGGTGCTCGATGGCGCCGTCGAACGTACCCGCCTCGGAGAACGTGCCGATGTGGATCTCGTGGAGGACGGCGCCGGCGAGCGGGAAGCCGAACCAGGCGCCGTCCGTCCACTCGAACGCACCGTGGTCGACGACCTCGGAGGGCCCGTCGACGCCCTCGGGCTGTGAGGCGCTGCGGGGGTCGGGCCGGAACGGGCCGCCGTCGACCGAGAACCAGTACCGGCTGCCCGGACCCGCGTCGGCCACGTCGGCGACCCACCAACCCCGACCGGCGTCGTTGCCGCCCTCTTCTTGCGGAGCCATGTCGACGGCCGTGCCGTCCACCTCGACCTCGACGCGCGCTGCGGTCGGAGCCCACACCCGGAAGATCACGTCGCCCGCCGTTCGAGCAGCGCCATGCCGTGGACGACCACGGAGGTCGCTTGCCTCATGCCGGTGAGCAGATCGGTCCATTCGCCGGCCGGGAGGTCGAGGGTGAACGGCGGGTGATCGGCGGTCAGCGAGGTGGCCACCACGACGTCGTCACCACGGCGGAAGGCGACGACGCCGGGGTTGACGTCGATCGGTTCGTAGCGCCCGGTCTCGCCTGCGCCAAAGGAGCCGGGTCGGAGCCGTCGGAGTCCGAGCGCCTGGCGGGTGAGCCACAGCTTGTGGAGTCCCTCGTCGTCCGCACCGAGCTCCAGGTCCGGGCCACCAGCGTGCGCCAACTCGGCCGACAGATCGGCACGCAGCTGGTGATCGACCGGTCGGCGGTTGTCGGGGTCGACCAGGCTCAGATCCCACAGCTCGCTGCCCTGATAGCAGTCGGGCACACCGGGGCTGGCGAGGTGGAGCAGCGTCTTGGCGAGGGCCACGTGCCGACCCGGCACGAGGATCTCGTCGACCAGGGCCTCGACCTCGGCGACGAAGGTGGCGTCACCGAGCAGCGCATCGGCGAGCGTCGCCACCGCCTCGTCGAAGGCGGCGTCGGCGCTGGTCCAGCTGGTGCGGACCTTGGCTTCCTTGGTTGCCTTCTCCAGGTAGCGACGGAGCCGGTCGGAATCGATGGGCCAGGCGCCCACCACGGTCTGCAGCGCGAGCACGGTGGTCGGCCGATGGGGGTCGACGCTCCACCGCTCGTCGCACCAGTCCATCCACGGTTCGAGGAACTCGAGCCACCGGTGCGACACGGCGGTCAATGCGTCGAGGCGGGATCGGACATCTGCGCTGCGCTTGGTGTCGTGGGTGCTGAGGGCGGTCATCGTCTCCGGCCAGTCCCGTTGCATGCGGGCGTTGTGGCGGTGGAAGTGCTCGACGTCGACCACCGGTTCGCCCGGCGCGCCACCGACCTCGTTCGCCGCCGGTACCGGGAGGTACCGGTAGAAGGACGTGTCCTCCACCGACTTGGCCATGGCCGGGCCGGTGAGCTGCTGGAATCGGCGGACGAACTCGTCGGCCACGCCTTCGCCCTCGTGTTTCCCGCACAGGACCTCACCGAGGAACGTGTACAGGTCGGCATCGATGTCGGTATCCGTCTCGGCGGCCCGGGCGACGGCGTCGGAGATCACCCGGCGATCGGCGGCGCTGGTCTCGGATCCGGGACGGACGTAGGTCCGGTACACCGGCATGGCGCGGACGACGGCGCGTACCGCATGGGTCACGTCATGGCGGGTGTGGTCGCGGTGCCGCCGATGCTGCTCGCACAGCTGCAGCCCGACGTCGGCCACACGTGACACGTCGGCGGCCAGCACGGTCGTCAGGATCTCGGTCTTCGCCTGGCGCACCGTGTCGTCCCACGACGTCCGGTCGATGTGGCGCTGCCACCAATCGGTCATCGCCGCCACGCCACCGGCCGACCGGAACACCCCATCGACCACGTAGAGGAAGTCATAGCCGGTGGTGCCGGCGACGGGCCACGGCTCCGGCAGGTGCTCACCGGGCTCGAGGATCTTCTCCACCACGGTCCACGTGGCGGGGGCCTCGCCGTCGAGCTGATCGAGGTAACCGGCCGGATCGCTCAGTCCGTCGGGGTGGTCGATGCGCAACCCGTCGATCCTGCCTTCACGCACCAGCTCGAGGATGAGGGCGTGGGTGTCGGCGAACACGTCGGGGTCCTCGATCCGGACGCCGATCAACGTGTCGATGTCGAAGAAGCGGCGGTAGTCGAGGTCGCGTTCGGCGCGGCGCCAGTGGCACAGCTGGTAGTGCTGCTGCTCGAGCACCTCGTGGAGTGCGTCGGGGTCGGCGCCGAGATCCGACAAGCGCTGGTCGACCCGGGCCGCGATCCCATCGTCGGTCAAGGCACCGGCCAGCATCCGTCGGAGGACCGAGAGGTCGCGATGCCGTCGTGCGATGGCCTGCGCATCGTCCCGGTCCACGGCGAGGTGCTCCAGCGCGTCGACGACGAATCCGAGATCGCTGTCGTTCGCGGTGGCCACGATGGGGCGGAGGAGCGACACGATCGAGCGGGGGGAGAGGGGAAGGACGTGGTCGAAGTAGCGGACCGTGAAGCCGTGCTCACCTCGCTCGAGAACCAACTCGCCGGCCTCGAGCACCACGCCGTAGTGGTCGCCGAGGATGGGCATGAGGACGGTGTCGACCTGGCGGACCTCGGATGATTCCCACGTGACGTCGAAGTGGCGGGCGAAGCGGGACATGGGCCCGTTCTCGAGTACGTCCCACCACCATCGGTTGGCGTGGGGCGCGGCGATCGACATGTGGTTGGGGACGACGTCGACGACGAGACCCATCCCCGCAGCGTGTGCCGTGGCGGCGAGCCGGTCGAAGGCGGAGATCCCGCCGATGGCGGTGCTGATGCGACCGTGGTCCACGGTGTCGTAGCCGTGGGTGGAACCGGGTGCGGCCTCGAGGACGGGTGAGAGGTAGAGGTGGCCGATCCCGAGGTCCCGCAGCCTGGCGACGAGGTCGCGGGCGTCGTCGAGCGTGAGGTCGGGTCCGAGCTGCAGCCGATAGGTGCTCGTCGGGGCCGGCACGGAGCTCACGATGCGGAAACAGCGCGCAGGAGGACGAGTGCCCGGGACGGGACCTCGAGTGTGGCGGTCCGCCGCGTGGAGCGCGCCGGGCGGCCGTCGGGGCTGTCGGTCCGCAACATGACCTCCCATCCCGGGGCCCACATCTTGGGGAGCTTCCAGGTGACGCTCTCCGGTCCGGCGTTGGCGAGGAGCAGGAAGCTGTCGTCGACGATGCGCCGACCGTGGTCGTCGCGGCTGGGGATGGCCTCCCCGTTGAGGAACAGCCCCAGTGCCATCGCCTCGGCGAAGTCCCAGTCGTCGTCGGTCATCTCCTTGCCGTCGGGCCGGCACCAGCCGATGTCGACCGTGCCGCGAATGGGTCGGCCGAAGAACCAGCGCCGCCGGCGGAACACGGGATGCTCCTGGCGGAGCTCGACGAGTCGACGGGTGAACTCCAGAAGGTCGGTGTCGATCGCGTCCCAGTCGAACCAGGAGATCTCGTTGTCCTGGCAGTAGGCGTTGTTGTTGCCGCCCTGGCTTCGGCCCAACTCGTCCCCACCGAGCAACATGGGGACGCCCTGGGACAACAGCAGCGTGGCCAGGAGGTTCCGTTGTTGGCGACTGCGGAGCTCGAGGATCTCCGGGTCGTCGGTGGCACCCTCGACACCGCAGTTCCAGGACCGGTTGTGGCTCTCGCCGTCGTTGTTGTCCTCGCCGTTGTCCTCGTTGTGCTTCTCGTTGTAGGAGACCATGTCGGCGAGCGTGAACCCGTCGTGGGCGGATACGAAGTTGATGCTGGCCGACGGAGCGCGGGTGCTGTTGCCGTAGAGATCGGACGATCCGGTGAGACTCGAGGCCAGATCGGGGACCGCGGCGTGCTCGCCCCGCCAGTAGTCCCGGACGATGTCGCGATAGCGACCGTTCCACTCCGACCACACTGGTGGGAAGTTGCCCACCTGGTAGCCGCCCGCGCCCAGGTCCCAGGGCTCGGCGATGAGCTTGACCTGGCTGACGACGGGGTCCTGCTGGACGAGGTCGAAGAAGGCCGAGAGGCGATCGACCTCGTAGAACTGGCGGGCCAACGTGGCGGCGAGGTCGAAGCGGAACCCGTCGACATGCATCTCCGACACCCAGTACCGCAGCGAGTCCATGATGAGCTGCAGCGTGTGCGGGTGGGCCATGTTGAGGCTGTTGCCGGTGCCGGTGGTGTCGTAGTAGTACTGCTTCTCCTCGGGCACCAGCCGGTAGTACGCCTGGTTGTCGATGCCCTTGAACGACACCTGCGGGCCCATGTGGTTGCCCTCGGCGGTGTGGTTGTAGACGACGTCGAGGATCACCTCGATGCCGGCCTCGTGCATGGCCCGCACCATGGCCTTGAACTCGGGCACCTGCTCGCCGAGCGACCCGCTGGCGCTGTACCCGTCGTGCGGTGCGAAGAAGCCGATCGAGTTGTAGCCCCAGTAGTTGGACAACCCGCGGTCCACGAGGTGGGAGTCGTGCAGGAACTGGTGCACCGGCAGGAGCTCCACGGCGGTGATGCCGAGCGAGAGGAGGTGCTCGATGACCGCGGGGTGCGACATGCCGGCGTAGGTGCCCCGCTCGTGCTCCGGGACCTCGGGATGCGTGGCCGTGAACCCCTTGACGTGGACCTCGTAAATCACCGACTCGTGCAGCGGCGTGGCCGGTGGCCGGTCGTGACCCCAGTCGAAGTAGGAGCTGTGCACCACTGACTTGGGGACGTGCCGGGCGCTGTCGTCGTCATTGCGGGATTCGGGGTCGCCGAAGTCGTACGGGAAGCAGGCCTGGTCCCAGTCGACCGAGCCGGCGATGGCCTTGGCGTAGGGATCGATGAGGAGCTTGTTCGGGTTGCAGCGCAGCCCGTTGGCCGGATCCCACGGCCCGTGGATCCGGAACCCGTACTGCTGCCCCGAGGCGACTCCAGGGAGGTACTCGTGCCAGCAGAAGGCGTCGACCTCGGTGAGCTCGACGCGCTCCTCGGCCCCGTCGTCGTCGAAGAGGCAGAGCTCGACCTTGTCCGCCACCTCGGAGAACACGCTGAAGTTCGTTCCTGCACCGTCGTGGGTGGCTCCGAGCGGGTACGGGGAGCCGGGCCACGTCTGGCGCCCGTTCGCGGGCGGCTCGGACGAGGGTTCGGCGGTCGGGGAAGGTGGCAACATGACTCCAGACTGCCCCTCCGATGAGGGGGACTGACGACGGGCGGATTCGGAGATGTATGCGATTGTCACGGTCCGAGTGCGGGCCGGGCGTCTCGTTGTCTAGAGGAGCGATAGTGCTGACAAAGACCTGGAACGCGGAAGACGGCCGTTTCGACGTCCACTTCGATCTCCCCAGTGAGCTCGAGATAGACCACGCCGCCGTGGTCGGGGACTTCAACGGATGGGACGCGGAGGGCCACCCGATGACGAAGGGGGACGACGGCCGGTGGACGGTGACGGTGTCGCTGGAACCCGGCGCCGCGTACCGCTTCCGCTACCACCTCGGTCA
>JBPPNA010000087.1:0-18929 GCA_051306355.1 Acidimicrobiales bacterium | reverse complement strand
TCCGGTGACCAAAGCCGACACTGACTGGACCCGCGAGTACATCGCCTATCGCAACCGGAACCTGGGAGATCAGGAAACCTCGGACAATGGGATGCCTGGCCGACGTGACGACCCCGAGTTCCAGGAATGGCTCCGCTCCTGCGGACGCGCCGGGGCCAGCCCCGCCCAAGCTGCTCGAATAGCCGACAAGGTTCTCAGGGACCCGTACCCCGACCACGGAGCCGTGCTGGTCCCGACGCTTGTGATCACCCGCCCTGCCAGTGACGACGTCATCCCCGGTGAGTTCTACCAGCGGGCGGCGCACGACATCCCCGACGCCGAGCTCGTGGTGCTGCCACCCGGCGATGGGATGGCCGTGGGAGCCGGGGTCGATGACCTCCTGGCGGAGATCTCGCGGTATCTGACCGGCGAGGTCCACCTCCCGTCTCCTGAACGTCAGCTCGCTGCGATCCTGTTCACCGACCTGGTCGGCTCGACCCGCCGGGCCGTGACCTCGGGCGACGCTGCCTGGAAGCGGCTGCTCGACCATCACGACGCCATCAGCCGCCTCGAAGTGGCCCGTCGTGGTGGCGAGGTCATCAAGACCACCGGCGACGGCATCCTCGCCCTCCTCCCCTCAGCAACTGCCGCGATCGAAGCCGCCCGAGCCATCCGCGCCGGACTCGCTGAGGACCACCTCCAGGTCCGCATCGGCATCCACCTCGGAGAGATCGACCGACGAGGCGACGACGTGTCCGGCCTCGCCGTCAACATCGCCGCCCGGATCATGGCGAGCGCAGAACCAGACCAGATCCTCACCTCGGCCGTGGTCAGCCACACGACCGACGCGGCGACATTCACGAACCTGGGACCAAGGACGATCAAGGACATCGACGGCACGTGGGAGCTTCACGTCGTGGCCTAGAAACCTCAACTCGTCCGCCCCTCGGGCTGTGGACACGGGCGAACCCTCCGGCGACGTGTGCTAGATCCCCGGATGACATCCGCGACCACGAGAGGGCGCCATGGCCGACGACACCATGCACGCAGTCGTACTCACCGGGCACGGCGGACTCGACCAGCTCGAGTATCGCGACGACGTCCCGGTACCGCATCCCGCCTGGAACGAGGTGCTCCTCGAGGTCAGCGCCTGTGGGATGAACAACACCGACGTGTGGGTCCGCCAGGGTGCCTACGGGCTCGAGGACGACCCCGAGGCCGTCTCCACGTGGCGTCGCGGACGTTCCACCCTGACCTTCCCTCGGATCCAGGGCACCGACAGCGTCGGGAGGATCGTGGCCGTGGGCGACGGGGTCGCCTCGACCCGCATCGGTGAGCGGGTCATGGTCGACTTCTCGATCTACAACCGCGACGACGACAGCCTCGCCGACATCGACTACATCGGTCATGGCCGCGACGGCGGCTACGCCGAGTACCAGGTGGTGCCGGCCGACCACGCCCACGTGGTCGATTCCGACATCGACGACGCCGAGCTGGCCACCTTCTGCTGCGCCTACCTCACCGGTGAGCACATGCTCGACCGGGTCCGTCTGGCTGCCGGCGAGCGGATCCTCGTCACCGGTGCGTCCGGTGGCGTGGGGTCGGGGATCATCCAGCTCGCTCGCGCGCGGGGAGCCATCCCCTACGCCGTGACGAGCGAAGGCAAGGCCGACGGGGTGCGCGCCATCGGGGCCGAGGGCGTGGTCCTGCGCGGCAAGGGGGACCTGGTCGAAGCGGTCGAGGAGGTGCTCGCCGGCGAACCCGTCGACGTCGTCGCCGATCTGGTCGCCGGCGACATGTTCAATGACCTGTTGCGGATCCTGCGACCCGAAGGCCGGTACACCACGTCGGGCGCCATTGCCGGGCCGGTGGTGTCGCTCGATCTGCGCAGCATGTACCTCAAGCACCTCGAGCTCCACGGTTCCTCGCAGGGTACCCGGGCTGCCTTCCGCCGGCTCGTCGGCTACATCGAGTCCGGCGCCATCCGTCCACTGCTCGGCGGCACGTACAAGCTCAGCGACTTCCATCGGGCCCAGACCGACTTCATGGCCAAGGGTTTCATCGGCAACCTCGTGGTCGTCCCCGACGCCAAATGGGACGAATTCGGGGAGCCACATGCCGTCTGACGATCGTCGTCGCTTCCACGTCATCGACACCCACTACGGCGGCGACGTCAGCCGAATCGTGCTCCGTGGCATCCCCCACGTCCCCGGTGACACCGTGCTCGAGAAACGGGCATGGCTCGCGTCCGACGGCGACGCCCTGCGGCGGATGCTCCTCGGTCCGCCCTACGGCGACCCGTCGATGTGCGCCAACGTCATCGTCGACACCACCCTGCCCGGAGCGCAAGCCGGCTACGTGATCATGGAGGCGATGGGCTACCCGCATTTCTCGGGCTCCAACTCCATCTGCGTGACCGCTGCGCTCCTCGAGAGTGGCGAGATCCCCTTCGGACCACCAGGCGACCAGGTCGTGCACCTCGAGGCGCCGGCGGGCCTGATCACCGCGATCGCCCATCATGACGGCGATCACGTGCGGGCCGTGACCCTGGACTGTGACCCCGCATGGGTCGCCGCTCGAGGGCTGCAGGTCGAGCTGCCGGAGTACGGCGTGGTCACCTTCGACCTCGTCTGGTCCGGTTGCTTCTACGCCGTGGTCGATGCCGGGGCCCACGGCTTCGCCCTCACCGCCCCCGAACGCCACGCGTTGGCGGAGTTCGGGTTCGAGCTGTGCCTGACGGCCAGCCCGGAGCTCGACCTCGTCCACCCCGAGTTCGGCGACACCGGACACCTGTCGTTCGTGTGCTTCGCCGGCGTGCTTCCCGAAGGCGGCATCCCCGACGGATTCGTGTCCCGATCTGCGACCTATGTCCACCCGGGCGTCGTCTGCCGCTGCCCGACCGGGACCGGTACCGCGGCCCGCCTCGCCCTGCTCGCCGACGAGGGCCGGATCGGTTCCGGCGGCCACCTGGTCACCGAGTCCCCCACCGGGAGCCGGATGGGCGGGCGGGTGCTCGGCCGGCGGGAGGTGGACGGCCATGACGCCACGCTCGTGTCGATCACCGGCCGGCCGTTCACGCTCGGGATCAGCGAACTGGTCGTGAACCTCGACGACGACCTCACCGAATGCGAGGGCATCTGGGAGTTCCTCGGGCGCCCCGGGTCCACCTGACCGCCCTCGTCCGAACAGACCCGACCGCTACATGCCGTACCCGGTGAGGGTGTCGACGGCGCTGCGGATCACCGCGGCGACGGTGGGGTGCTTGCCCTCGAAGCGGATGGCCGACTCCTCGAGCTGATCGACCAGCCCGTCCTGGTGGTCGTCGTCCTCCGTGTCGTCGTCCTGGTCGGCGAGCAGGGCGTGGAGCCGGGCAGAGAGGGCCCGGAGCTCCTCGCGCTCGCCCTCGTCGATCTCGCCGTCGGCCTCGGACCGGCGAATGGTGGACTGCAGTTCGTCGAGCACGGAGCGGAGCTGATCGTCCATCGCCTGGACCCTATCGACCGTCGCCCGCTCAGACGTCGGCGACCGTGTCGGACGACTCCGTCACCCCAACCACAGGCGGAAGAGGTCACGCACGCGATCGACGTTGACGTTCTTGGATGCACTCACCCACACGACGTCGGAGCGATCGAGTCCGCACCCGTGTGCGACCTCGGTCTTGCGCTTGTCGCGCGCCTTCGACTTCACCTTGTCGTGCTTGGTGGCGATCACGGTGTGGGGAAGCGCGGATGCCCGGAGCCAGTCGAGGAGCTGCACGTCGAGCTTCGTGGGACCGATCTCGCCGTCGACCAGCACGGCGACCATGGTGAGCTCCTCGCGCCCCAGGAGGTATCCCTCGATCATCGGGCCGAAGCCGGCTCGCACGCTCTTGGGTGCCTTGGCGTAGCCGTAGCCGGGACAGTCGATGACCGTGCCGCCCTCGCGCAGGGCGAAGCAGTTGAGCAGCTGGGTCCGGCCCGGCGTCTTGGACGTCTTGGCCAGGGCATTCCGGTTGGCGATGGCGTTGAGCAGCGACGACTTGCCGACGTTGCTCCGACCGACCACCGCCACCTCGGCCGTGGTCGGCGGCAGGCGATCGAGCCGGTCGGCCGACGTGACGAACTCGAGCTGCAGGGGAGGACTGCTCATCGTCGGCGAGCGTGCCACAGCGAGCCGGCGCGAACATGGTGCAGTGAACCGAGCCCGATGCGCTGGGGCGCTCGCCGCCATCTTGTTGGTCGTCTCGTCCGTCGCGGCGACGTCGAGCGCGTCGGCCGGCACCGAACCGGGCGCCATCGGCGAAGCACCCACGGCCCGCTACCTGGACGCGGCCTTCCGGCTCTTCCTCGGCCGGGCCCCGTCCGCGGCCGAGGTCGACTCGTGGTCGATCGTCGTCCACCGCGGGGACCTGCTGGCTGTGACCCGGTCACTGGCCGCATCGGACGAGTGGGCCGGGCAGCGGGTCGACGACCTCTATCGCACCGTGCTCGGACGGACGGCCGAGCCCGTCGGTCGGGCGCACTGGGTGGACCAGATCGCAGCCGGCCTCCAACTCGAGGAGGTGGCGGCCCGGTTCTTCGGGAGCGCCGAGTACTACGCCCGGGTGGGGGCATCCGAGCCCGCCTTCGTCGACGCCCTGTACGAGGCCTTGCTCGGCCGGACCGCCGACACCGGTGGTCGATCCCATTGGTTGGGTCATCTGCGCCGGGGCATGACCCGCCACCAGCTCGCCAGATCGTTCTACGCCTCCACCGAGTCCCGACGGGACCGGGTCGCTGCGGCGTACCGAGAGGTGCTGTCGCGCGCCCCCGACCCCGCCGGCCACCGCCACTGGGCGGATCGTCTGCTGGGTCTGGGAGAGGTCGAATTGGCCGCCTCACTGGCCGCGAGCTCCGAGTTCCACATCCGGGCCACGTCTCTGCCTGCGCCGTCCGTGCGGTTCGCTCCGGTGGGACCAGGGACCACGTACCCGCTCACGCACTCATGGCGCGTCGGCTGCCCCGTGCACCACCGCGACCTGCTGGCAGTCGAGTTCTCGCACCTGCGCGACGACGGCCGAGTCGCCCACGGAGTCCTCATCGTGGATCGCACCGCCGTCGCAGACGTGGCGACCGTGGTGCGCACCCTCTACGGCAGTGGCTTCCCCCTCACGAGCGCACGCCCCGTGGACGACTTCGACGGCGACGACGGGCGGTCCATGGACGCGGACAACAGCTCGGCGTTCAACTGCCGGACGGTCGCGGGAGCCAGCACCTGGTCCCAGCACGCCTACGGTCTGGCCATCGACCTGAACCCGGTGCGCAACCCCTACGTGAACGGGTCCCGGGTCGAGCCCAGCGCCGGTGCGGCCTGGACCGATCGCAGCAACGTCCGGGCCGGAATGGTCGTCGAAGGGGGCCCCGTCGTGGAGATGTTCGACCGGCTCGGATGGGGTTGGGGTGGCCGCTGGTCGGCCAGCCGGGACCACCAGCACTTCTCCGCGACCGGCAGGTGACCGATGCCACACAAGCTGCGCGTCTGATCTGCTTGGGATACCGGGCAGAGTGTCTGGTATGCGAACCAAGGACCACAAGCTCGACGCTCTCCGATCGATCGAGGTCCTTCGCGACCTCCCGACTCGACGCCTCCGTCGCCTCGTCCCCCTCGTCGACGAGGTCCGGGTCGAGGCCGGCACCGTCCTGATCCATCAGGGCCTGCTCAACCGCCACGCCTACTTCCTCGAGTCGGGATCGGTCTCCATCGACGTCGACGGCGAGCGGGTCGCCACCGTGCACGCAGGTTCGATCGTCGGCGAGCGCACCGCCATCGACCACGGAGTCGCCAACGCGACGGTGACCACCGTCGAACCCACCACCGTCTTCGCCGTCGATCACCGCGCCCTGCTCGGCACCGCTGCCGGCGACGAGGCCTTCGGAGCCACCATCCGGGACCTGGCTCGGGCCCGCACCAACCAAGCCGCCTGACCGCGAGAATCGTTCGGGTTCGAATCTGGTCCGATTCGGACCCGACGCCCGACGCGTCGTCTCCGGCGTGTGCGACAATCGTCACCGTCATCCGCAAATGGAGGCTGTGCCGTGCTCGCTGACCAGATCCTCGACGCCAAAGGCCGCGACGTCGCCACCGTCGCTCCCGACGCCACCGTGTCCGACGCCCTGGCCCTGCTCTCCGAACGAAACGTCGGTGCCCTCGTCGTCTCCGTCGACGGCAGCGCCGTTGACGGCATCCTCTCCGAGCGTGACATCGTGCGGCGCATCGCTACCGACGGCTCGGCGGCGATGTCCCTCGCCGTCCGTGAGCTCATGATGGCCGAGGTCGCCACCTGCGGCGGTCGGGCTGACACCGAGTCGATCATGAACACCATGACCCAGGGTCGGTTCCGGCACATGCCCGTGGTCGATGGCGGTCGCCTCTGCGGCATCATCAGCATCGGCGACGTGGTGAAGGTGCGCATCGACGAGCTCGCCATGGAGAAGGACCAGCTCGTCGGATACATCCGCGACGGTCGCTGACCGGTCGGCTGACCGGTCGCGTGTAGACACGGCGGGGTGCCCGACCCCCTCGCCGCTCCGCTGCCACCACTCCCATCACAGCCCGACGGGGTCGACTGGCCGACCGAGGCGTGGCCTGAGGGAGCCGTTCCGGACGGTGTCGACCTCGAGCCGCTGCTCGAGGAGATCATGGACCCCGACGGACCGCTGGCTCGTAGCCGTGCCGTGGTCGTGGTGCACGGGGGCCGCCTGGTGGCCGAGCGCTACGGCGACCGCACCGACGTCTGGGGTGAGGTCACCGACGAGCCCGTCACCAGCGACACCCCCCTGATCTCGTGGTCGATGGCCAAGTCGATGCTCCATGCCGTGGTCGGCATGCTCGTCGATGAAGGCCGTCTCGTCCTCGACGCGCCTGCCCCCGTACCGGAGTGGCAGACGAACAACGATCCCCGGTCGGCCATCTCCCTCGAGCACCTGCTCGCCATGCGCGACGGGCTCGACTTCGTCGAGGACTACGACGACGCCGGCCGGTCGCACGTCATGGACATGCTCTTCGGGTCGGGCACGGCCGACACCGCCGCGTTCACCGCCGCTCGGCCGCTCGCCCACGAGCCGGGAACGGTGTTCAACTACTCCTCCGGCACGTCCAACGTGATCTCCGCCATCGTCCGCCGCGAGCTCGGCGGAGAGGAGCCCTACCGGGAGTTCCTCCACGACCGCCTCTTCGGGCCGATCGGCATGTGCTCCGCCGATCCACGCTTCGACGAGGCCGGGACGTGGGTCGCCTCCTCCTTCGTATGGGCCACCGCTCGGGACATGGCCCGGTTCGGGTATCTGTACCTCCGTGACGGGACGTGGGGCGGCACCCGCGTGCTGCCGGAGGGCTGGGCCGACCACGGCCGTCGACCGCGCTCGGTCGATCCGGAGGACGACCGCCTCTACGGAGCCCACTGGTGGGTCGTCGGTGATGACCTCGGCACGTTCTGGGCCAACGGCCACGAGGGCCAGTCGATCCTGGTGTGCCCGGTCCTGGACCTCGTCGTGGTCCGTCTGGGGAAGTCGACGAAGGATCAGTCCCCGGCGTTGGCCGACTGGCGGGCCAGGGTGGTGGACGCCTTCCGCGCCGCCGGCTGAGTCACCCGGGTCCTCGTCCCCACCAGCCGTTCCAGCGGGAGGAAGGCGAGGAGGCAGACGAGCTGCGGGTAGAAGGCGATCGACAGCAGCCCGAACGTCACCAGGTGGAAGACGACCGCGAGGGCCCACCACACCCATCGGGCCCGATGGCGCACGAGGAGCAGCGGCGAGGTGACCTCGAAGGCGACCGCGGCCCACTGCGACACGACGACCACGTTCGGGTGCTCGATCAGCTCCCGCCCCAGGAACGTCCCACGACGGATCAAGGCCTGGGTGAGCGTGGCCGAGTTGGCCCACAGCCAACCCCCGAAGCGGACCTTGGCCACGACCGACAGGAAGTAGACGGCGACGACCGAGACGCGGACCATCTGGAGTGCCCAACCGGAGGGGACCGATGGCCGGCGATCGCCGAGATCGATCCGGTCGACGGTGGCGGCCACGAACAGCGCCACGAGCAGCGGGAAGCGGTCGTGATTCACCTTGCCGTAGGAGAAAGCCACGAGCATCCACTGCAGGTACGCACTGGCGGTGATCGCGCCGACGAGGCGCGGTGACCGACCGGCCATGCCGATGGCGGCACCCACCAGCACCGTCCACATCGTGGCCGCGACCACGAGATCGGTGGGCAGCGGCACCGGGAGCAGACGACCGATCAGCAGCGGCTCGTACAGGCCGACATCGGCGGATCCCCGCTGGCGAACGAACGGGGTGACGAGGAAGACGTCGAGCCAGAGGTAGGCATAGAGCAGCCGACGGAAGACCTCGAACCGAGCTGCGGGCACGGGAGCGAACCAGAAGCGGTCCCAACCGCCCTTCCAGCGGCCCGCCCTCGCAGGCGCCGTCACGTCCGGTCCTCGAAGCGACCGAGTTCGACGACCCTCGCCTCGATGGGCCGACGATCGTCCAGTTGCACGACGGTACGGAGGTATCGGATGCCGACGGTGGGCGGCGCATCGGGGCGTCGCAGGCGGAACGTGGCCAGCACCGCACCGAGGCGCTCGGAGCGGGTGGCGAGCGGGCGCAGCAGACCCTCCAGCTCGGCCGGGCGCATGTCGAGGTCGTGGTAGGTGATCGGCACCGGGTGCCCGTCGAGGCCGATCGCCTCGACCACGTGGGTGGAGGTCCGACCGTCAGGATCGACGGCGTACGCGTACTGGCTCATCGGCGTGAAGGGGAACCAGTCGTCGGTCCCCACGATGGTTCCGAGGACTGCGAGCACCCCGACGAGCACCGCGGTCACCGACCGCCACACCCGTCCCCGTGCCGCCACGGCGCGATCCTACGACCCGCGGCCGAGATTCCGGTGTCCGGATCCCCGTTGTGTCAGCGACCTCCTCGATCAGGGGCGGCGGACCTACCCGCCAGCTGCGGCTCGATCCGGGCGCGACGTAGGGTCCGCACGTGCGCCAGGGATTCGATGCCATCATCTTCGACTTCTCCGGCGTCATGGTCTCATCGGCCTTCAGCGTGATCGGCGAGTACGCCTCCGGTCACGGGATGAGCGAGGACGAGTTCATCGAGTACCTGCTGGGCCCGTACGCCGAGGACACCGATCATGCGTGGCACCGAGCCGAGCGGGGCGAGATCGGGATCCTGGACTGGGTCACCGACACCATGGCCCGGGCGGAGTCCGACGGGCTCGGCCTGGATCTGTCGTTCATGGTCAAGATGCTCGGCGAGCTCGAAGTCCACGACGTGATGGTCGAGGCTGCTCGCCAGCTCCGCGCCGACGGCTACCGGACCTCGCTGCTCACCAACAACATCGCGGAGGGGCGCGACTCGTGGCGCCCGCTCCTGCCCCTCGACGAGCTGTTCGACGACGTCATCGACAGCTCCGAGGTCGGGCTCCGCAAGCCGAACCCGGCCGTGTACACCCTCGCACTCCAGCGCCTCGGCGGGATCGAGCCGGCCCGCACCGTCTTCCTCGACGACCATCCCGGCAACTGCGCCGGCGCCCGGTTGGCCGGCCTCTCGACGATCCTGGTGGAGGACCCGGTGGTCGCCGTCGACGAGCTCCACGCCCTGCTCGCCGGCTGATACCCCGCCTGATCCCCCTCCCCCACGCAGGACAGCGGGTGGCGCCCGCTCTAGAACACGTTCTAGTTTCTCGCCATGTTCTCCCTCGACGGCAAGGTCGCACTCGTCACCGGCGCAGCATCGGGAATCGGGCGGGCCACCGCGGAGCGGTACGCCGAGGCCGGTGCATCCGTCGTCCTCGTCGATCTCTCCCAGGACGGGGTCGACGAGGTGGCCGGCGGACTGGGAGATCGCGCCGTCGGAGTGGCCTGCGACGTGAGCGACACCACCGCGGTCGGCGAGGCCGTCGCCACGGCGGTGACCCGCTTCGGACGGCTCGACGTGCTGGCCAACATCGCCGGGATCCTGCGGTTCGAGAACACCCACGAGGTCACCGACGACGAGTGGGACCTCGTGATCGGCGTCAACCTGACGGGCACCTTCAAGATGACGCGAGCCGCGCTTCCCGTGATGCTCGACCAGGGCGCGGGCTCGATCCTCAACACTGCGTCCAGTGCGGCGTTCCGAGCATCGCCGTGGGCGTCCGCCTACGGCGCTTCGAAAGCCGGCGTCCTCGGGTTCACCAAGGCCATCGCCGTCGAGTACGGACGCCAGGGCATCCGGTGCAACTGCGTGGCACCGGCCGGCGTGAAGACCCCGATGATCGGCAGCTTCCGGTTACCAGACGGTGGCGACTTCTCGTTGGTGGAGCGGATCATGGCCTTCGACGGCGAGCTCGACCCCCACGACATCGCCCACACGTTCGTCTACCTGGCCAGCGACGAGGCCGACCGCGTGAACGGCACCTGCATCAGCGTCGACGACGCCATGCTCGCGTGATCGCGGAGCGGTCTGTGCGAGCAGGCGGCCATCAGCGGGGATGGGATGCATGCGTCTCCGTGATGATGCCACCGCGTGCGTGTTGGGTGACGACGACATCGACCGACTCCGGTTGCACCGTCGCCCACACCTCGTCGGCGATCTCCACGGCCAATGCCTCGGCGAAGACCTGTCGGTCGCGGAAACCCCACAGGTAGAGCTTCAACGACTTCGACTCGATGCACCGCTCGTCGGGCACGTACTCGACGCGGACCGAGGAGATGTCGGGCTGCTCGGTGACCGGGCACAGCGACGCCACCTCGTCGGTGGTGAACACGACCTTCGTGCAACCCTCGGGCGCAGGGAAGGTCTCCACGTGCTCGACCGGACCCTTGTGGTCGCGGCCCAGAAGGGTGAGGTCGTCGGGAGCAGACTCTGCGGCCATCGCCCCAGGCTACGAGCCCGTCACCTGCCGCGATACGTGCAGGAGCTGGTGCAGGTCTCACGCACCTCGACCGACGCCAGCCCGGGCAGGTCGGGCTCGATGCGTTCCCAGATCCACACAGCGATCCGTTCACTGGTCGGGTTGTCGAGGCCCTCGAGATCGTTGAGGTAGCGGTGGTCGAGGGCGTCGATGGTGGGCGCCACCGCCGCCTTCAGGTCGGCGAAGTCCATGACCCACCCCGACGTCTCGCCGACCGGGCCCTCGACGCACACCACGACCCGGAAGCTGTGTCCATGCACCCGGGCGCACTTGTGACCCTCGGGGACGTTGGGCAGGGAGTGCGCCGATTCGAAGCCGAACTCCTTCTGCAGCTGCATCTCAGATGAGCGGTTCGGGGTCGAAGGTGAAGCGGTTGGCGAGGTGCCCGGTGTCGTTCCAGGCGCGAACGACCCACTGATCCTCGGTCACCACGATGTGGCTGATGCCGCAGTTGTCGGACCCCGTGAAGGCGAAGCCGTCGGCGCCGGTGGCCTCGGTCATGATCTGGCCGATCACCCCACCGTGGGTGAACACCGCCACCGTCTGGTCGGGATGCTGGTCGGCGATGCGCTCGATCCCCCGGCGTACCCGCGTCGAGAAGTCGCCAGCCGACTCGGCGCCGGGAATCACCTCCCACGAACCCTTCTCCCGCATCTGCACGAGGATCGGGTCCCTGTCGGCCACCCGCTTGCGGAACTCGCCACCTTCCCAGTCGCCGAGGAACACCTCGCGCAGGTCCGGCTCGACGACGGGCTCGATTCCCAGGTGTTCGAGGAGGACGTCCGCCGTCTGGTGCGTCCGCTGGAGGGTGGTGACGTACACCGCAGCCCACTCCTCGCCCGACTCGATCAAGCGGCGACAGGCCCGCTCGGCCTGGTCGACACCATCGGGCTGGTGCAGCGGCGGGTCGCCCTGGCCGTCGACGAGCGGGAAGGGACGATCGGGATCGGCAGGTTGTGATTCGCCGTGGCGGACGAGGATGATCTCGCACGCCCCCGCCGGACGGGTGAACCGCGACTGGCGGTACTGCTGCTTCTCCGTCTCGTTGTCGATCGGCTCGTCCGACTGCGTCTCCGTCATGGCCGAGACCGTAGGCGCTGACCTCGCTGGCAGCGGAGGCGACCCCGCAGTGGTCGCCCAGCAAGATGGTGTCCGACGAGGGTTTCCATGCGTGCCCGCTGGAGCAGAGCCGGTCTCACGGGATGCCCAGCATCTTGTGGGTCTGGAGACTGAGCCGCCACCGGGGATGGGCGAGGCAGTACTCGATGGCGGCCGCAGTGGCTGCAGCCACGTCGGGTCCGTCCATGGGAGACAGCAGGAGGTGATCAAACGCCAGGTCCTCGAAGTCGACGGGGTCGACGCCAGCCTGCGGGAACACGATCTTGCACTCATCGCCGCTGGTCACCACCAGCTCGGTGCCGGCCTTCGGGCTCATGCACACCCAGTCGATGCCTGCGGGTAGTGCGAGCGTGCCGTTGGTCTCGACGGCGATCTCGAAGTCGCGCTCGTGGAGGGCGTCCACCAGATCGGCGTCGAGTTGCAGCGCCGGCTCCCCGCCGGTGCAGACGACGAAGCGCTCGTCGGCGTGGTCACCCCAGGTGGCCAGGACGTGGTCGGCCAGGGCGGTGGCAGTTCGGAAGAGGCCGCCCCCCGGACCATCGGTCCCGACGAAGTCGGTGTCGCAGAACCGGCAAACGGCAGTGGTGCGGTCTCGCTCGTGACCCGACCAGAGGTTGCAGCGCGAGAAGCGGAGGAACACGGCGACCCGGCCGGCGTTGCGCCCCTCCCCCTGCAGGGTGCGGAACGTCTCCTTCACGGCATAGGTGCTCACCGGACGGCGTTCTCTCGGTTGGGATTCATCGATAGACGGTGGGGTCGGGAACATCGGAACGCTCGAAGCCCTGCCGGCGCAGGGTGCAGGCGTCGCAGGCCCCGCACGCCCCCTGGTCGGTCGGGTCGTAACAGGTGACGGTGAGGCCGTAGTCGACGCCGAGCGCAGTACCCCGCTCGATGATCTGCGCCTTGGTGAGATCGATGAGCGGGGTGCGGATGCGGTAGCCGTCGCCCACCGTGCCCGTCCGGGTGCCGGCGTTGGCCACGGCCTCGAAGGCGGCGATGAACTCAGGTCGGCAGTCCGGGTATCCGGAGTAGTCGAGGGCGTTCACGCCGATGAAGATGTCGTTGGCACCGAGCACCTCGGCCCAGGCCAGGGCGTAGGAGAGGAAGATGGTGTTGCGGGCGGGCACGTAGGTGGACGGGATTCCGGAGCCGATCGACTCGTCGTCGCGCTCCTTGGGGATGTCGCCGTCGCCCAGCAGGCTCGATCCCCCGAAGGCGGCGAGGTCGATGTCGACGATGCGGTGCTCGACGGCGCCGACAGCCGCCACCACCCGAGCGGCAGCGGCCAGCTCGTGGGCGTGGCGTTGGCCGTAGCGGAAGCTCATGGCGTGGGACGCGTATCCCTCGTCTCGGGCGATGGCCAGGCAGGTGGCCGAGTCGAGCCCGCCGGAGAGCAGGACGACGGCGGGACGCGACGACGACGGCACCCCCTTGACGATAGAGCCGGTGGGAGACGTAGTCTGATAGCGATCGTTATCATCACAGGGGGATCTGCGTGGCCGATTCGAAGAAGCCTCGAGCACCGTTCGCGCCGTGGGATCGGCGCGAGCTGCCCGGGGCGTTCAGCGTCGAGGAGACCGCAGCCCGTGTCGGGCAGTACAAGTGGATCGAGATGAAGCTGTTCGAGGCGTTGGGCGGCTGGGTGGCCACCGTGCCCGAACTCGACATCAAGATGCGCCTCGGCACGCACTGCTACCACCACGCCTGGCATGCCGAGCTGTGGCACAAGCGCCTCCCGGAGCTGCGGGAGATGAATCCCGATCGTCTCACGCTCCCCGCCAACGACGAGGTCGTGGCGTTCATGGACGCCGTGGCCGAACCGGGCGAGCACGAACAGACCATCGAAAAGCTGGTCGGCGTCTACCGGGTCCTCATCCCCCACAAGGTGGCGGCATACACCTACCACCTCAACAACACGTCGACCATCACCGACGCCCCCACCATCCGATCCCTGCAGTTCGCCATCGCCGACGAGATCGCCGACTGGACCGACGGCACCCTCATGTTGACCTCCCTCATCGAGACACCGCAGGAGGTGCAGCGAGCCGCCGACCACCAGGCGCGCCTCGAGGAACTCCTCGTCGCCGCCGGCGGCATCTGCGGCCCCGGCACCATCGGCGACGCCTATGACATCTCCGGCGACATGGCCGGCGCCACCCCGGTCAGAACCAACGGCACGGCCTAGCCCGAGCCACGATTCGAAGGATGCACCAACGATGAAGAAGCTGCTCTCCCCCGAGGAACTGGCCCGCGACGACCGCTTCGAACGGGCCGACATGATGGAGCGGATCGCCGACCCGCGCAACGCCGAACCCGAGGACCCCAAGGCCCGCCGACGCAACGGTCGCCTCACCCCCGACCGTCCCGACGCGCCCGACGCCGCCCGAGCCCTGATGCACGGCATCTTCGTCGGCGAGATCCAGGCCCTCGAGGGCGCCGGTCGCACGTGCTACGACTTCGAGGTCGGGCCCAGCACCGGGAAGATGGACGACGACGACGTGCCGTTCGAATTGAAGCTCGACATGGCCCGCCAGTGCTGGGACGAGGCTCGGCACTGCGAGATCAGCGTGAAGCTGTCCGACTGGATGGGTACCGGGATCGGCGAGTTCTCCGAGAACGCCTTCCTGTTCCAGGCCGCCTGCAACCCCGACCCCGTGCTGCGTCTCACCGGCGTGAACCGCGCCCTCGAGGGTCTGGCCATCGACGTGTTCAACACCATGCGCGAGTTCGGCGACCTCGCCGGCGACCCGGTGCTCGAGTTCTGTGAGGACTGGATGCTGGCCGACGAGGTGACCCACGTGAAGATGGGCTCCGACTGGCTGCGCAAGCTGACCGTCAACGACAAGGAACGCCAGAAGCGGGCCCTCGAGTTCCAGCGCGTCGTCGACAAGCTGTTCTCCTTCGGCGGCTTCCGGGGCGAGGACGACGACAACCCGGTGCAGCTGGCCCGGCGGTTCCGTGAGCTGGCCGGCTTCGACGATGACGAGATGGCCGAGATCGCCGAGCTGTCGCGCGAGGCCCGCGCCGAGGTCGAGGAGCGAGGTCGTCTGGCCAGGGAAGCCAACGCCTCGGCGACGCCCAGCGCATGACCACCACGGTCGAACCGGCCGAGTTCAGCTACGTCGACTTCGACGCCCGCTGCATCGCCGAGCTGGCCGACGAGCTCGCCGCGGCCATCGGTCTCGAGGGAGACATCCGCATCGAGGTCGACGAGACCCAGGCCCTGGGCCACACCGAGTTGACCTCGGTCGATCCGCTCGTCCTGGCCACCGAGTCCGGTGCGCTCGAGGACCCGAAGCGGCTGCGCAAGTTCAGCCACGAGATCGCCACCGACGTGCTCGGCCGCCATCTCCTCCGCGCCAAGGACCGTCGCAATCCGGACTTCGGTGAACCCGACGGCGACGACACGCTCGCCGTCCCCCATCGGGTGGCATGGGAGATCCACACCATCGGTCGGTTGTCCCGCATGGGGTACCCGGCCAACCGACAGCGCTGGTTGTACGCGTTCCGCAACCGCCACGGGTTCACGGATGCCGCCGACCAGGCGTTCGAGACGCTGTGGCACACCGAGTCGATGACCTGGGCCGACATCACCGACATCAGCGACCGCACGGCGGCCCAGAACCCGGGCACGCTCGACCGCAAGCCGGCATAGCCTCCGGCCCGTGAGCGGGGCCGGCCATCAGTGCGATCAAAGTCCTGTACCGGATCGCCGCGCCCGGTTGATCAGGCCAGGTCGTGGGCCGAGATCCCCTCGAGGAGGTCGATGGCCGGTGGCCCCGTGAGCAGACCGGCGCAGGCCGCCGCCATCTCCACCATCTCCGGCGAGTCGAAGTGCGCGGCCTGGGCTTCGGCCGATCCCCACTTCTGCACGATGACGATCCGCTCGGGCGTGGTGATCGACGCACACAGATCGATGTTGCGACACCCTGGCTGGCCCCGGGTGAGCACCACGTACTTCGCCAGCACCGACAGGAGCGTGTCGGCGTCGGCCGCGTCGAAGGCCATGGTCACCACCACGACCTCGACATCGCCGACCTCACCACCAGACATCGCTGGCACCCCCCGTTGCAGTTCTGTGAACGTCCGGACCGCGATCTTGACCGCAATTGTATGTTTGCACTGAGACCGCTGGCAGGAAGAGCGCGGATGTGGCGAACGATCCGGGAGATCGTGAGGACGAGGATCTCGTCCGTCTCTACCTGAGCGAGATCGGCCGCCACCCACTCCTCTCGAAGGACGACGAGGTCCGTCTCGCCCAACGCATCGAAGACGGCGCCCGTGCTGCCGCCCGGCTCGGCGATCCCGCCACCTCTCCGACCGAGCGAGCGGCGCTGCGGCGCCTCGTCCGGCGGGGTGCGGACGCCGAGCGACTGTTCATCGTGTCGAACCTCCGGCTGGTGGTCTCGATCGCCAAGCGGTACCAGGCCAGTGGACTGCCCCTCCTCGATCTCGTCCAGGAGGGCAACCTGGGACTGATGCACGCGGTCGAGAAGTTCGACTGGCGCAAGGGCTTCAAGTTCTCCACCTACGCCACGTGGTGGATCCGCCAGGCGATCACCCGAGGCATCGCCAACACCGGCCGCACCATCCGGCTGCCGGTCCACGCCGGCGACCTCGTGACGCAGCTCCGCAACGCACGGGTCCAGATCGAGAACCAGCTGGGGCGACCCGCCGACGTGGCCGAACTGTCGGCCGAGCTCGAGCTCACGGTCGAGAAGGTGAGCGAAGCGCTCCGGTTCTCCTCCGAGCCCATCTCCCTGTCAGAGCCGGTGAGCGACGAGGGGGAAGCCGAGCTCGGCGACCTGATCGAAGATGTCTCTGCGATCGCACCCTTCGATGCGGTGGCCGCCGCCCTGCTCCCCGACCAGATCACACGGATGCTCGCCCACCTCGAACCCCGAGAGCGGGAGGTGCTGCGCATGCGCTACGGCCTCGACCGGGGCGAGCCCCGCACCCTCGAGGAGGTGGGGGCCCAGTTCCGCCTCACGCGGGAGCGCATCCGCCAGATCGAGGCCCGGGCCATCAGCAAGCTGCGCCACCCGAGCCTCGAGGTCGACGCGCGCAGTCTCCTCGTTGTCTGACCGAGGCAGCAGCGTCCGGGCGCTCCGCCGGAGCGCGCGCTCTGCAGTCACATCCCTCCGATCGGTGCGGTTTCGGACGCAGAGCGCGCGCAACGAACAGAATCCGTACTGGATCTGCTGGATCGTCCCTTTGCCGCCCTATTCCACCACGGAGAGCGTTCATACAGTCACACCATGACCCGTCGCCCCCGAGCCCGCCTCGCCCTCGCCGCCGTCCTGACTGCCGTCTTGACCGTCTTGACCGCCACCCTGACCGTGGGCACCTCGATCGCCGTGGGCCCCGCCGGCGCCTCGACCGGCGACATCGACGGCCGGTCCCCCATCGCCGCCGTGGGCCAGCACCTGTGGCCGGTCGACGCGCTCGACGTCCCCACGGTCTTGGTGGCGGCGGCCAGCGAACCGATCGACGCGGCCACCAGCCCCCTCACACCTGTCGACGTGGCCGCGACACACGCCACGCCAGAGCCGGCATACACGACGCCCGTCACTGCGACGCCAGACCCCGCGACGCCAGCCCCGACGACGCCAGCCCCGACGACGCCGCCGCCCGTCCTGGCCGAGGAGCCCGCCGTGATGATCACCGGCACCATCCACGTCGACGCCACCGCCACCGAGGGGGCCGCTCGGACCGTGACGCTCCGTTCGGCCGACGGCTCGCTCGTGGCCGGTCCGGTCACGATCGACGGGAACCGGATCACGTTCGAAGGCCTGGACGACGGCACCTACGACGTCCTCGCCGAGCAGTTCTTCGATGGCGGTGGCACCTTCGTGACCCGCACCATCATCGACGTCGCCGGTGGCGGCGAGACCGTCGTGGCTTGCCACCCCGAGACCCTCGACTGCACCGTTTCGTAGACCGATTCCGCAGACGGGGCTCTCCGTCGAGCCGTCGCAGGGTCGATTCGACACGGCGAACGCGTACGACCCCGCCGGGCGGGCGGGGTCGTGTGGCGGAGGTGGACGGGAATCGAACCCGCCGCACGGGGATCGCCCGTGCCAACCGCTTTGAAGGCGGCGGAGCCCACCAGGTACTCGGACACCTCCGTGGCGCACCCTAGGCGCCTAGGGTGCGGCCACCATGAAGAAGCTCGTGCTCATCGCCGCCCTCATCTACCTCGCTCGGCTCGCAGCCAAGAAGGCCCAGCACGTCTGAGCGCCGCCATCGGTGAGCCGAGGCGGTCGACCAAGGCCTCCGAGCTCCACGGTCGCCGGCGCCCGGACACGGCGGACGGCCACACCGCGCCGCGCCACCGGAGCCGCCCGGGCCAGGGGCCGATCGTCGGCGCCGGTCGTCGCAACAACGTCGGCGCGCGGCGACGGCGCTCCTGCCAGAGCCACCACCCGAGCGCAGTGCCACCAGCAGCGGCGCCGGCCACGACGGTGCTCACGCCGACGGTGGTCGCCGAGGGGATGGCCACCCGCTCACGCAGCGGCACCCGATGCGAGAAGTAGACGATCTCCCACCCCTTGTCGCGAGCCATGCGCAGCAGCTCGCGGTCGGGGTTCACGGCCACGGGGTGGCCGACCGCCGACAGCATGGGGGCGTCGGTGGCCGAGTCCGAGTAGGCGTAGGAGGCCGAGAGGTCGATGCCGTCGCGCTCGGCGAGCTGCTCGAGCACCGCCACCTTCTCCGGGCCGTAGCAGTACCGCTCGACCTCGCCGGTGTAGCAACCGTGCTCGTCGAGCACGGCCTGGGTGGCGATCGCCTCATCCGCGCCCAGGAACTGGGCGAGCGGGGCGACGATCTCCTCCGGTGAGGCCGACACGATGAACACCTTGCGGCCGGCATCGCGGTGCATGGCCATGAGGTCGAGCGCCTCGTCGTAG
>JBPPNA010000032.1:0-17695 GCA_051306355.1 Acidimicrobiales bacterium | reverse complement strand
TCCTCTCGATCACGTGGCGAACGCACCGAGCCTCGCCAGCCCGCCAACTCGGTCGAGACCGGCGCAACCGAGCCCGGCCCGGGCGAGCCCGCCGAGGCCCCCGCTCCCGGCCGCGCCCGCGGCGACGCCGGGCGCCCCGGGAACGCAGCCAAATCCGAAACCCGCCAGCCGCCCCGGTCATCCGGGGCGAGAGGAGCAGCAGCCATGAGCGACATCACCCTCGATGAGCAGGAGCCCACCGCGGTCGACTTCGTCACCGGTCTGATCGAGGCGTTTGGCTTCGATGCCGACGTCTCGGCCGATCGTGAGGACGACGACACCGTCGAGATCCACGTCGAGGGCGACGACCTCGGGCTGTTGGTCGGACCGCGGGGCACCACGCTGTCCTCCATCACCGAGTTGACGCGGACCGCAGTGGCGCAGCAGCACGCCGGCCGTCTCGAGGGCAGGCTCCGGGTCGACGTGGCCGGCTACCGCGCCCGACGCAAGGAGGCCTTGATCCGCTTCGTCAGCCAGATCGCCGACAAGGTCCTGGACACGGGTGAGTCGGTTGCGCTGGAGCCCATGTCTCCTCCCGACCGCAAGATCGTGCACGATGCCGTGAACGAGATCGATGGCGTCTCCACCGAGAGCCGCGGCGAGGACCGTCAGCGCCACGTCGTCATCCACGCCGACGCCTGACGGGCCCACCGTCCGGACGCGATCGATGACGGACGGTTTCGCCGACACGGGCCGCCTCGCCGGGTGGCAGGCCCTCCTCTTGGACGTCTGGCGCGATGGACAGCGCCTGTCCGCCGTCGGCCCCGGGCCGGTTGCACAACACCTCGAACACAGCCTCGCCCTCGGAGCCCAGATCGGCGCGCCGGACCACGCCGTCGATCTCGGGTCGGGCGCCGGGATCCCCGGACTGGCTCTCGCCGGCCTCTGGCCCGCCTCCCAGTGGTTGTTGGTCGACAGCGCCCGTCGCCGGGTGCAACTGCTCGAGCGGGCCGTGGGCGCACTCGGATGGTCTGACCGCATCACCGTCGTCCACGGCCGGGCCGAAGACGTGGCCCGCGACCAACGGTGGCGGGGGTGGGCCGATCTGGTGGTGGCCCGCTCCTTCGGGCCGCCGGCGACCACGGCGGAGTGCGGTGTGGGGTTCCTTCGGGCCGGCGGAGTCCTGGTGGTCACCGATCCGCCGGCGGCCACCGCCGACCGATGGCCGACCGAGGGACTTCGGCTCCTCGGGCTCCACGCCCTGCCGTCCCCTGCTGATGACCGAGTTCAGATGCAACGGCTGCAGTTGCTCGAGTCGCCTCCTCCCACCGTTCCCCGTCGTGCCGGGATTCCCGCCAAGCGTCCCTTGTTCTGAACCGTGACCCAGCCTCGGGTCGGTGCCTCGGCCCATGGGCCGACAGTGGTGTTCACGTGTGCCGGTGTTCACGTGTGCCGGTGTTTCACGTGAAACACGGCGCTGGGCCTGCGCTCGGATGTTTCACGTGAAACACCCGTGGGGGTTCCGGATGTCCGTTCCACGTGAAACACTCAAGTGATTCTTGACCCTGGGCCATCGCGACGAGCACCATGGGGACGTGTCTGACCCCGACTCCGCCCTGACCCGCGGTTCTGCGATCTTCGACTCGCTGCGGAACCCCGAGGATGGGGAGGAACCGGCCCGCGAGGAACTGGACCCTGCGGTTGCCGAGCCGGATGGTGTCGAGCCGGATGGTGTCGAGCGGGAGCGCGCCCCCCGTCCTCCGACATCCCGTCCTCCGACGATGCCCGTCGAGGCAACGGGAGGCCTCCCGGGTATGGACAAGCTTCCCTCGCTCGACCCCCCGGGGGGAACGCACGAGCCCGACCGCCCAGCCGCGACCAGTGCCAGCCCGGCGACCGGTCGTCGCGATGCCGCGGGCAACGCGTTGCCCCGCATCATGGCGGTGGCCAACCAGAAGGGTGGCGTGGGCAAGACCACGACCGCCGTGAACCTCGGTGCAGCCCTCGCCGAGGTGGGCTACCGCACCCTGGTCGTGGATCTCGATCCCCAGGGCAACGCCAGTACGGGTCTGGGGATCAACATCCGGGATCTGCAGCTGTCGATGTATGACGTGGTGATCCACGAGGCCAGCATCGATGACACGATCGAGGCCACCGCCATGAAGAATCTCTTCGTGGCCCCCTCCAGCCTCGACCTCGCCGGGGCGGAGATCGAGCTCGTCCCCGCGTTCTCCCGGGAGCTTCGGCTCAAGCATGCCCTGGCCGAGGTGGAGGACGACTACGACTACGTCCTCATCGACTGCCCGCCGTCGCTGGGGCTGCTCACCGTCAACGGCCTGGCCGCCGCCGGCGAGGTCCTGGTCCCCATCCAGTGCGAGTACTACGCCCTCGAGGGGCTCGGGCAGTTGCTCCGCAACGTGGCGCTCGTGCAGCGCAATCTCAATCAGACGCTCGAGGTCTCGACCTTCGTGTGCGTGATGTACGACGCCCGGACGAAGCTCGCGGACCAGGTCGTGTCCGAGGTCCGGAACCACTTCGGCGACAAGGTGTGCCGCATCGTTGTGCCCCGCACCGTCCGCCTGTCGGAGGCACCGTCCTACGGCCAGCCCATCCTGGCATTCGACCCCCGCTCTCGAGGGGCGATCGCCTATCGGGAACTGGCGCGGGAGGTCAGCGGCGGTGCCCGTGGGTGATCACAAGAGCTTTCCATCGGTCACCCTGGCCGATGCTGCACAGGGGGTGCGATGAGTCGCAAGTCTGGATTGGGACGGGGCCTCGGGTCCCTGATCCCGACGGAGTACACCGAATCGGCCGGCGGTGGCGAGGCCGGAGGCCAACGGGAGGTGCCGATCGCCGCGGTGACACCCAACCCGCGCCAGCCCCGGACCCACTTCGACGAGGAATCGCTGGCCGGTCTCACCGCCTCGATCACCGAGATGGGCGTCCTGCAGCCGATCCTGGTGCGCAGCGCGAGCGATGGTCGTTTCGAGCTCATCGCGGGCGAGCGGCGCTGGCGGGCGGCCAAGCGGGCAGGATTGCAGACGATTCCGATCGTGGTCCGCGACGCCGACACCGACGCCGAGTTGCTCGAGCAGGCCCTGGTCGAGAATCTGCACCGCGCCGACCTGAACGCGATGGAGGAAGCCGGCGCGTACCAGCAGTTGGTGGAGGACTTCGGTCTGACACAGGAGCAGGTGGCGAAGCGGGTGGGCAAGAGCCGGGCCGCGATCTCGAACACCCTGCGCCTGTTCCAACTCCCGCCGGGCATCCAGGCGCTCGTGGCCGACGACCAGCTGACTGCCGGCCACGCCCGGGCCCTGCTCGGGACGCCAGATCGGTCCTACCAGGCCGCCCTGGCCCAACGCATCCTGCGCGACGGGCTGTCGGTGCGCGAGACCGAAGACGCCGTCCGTGCCCGCGCCGGCGGCGACGAGCCTGCTGAGGATTCCACCGCTCGTCCGGCGTCGCCGTCCGAGCCCGATGGCCGGAGCGTCCCCTCGCGCCAGAAGCTCACCGAGCCCGGGTTCCTCGAGCTCGAGCAGCTGCTCGCCGATCACCTCGACACGCGCGTCTCGATCAGCGCCGGCGCCGGACGAGGGCGGTTGGTGGTGGAGTTCGCCGACCTGGCCGACCTCGAGCGGATCTATCGAGCCATGGTCGGGGGTTGACCGGCCGAAGCCGGCTCACCCTCGACTGGACCACCACGGTCGAGTCAACATCGAGTCTCCACAGCTGGGGACAGACTGTGGACAAACCATCGGCACGGCACCGGAACGCCCCGAAAACTCGGGCCTACCGCCGGTAACAGCCAATGTGGAAACGCCGTCCTCCTGTCCCCAGCCCACCCCTCGGTCGGCTGATGCGCTGATGGACGGGCTGACAGGAACCCGGGCCGACAGGAATCCGGGCCGACAGGAACCCGGGCTACAGAAACTCGGCCAGGTCCTCGAGCAGGGCACCCTTGCCCTTGGCGCCGATCATCTTCTTGGCCGGCAGGCCGTCCTTGAAGACGATGAGCGTCGGGATCGACATCACGTCGAAGCGCCGGGCCGTGTCCTGGTTCTCGTCGACGTTCAGCTTGACGACCTTGACCTTGCCGGCCTGCTCTTCGGCGATCTCGTCCAGGATGGGGGCGATCATCTTGCAGGGCCCGCACCACTCGGCCCAGAAGTCGACGATGACGGCCTCATCGGCTGCGCCGATGGTCTCGTCGAAGGTGGCGTCGGTGACGGCTTGTGCGGCCATGGCAGGAGTCCTTCTCGTTGTCTCGGGTACAGGGTGTCGGATACTGCTGCTAGGTGAACCGGTGCGGTCGTCCGGACATTCCCGCCGGGCCGCGACGCGGTCTACCAGTCGGTCTCTGTCCGTTGTTCGTCGATGTCACCCGTGGACTCGAGCCACCGCTCGGCGTCGATGGCCGCCATGCAGCCCGATCCGGCGGCCGTGATGGCCTGGCGGTACACGTGATCCTGGACGTCTCCGCAGGCGAAGACGCCGTCGACGTCAGTGGCCGACTCCATCTCGGTACCCGACGCGCCCGTGATGAGGTAGCCGTTGTCCTCCATGGCCAACTGACCCTTGAACAGGTCGGTGTTGGGTCGGTGACCGATGGCGATGAACACGCCGGTCACGGGCATCTCGGACACCTCGTCGGTCTCGAGGTTCCGGACGCAGATTCCCTCGAGCTTGGTGTCGCCGAGGTACTCCTCCACCACGGTGTTCCACAGGAACGAGATCTTGTCGTTCTTACGGGCGCGGTCTTGCATGATCTTGGAGGCCCGCAGTTCGTCGCGCCGGTGCACGAGCGTCACCTTCGTGGCGAACTTGGTGAGGAAGGTGGCCTCCTCGATCGCCGAGTCACCACCGCCCACGACCACGATCTCCTGGTCACGGAAGAAGAAGCCGTCGCAGGTGGCGCAGGTCGACACGCCGTGCCCGATGAGTTCGTTCTCCCGGGGGAGGTTCAACATGAGGGACTGGGCACCGGTGGAGACGATGACGGTGCGACCGCGGTAGGTGGGCTCGGGGGCCTCGGCGTCGCCGACCCAGACACCGAACGGCCGGGCGGACAGGTCGACCTTGGTGACCTTCTCCGTCCGGATGTGGGCGCCGAAGCGGAGCGCCTGCTCCCGCATGCCGGTCATCAGTGCCGGACCCATCACCCCATCGGGGAAGCCGGGGAAGTTCTCCACCTCCGTGGTGAGCATGAGTTGCCCCCCGGGGGTATCGGTGGTCGAGGACGGCTCGCCTTCGATGACGAGCGGGTCGAGACTGGCGCGAGCGGAGTAGATGGCGGCCGTGAGTCCCGCAGGTCCGGATCCGATGATGATCACGTCATGGACGGCGCCGCTGGGTGCATTCGGAGTGCTCATGATGGTTTCCTGGGCCTCTTCGTGTCTGGTCGTCTCGGGTTGCGGTGAGGAATCGTCCTCGGACGATGAAACAGTGGCCGGGCCGGAATCGTTCCGCCGGGTCAGGCCGGGTCGCGGCGACGGGCCTTGCGGGCGAAGATCACCAGTCCGGCGAGGAGCAGCACCAGGCCGATGATCGAGTGGGCCGCCCAGGTGTGGGTCTCGCCGAACACGGCGTCTGGAAGGTAGACGTCGAGGGCGCGGACGGCACCGATGACGAAGATGATCAGGGCGACGGTGCCGAGTGAGACGGCGAAGGCAGCGAACACCGCGTATCGGGCCACCTTGAGGGCGGGCCCGGTGGTCTTGTCGCGGATCTTGCCGACCTGCTCGACGATTGTCTCGGTGGCCTTGGCCGGCCAGTCCCGATCCACGCTGGCGGGAGTCGGAGACGCGGAAGGAGGAGTGGCGGGCGACGTCATGGCCATGGTCGGCACCCTACCCATGGGCCCGCCGTGCGTGACCCGATACTGGGGACCGGTGGCTCAGAGCAGGCGATCCTCCGCGATCTCGCAGCTGACGTCGTCGACCACCACGAGTCGACGGTCCTCGGATTCGACGACGATCGCAGTCACGTCACGGCCGGCGAGCACGGCCGGCACCACGAGGACGACGGTGTCGGGATCGAGATCCTCGATGGGCTCGAGGCCGCACCGGTCGTTCGTCGCCTCGGCGAGTGGGCCCGAGGCCGCGTCGCCCGAGGGCTCCTCGGCCGACGTCGTGGTGGAGGGGTCCCCGGTTTGGGCCAGGGCGTTAGCCCGTGCGTCGACGTGGTCGGCCAGCGCATCGACATCGGAGAAGACGAGCCGAGCTGCCGCCACGACGTCCGATTCCTCGCCGTCGTCGCCACCCCCTTGCGCGTCCGCCATCGGCGCCTCGGACTCGGCGCTGTCCTCCACGGTCGCGCTGTCGGTACCTCCTCCGGATTCGTCGCCCGAGTCGCCCGAGTCGTCGGATGACTCGAGCGCCGCACTCGTGGAGTCGGCGGCCATGTCGTCGTCGTCCCCGAGGTCGATCTGGCTGATCGCGCCGACGAGCGCCACGACCGCGACGGCGGCAGCCACCGCGCCGAGCGGCACCCGTTCGTACCAGCGGCGGGTTCGTCGAGCGGCGAGGTCCGCCACCGGAGGAGCCGGCTCTCCTGGAGGATCCGCGACGTCTGCGGTCGATCCGTCGAAGGCCGCGAGGGCAGTTCCGACATGGTCGTCGACCAGACCGGCCGGTGGGGGAGGGGTCCCAAGGCGGGAGCGGAGCGCCTCGAGCTGGCGGACCTGGTCGAGCAGGGCGATGTCCGATTCGACGCGCGCCACCTCGGTGTCGGTGGCCTCGCCGTCGAGGTAGGCGCTGGCGAGCTCGAGATCGGGGGTGGTGTCGTCGTTCATGGTCCGGTCGTAGGACGTTCGGTGGTCGGAGCGTGGTTCCCCGGTTGGCTCGTGTCATCGGTGAGCCCGGGGGCGAGTAGCTCGGCGAGTCGGGCCCGCCCTCGCGCGATCCGCGAGCGCACGGTGCCCGGTGGAAGGTCGAGGATCTCGCTGATCTCGGCGTAGTCGTGGCCACCGAGGTCGCGCAGCACCACCGGCAGGCGGAACTCGTCGGGCAGCTTCGCCAGGGCGCCGTCGACGGTGAGACGCTCCGTCACGGCGTGGTCCACGGCGGGGCCGCCGTCGGCGATGGCCCGTCCGGTCTCGACGTCGTCCGGCAGACCGAGGTCCGGTCGACGGGAGCGTCGGCGGAGTTCGTCGAGGCAGGCGTTCGTGGCCACCCGGTGGGCCCACGTCGTGAACCGGGCTCGGCCGTCGAAGGTGTGGAGACGACGCACGATGAGCACCATCGCCTCCTGGGTGGCGTCGGCTGCGTCGGCATCGTTGCCGGCCAGACGGCGGCAGATCGCCCAGATGCGGTCGTGATGCCGACGCAGGAGCGCATCCATCGCCGTGCGATCGCCGTCCTGCGCCGCGAGCACCAGATCCTCGTCACTCATCGTGTCGCCAGCGATGGCCGCGATCGTACTGGTCCCCTGGGACCCGATCGGTGGAGCGGGCCGGCGGGTCGGTGCGGTGCGGACCTAGGACGTGGTGACCGAGAGCTCCTGCAGCTGGAAGCGGTGTCGGCCGTCGTCGCCGGCGTCACCGGGGTCGGTGAGCCACACGAGGACGAAGGTGCCCGATGCGCCGTCGAGGTCGATGGTGGTGGTGTCCACCACGTCGGTGACCTCCTCGACCGGGTCGCCCCAGTCGCCGATCTCTGCACCGGGCTGGTCGGCGACGTAGATCCGGGCCGCCCATCCCGAGGAGGGTGACTCGACGACGAGCTCGTCGAGATCGACCTGTCGACCGAGATCGACGTAGATCCCGACGCCGTCCTTCAGGCCACCGAACGCCCGGGAGTCGTATCCCTCGGTGGACCACGCCGTGGCCGCATCGTCATCGACCGCCAGGGCGGCTTCGCCGTCGTTCTCGCCGTCGCCTCCAATGGGGTCGTAGGCCGTCGCGATGAGGTCGTCGATGGGCTGGGCCTGCGCCGTGCCGCTGCCTCCTCCGGGTGAGACCCGGTCGACGAGGTCGAACAGATCACGTCGGGCCTCGGTGCCCCCGATCAAGATCCAGGCCAGGCCGAGTGCGACGGCGACCACGCTGACGAGGAGCGCCGGCACCAGCCACGAGCGCTCTGCTCGGGCGAAGGAAGGTGTGGCGGTGACAGTGGTGGCGTCGACCCGCTCCTCGTCGTTGCCCACGGCCCCGCGCAGTTCGGTCGCGACCGGGGCAGCCTGGAGCGCAGCCCACAGGGACGACGCGGAGGCGAAACGATCGTCGGGGTCGGTGGCCAGGGCCTGCATGACGACGTCATCGAGCCGGTGCGGGATGGTGCGCAGCACGGAGCGGGGTCGCTCGGGGATGACGTGGAGCCGAGCCACGGCGATGGCGAGGTCGTTGTCGCCGGTGAACGGCGCCCGACCGCACAGCATCTCGTAGAGGACGGCGCCGAGGGCGTAGACGTCGGTGCGAGCGTCGACGTGGCCACCGGAGACCTGTTCGGGCGCGAGGTACTTGGCGGTGCCGACCATGTGCCCGATGGCGGTCAGGTCGGGGAGGTCCGGGTCGTCGTCGCTCCCGCCGGACCGGGCTGCCTTGGCGATCCCGAAGTCGGCGACCTTGAGCCGGCCGTCTTCGGAGAGCAGCACGTTGGCGGGCTTGACATCGCGGTGGACGATTCCCGCCTTGTGGGCGATCTCGAGGGCTGCGGCGATGCTGGAGGCGATCTCGACGGCCTCCTCGGGAGGAAGGAAGCCGCGCCCGTCGAGCTCGGCGCGCAGGGTCCGTCCCTCGACCAACTCCATGATGATGGCCTCAGGGTCCGAGGAGGTGTCGTAGATGGCCACGATGGACGGGTGGGCCAGCCGGGCGGCGGCGACGGCTTCGCGTCGGAAGCGGGCCACGAACTCGGGATCGGCGGCCAATCTGGCGTGGAGGATCTTGACCGCGACAGGACGGGTGAGGACCTGGTCGACGGCGCGCCAGACGGTGGCCATGCCACCGGTGGCGAGGGGCGCGACCAAGCGGTAGCGCCCGGCCAGCAGGGTGCCCGTCTCCAGGGCGCCGACGGGATCGGGGGTCACCGCGGTCGGACGGGTGTGATGCTCCGACACGTTCCCGACGGTACTCGCCGGGACCCGGAGAGCCCGAGCGGGCTCAGCGACCGGTCACCCAGCAGGCACCGACGACGCGGGGCCCGCCATGGCTCCCGATGACAGCCCCGATGTGACCGACTCGGTGATCGAGGTCTCCCACGAGATCGAGCATCACGTCCACGTCGGGGGCCATGCCGTGCATGATCGCCAGGTGCTCCACGGGCCCGGACTCGGTGATCTTGTCGCGCAGCGCCTGCAACGACTTCTTCCGCGTGCGGTGCTTGCCCTCCTCCTCGACGACCCCGGTGGAGATGTCGATCATGGGCTTGATCGACAGGAGTGACCCGAACATGGCCTGGGCGCCACCGATGCGGCCGCCCTTCTTCAAGTTCTCGAGGGTGTCGAGCGATCCGACCACCCGGGTCCGCATGCGGAGGTCCTCGATGAGGGCCACGATCTCGTCGGCCGAAGCGCCGTCGGCGGCCCGTTCGGCGGCGAGGAGCACCTGCGTCCCGAGGCCAGCGGTGATGGATCGGGAGTCGAGGACGTGGACGGGCAGGTCGTCGCCCACGGCCCGGGCTGCGTTCTCCGCCGCCGCCATCGTGGCCGACAGGTCGGACGACAGGTTGATGCACACCACGGCGTCCGCACCGGCATCGGCCTGGCGACGGAAGGCGGCCTCGAACTTGCCGGGTGACGGCGCCGCGGTCTCCGGGAGCTCGTCGCGCTCGGCCATGAGCTCATAGAACGCCTCGGCCGAGAGGTCGGTGCGGTCCTCGTACTCGTCGCTGCCGAAGCGGATCGACAGCGGGACCACCTCGATGCCGAGTCGTTCGCAGTCGGGTGCATCGAGGTCGCAGGCACTGTCGGTGACGATGCGGACGGCGGCCATGGGTCTCTCCCTGGGTCGGGACGTGAGTGGTGCGAGGTCGAGGTGACGGCGAGCCGTCGTGGCAGCCGTGTCTAGCTGACCCGTCGGAACGGGCGCGCGTTACGCGGGTCCTGGATCGGGGCCGCGACCTCGATCGGTCTGGCGATCTCAGTCCGTGGTGGCGCGGGACCGGCGCCAGCTCCGCGCCCACCAGACCACCAGCACGACCAGGGCGCCGAGCGAGAGGGCCAGCCCGACGCCGGACACCGCGGTCGACCGGACGTCGAGCTGGCGCTCGTCGAGGACGATCTGGCCGTCCGGCGTGGTGAGCCGGACGAAGGTCGGTACCGATCCAGTGGCCTGCGCCCGCACCGGGATGTCGACGCGTGTGATCTCCTGATCGGCGGCGATCTCGAAGCGCTGTCCCTCCGGGAAGCGGAGCCGATCACTGGATATCTGCAGTACCACGTCCACGGGGAAGTCGTTCGCGTTGTGGATCTGCAAGGGCAGGGCGCCGGAACGGGACGTGAGGTTGAGGTCGGTCTGGCCGCTGAGGGTGACCCCGTCGAAGGCGTCGTCGACGTCGCCGGCGACAGCGTCGAGCAACGCCATCCGCGCGTCGTGGTCGATGCCGTTCGCGACGCTCGTCGCCACCCGGAGCCGCAGGGCATCGGCGCGCGCCGATTCGGTGCCGACGAGGCCG
The DNA here is from genome assembly GCA_051306355.1 of Acidimicrobiales bacterium. Lineage (GTDB taxonomy): Bacteria > Actinomycetota > Acidimicrobiia > Acidimicrobiales > Salinilacustritrichaceae > Salinilacustrithrix. The sequence goes on along the minus strand of JBPPNA010000032.1, from coordinate 7,103 downwards.
GCGAAGGAGTCGATGGCCCTGCTCGTCTCCCTGACCCGGGGAGCAACGTCGGTGAGATCACTGGTCGCGTCGGGCACCTCGACCCGCTCGATGGCGGCGGCTTCCTCGTCTTCGTCCTGCGGGCTCCGCGACCGTCCGGTGGTCGACAGCGGGCCGACGTCGATCGGCGAACCCGGGGCCGTGAGGAGCTCGAGGACGGGGAGAAGGAGCGAGTCGTCCAGCGCTTCGGCCACCCGGATCACCACGCGCGTCTCGTGGCCGGCGTCGCGCAGCAAGAGGTCGGCGGCGGCGAGGTGCGCGGCGTCGGCGCGGTCCGTCGCCCGGGCGGTGAGCGCCGTCGAGGTCCCCTGATCGGCCAGCAGCACATCGAGCGCACCGGTCTCGTCGCTCTGGTACGGCCCGGCGTCGATCAGACGGCGCTCCCCCGCGACCGTGTCGCTGTCCTGGGTGGGCCCGTCGAGGAGCACGTGCGTGACCCCTGCACCATCCAGGACGGCGGCGCTGGCCGGATCGATGCCTGCTGTCCCGTCCCACAACGTGCGGTCGATCGGCGTCGGGAGCCTGTCGTCCAGGGTGGTCCTGCCCTCTTGGAGCAACGCGACCAGGAGGAGGTCGAGCTCACTCTCGACCAGAGCGGCAGCGGAGACGGGGACCGTCGCAAGCCCCAGTGCTGTGCGGTCGACGTCGTCGGCTGCCAGCGCGTCGAGCACCGCGGTCGCCCGGGGGTCGCTGCTGATTGTCAGCGCGTCGAGCGTGTCCGGGGGCACGGCCACGCTGAGGTCGAGGGCCCCGCCCGCCCCCGTTGTCACGCCGTTCATCAGCGACGCGATGCCATCGAGGCGATCGAGCTCGTCGTCGGTGAGCGCTCGCCGTCCGTCGGGCTCGATCGTGGGCGGGACCGCCAGGTCGACGAGGAGCTGGAGGCGCGGGGCGAGCAGCGGCTCATCGCCGGTGCCGAGTCGGATCACCGGCGTGCGGATCTCGCTGATCGGTCCCGACGCATCCTCGAGGGTGACCACCACGGGGTAGACGCCTGGGTCTCGCAGCCGGGCCGTGCGGGCATCGGCCGCGTCGACCGAGGTCGGGATCCGCACGACCCGGTTCCCCTCGCTGTCGGGGGGGACGAAACCGACCGGCACGACGGCAGAGCGGTGGACGACCGACCCCACGTCCTGCTCCGACGATCGGTCCAGGTCCTCGACCGAGTCCAGCGGCTCATGGACCCGAGCCCGCAGGAGCAGGGGCTCGGCCGGTCCTTCCGTGGCGACGGTGAGCTCGATCGTGCCGTCGGCGGCCACCCACGGGCTGCGGTCGACGAGCGCGATCGACGCCGGTGCCGGAATGGGGCCTGGCCCGGAGGGCTCGTCCTGGGCCGCTCCGGCCGTGCCGATCGACGCCATGCCCATCGACGCGGCGACCATGGCCACCACGGTGGCGAGGACCGCCCTCCCTGTCGCCCTCCCTGGCGGACGGATGCTCACGAGGTGGCGGTCAGGTCGGCCTGGAGCACGGCCAGTCCCCCGGGGCGGTGCCGGAAGCCGAGCCGCTCGTACAGTGCCACCGCGCGGTCGTTGCCCTGCTGGGTGTTGACGAGCACCTCGGACACCCGCCACCGGCGCAACCACCACAGCCCATCGAGCACGAGACCGCGACCCAGCCCCCGACCCTGGTCCCCGGGGAGCACGGCGAGGCGCTGGACGTACCCGCGCAGTCCCGCCCGGCCGACGAGGGCGTAACCGGTCTCGTCTCGGGACATCCGGAACCGGGCCGACGGTGTGGCCCGCACGGCCTCGTCCAACCCCACAGCGTCGAGGCGCCAGAACGGTTGGAACGCGGCGTGGTCGATGGTCAGGACCTGCTCGGTGTCACGACCCGTGGCTCGGCGCAGGCGGTGATCGGTCCTCGGCTGCAGGTCCAACAGGTCGTGGAAGAGCAGGTGGAGACGTTCCCGGATCTCGAAGCCGGTATCGACGTAGGGGCGCCACTCGAGGGGCGGGAGTGCCGGGGTCACCGCCAGGCGGTAACCATGATCGCGCGCCGTGTCCAGGGCACTCCGGACGAGGTGGGGTGGGACCAGCGCGCCGGCCGGGGTCGCCTGGCACTCCGCCGTCTCGGCCCGTCCACGCCACGGGCGGACCCGGATGCGCACCCCGTCAGCCGAGACGATGTGGGCCGCGGTCACCGGTGCCACGGGCGGGCGGCGCGGTGGCGGTCGTCGTCCCGTGCGCGGGACATCGGCGGCGGGAGGTCGATCACCATGTGCCTGAAACGATACGACCACGACGCCGGCCCATGCGCCAGGGGTGTCCGCCGCGACGATGCCGTCGCCGGCGTGCTGCGGGCACACTGTGTCGATGGCCACATTGCTCTACACCGATCCGCGGTTCGCTGAGCACGTCACGTCGCCCGGCCACCCGGAACGGCCCGAGCGCATGGCGGCGGTCGATCGTGGCGTCGCCGAGTGCACCGTCGCCGACGACCTGACGCTCATGACCCCCCGGCTGGCGTCCATCGACGAACTCGCTGCGGTCCACGATCGCGACTACCTGGTGGCGCTCGAGCGGTTCTGCGCCAACGGCGGTGGCCGGCTCGACCCGGACACGATGGCCACCGCGAGTTCCTGGGACATCGCCCGTCTCGGCGCGGGCGCCGGTCTCGATGCCATCGCCCGCCTGCAGGCGGGCGAGGCCGACACCGCCTTCCTCGCCGTCCGCCCTCCAGGTCATCACGCCACACCCAGCCGGGCGATGGGGTTCTGCCTCCTCAACAACGTGGCGGTGAGCGCAGCGGCGCTGGCCGATGCCGGCGAACGGGTCCTCGTTGTCGACATCGACGCCCACCACGGCAACGGCACCCAGGACGCCTTCTGGGACGATGCCCGGGTCACCTATGTCTCGATCCACCAGCACCCGATGTACCCCGGCACCGGGATGGTGCACGAGACGGGTGGCCCGAGTGCGCCCGGCACGACGGTCAACATCCCGGTGCCGGCCGACACGGCCGGCGACGTCTACCGCCAGATCATCGACGAGATCGTCGTGCCCGTCGCCGAGCGCATGGCGGTGACGTGGTTGCTGGTGTCCACCGGCTTCGATGCTCACCGCCGTGACCCGCTCACCGAGCTGGGTCTGAGCTCTGGCGACTACCACGACCTCACGGCGCGTCTGCTGGCCCTGGTGCCCGCCGCCCGCGCCGCAGTGTTCCTCGAGGGCGGCTACGACCTGGAGGCCGTGGCCGACTCGACGGCCGCGACGCTGGCGGCGATGTCCGGGGTCGAGCACCGTCCCGAGCCGATCACCACGACCGGTCCGGGAAGACCATCGCTCAGCACGGTGCGCCGCCTGCACCACCTCGACCCGGTCTGACCCGTCGCGACCGGGCTCGAGTGCCGGACGTTCGAGCCCGACCTTCGAGCCCGACCTTCAAGCCCGGTGACGAACCGGCCGATGAAGCGGAGATGGAACATCAGGAGCTGCTGCGGGCCCTCGTCGACGAGGAGGCCTCGGACCTGCACTGCAAGCCGGGCAGCGTTCCCGTGCTGCGCATCGGTGGCGATCTGGTCCGTCACGGCGAGGAGCGACTGACCTCCGAGTCGGTCGCCGCGATCGCCCAGGCAATGCTGGGCACCGATGCCCAGAACGAGCTCATCCGCACGGGTTCGACCGTGGGCGCGTACTCCGAGCCCGGTGTCGGTCGCTTCCGGGTGGCCGCCTACCGCCAACGGGGTTCGGTGGCCCTGGTGGTCCACGCCGTCGCTCGCGATGTGCCCAAGCTCGAACGCCTCGGCCTCCCGTCGGCGGCGGCATCGCTCGCCACCGCAGACCGCGGACTGGTACTCGTGGCCAGCCCTGTCGGCAACGGCGCGTCGACCACGCTGGCCGCCCTGATCGATCAGGTGAACTCGACGCGAAGGCGCCACATCGTCACCGTCGAGGATCCGATCGAGGTCCTCCACTCCGACAGCGTCGGTATGGTCAGCCAGCTCGAGGTCGGCGGCGACGTGCCGACCGCTTCGGAGGGCATCCGCGCTGCGTCGAAGCTCGACGCAGACGTCGTCGTGGTGTCCGACATCGCCGACCGTGCCACCGCTGCGGCGGTGCTCGACGCCGTCGCACGCGGACGCCTGGTGATCGGCGCCATCGGCGCGCACTCCGCCATCAGCGCCGTGCAGTCGTTCCTCGAGCTCTTCACGGTGGCTGAGCGCGACATCATGCGCTCGGGCTTCGCCCGGGGCATCGCCGGTGTCCTTGCCCAGCGACTCCTCCCCGCCATCGACGGGAGTCAGGTCGCCGCCGTGGAGTCGCTCGTCCACACCAGCAAGGTCGAGCACTGCCTCGCCGATCCCGACCGGCTCGACGAGCTGCTCGGACTCCTGGAGGAGGGCGACTACCACGGGATGCAGACCATGGACCAGGCCCTGGCGGCACTGGTGCGTTCCGGAAGGATCGAGATCGACACCGCCCTCGCTGTGGCGGTGGACGCCGAGGACCTTCGCATCGAACTGCTCCGCTGACGCCGGGAGGCGGTCCGGTCGCTGCACGGTCCGCAAGTAGGATCACATGCATGCAATTCTCCGTCTGGCCGGGCCCCCAACAGCCGTGGCCCGACCTCGTCGAGGTGGCGCGCCACGCGGAGTTGATGGGATGGGGTCGGCTCTACGTGGCCGACCACTTCATGTCCAACGACGCCGACGCCGACGGCGCCACGCTCGAGTGCTGGAGCGTGGTCGCCGCCCTGGCGGCCGCCGTCCCCCGCGTGGGGATCGGCACGCTCGTGTGCGGCAACACCTACCGCCACCCCGCCGTGCTGGCCAACCAGGCGGCCACGGCCGACATCATCAGCGGCGGTCGCATCGTCCTCGGTCTCGGTGCCGGTTGGCAGGTCAACGAGCACGACAAGTACGGCATCGATCTGTACGACCTCCGCACGCGGATGGACCGCTTCGAGGAGGCGTGCCAGGTGGTGCGGGCCCTGCGTGACGACGACCGCGCCTCGTTCTCGGGCGAGCACTACCAGCTCACCGACGCCCCGATGAACCCCAAACCGGTCGGGCCCATGCCCCTGCTCATCGGGGGCGGGGGCGAGAAGCGGACGCTGCGGATCGCGGCGCGCCACGCCGAGGAGTGGAACGTGTGGTCGGAGCCCGATCAGTTCGCCCACAAGGTCTCGGTCCTCGAGGGCCACTGTGCCGACGTGGGACGCGACCCGGCATCGATCCACAAGTCCACCCAGGCGCTCCTCTTCCTCTCCGACGACGAGGCGTACCTCGACAAGATGCGCGACCGGGACCTGCCGGTGAAAGCGATGATCGGCACGCCCCCGCAGCTCACCGAGATCGTGGCCGCCTACCGCGACGCGGGGGTCGATGAGCTCATCATCCCCGACTTCAACCTGGGCAGCGGTCAGCAGCGGGTCGAGATCCTCGATCGGTTCATGACCGAGGTGGCGGGCAACTTCGAGCGCGACGCGCCGGCGGCCTGAACCCGCTCTCGGTCCCACGGGACCGGCCCGATAGCGTCGACCCGTGATCCCCGAGCGGCTCGCGCCCCTCCTCGAAGCCGTCGGTCCTCTCGCCGAGGCCTTCGACGCGGCCGGTCATCGGCTCTACCTCGTCGGCGGCGTGGTCCGCGACCTCCTCCTGGGACAGGAGTCGTTCACCGACCTCGACTTCACGACCGACGCCGTGCCCGACGACATCCTCACCGTGCTCGACGGGTTCGACGGCGTCGAGGCCATCTGGACCCAGGGCAAGCGGTTCGGGACCATCGGATGCAACATCCGCATCGGCGGCGAGGTCGTGGCGCACGAGATCACCACCCACCGGGCCGAGGCCTACACGCCGGAGTCCCGCAACCCCGAGGTGGTCTTCGCCACCGACATCGAGGCCGACCTGTCCCGGCGTGACTTCACGGTCAACGCCATGGCCCTCTCGCTGACGGGTGGTCCGCGGGAGGGTGCACGGCTGGTCGATCCCTTCGGGGGAACCGCCGATCTGGCGGCCAAGGTCCTGCGCACGCCGTTGTCGCCCGAGGAGTCCTTCGGCGATGACCCCCTGCGCATGCTGCGGGCGGCACGGTTCCTGACCCGCTACGAGCTGAAGCCCGACGATGCGCTCGTCCGAGCCGTGGAGGCGATGGCCGACCGGTTGTCCATCATCTCCGCCGAACGCATCCGCGACGAGCTCTGCCGGCTGGTCGTGCTCGACGACCCGTCGCCGGGGCTGTGGTTCCTGGCCGACTCCGGCCTCGCCGAGCAGTTCTTCCCCGAGCTGCCCGCCATGCGGGTCGAGCAGGACCCCGTCCACCACCACAAGGACGTGCTCGCCCACACCATCGCCGTGGTGGGCAAGACTTCTCCCGATCTCGTGCTGCGGTTGTCGGCGCTCTTCCACGACATCGGCAAGCCGGCAACCCGGGAGATCGGACCCAAGGGCGTGAGCTTCCATCACCACGAGGTGGTCGGTGCCCGCATGACCCGCAAGCGCATGCAGGCGTTGAAGTTCTCCAACGAGTTGATCGACGACGTGTCACAGCTCGTCTTCCTGCACCTGCGTTTTCACGGCTACGGCGACGACGCATGGACCGACGCTGCTGTCCGCCGCTACGTCCGTGACGCCGGCGACCTGCTCCCTCGCCTCAACGAGCTGACCCGCTGCGACTGCACCACACGCAACCGCCGCAAGGCCGAGATGCTGTCCCGACGCATGGACCGCCTCGAGCAGCGCATCGAGGAACTCCGGGAACAGGAGGAGCTCGATGCCATCCGGCCCGACCTCGACGGACAGGCGGTGATGGACCTGCTCGGCATCGGTCCGGGTCGCACCGTCGGCGACGCCCTGCGCTTCCTGCTCGACGCCCGCATGGAGGAGGGGCCGCTCGACTCGGCGGAGGCCGAACGGCGGCTGCTGGCCTGGTGGGAGGACCGGAACTCGACGGAATAGGCGTCGGTATCCGACGCCGCGAGTCGAGGTCGCTAGTTGCCTTCCTTGCGGGCCCGGAGGATGAGCGTGGCGGGGATCCTGTCCATCGCCGGTGACCAGTGGGCGCCGCCGGTCTGGCTGGGGATCGGCTCGAGGACCGTGTCGACCCGGAACCCGGCCCCGC
>JBPPNA010000319.1:0-7833 GCA_051306355.1 Acidimicrobiales bacterium | reverse complement strand
CGGTCCTCGTCGGTGGCCTCACCGATCAGCACCTCGCGGTCGATCATGGCCGACAGCGCTCGGCGGTGGGTGACGTTCGCCAGCACCGAGGTCCGCTGGTCGAACCACACGCCGAGGACCTCGGTGCCGGGCAGCCGCCGGGTGGAGAAGCCCTCGGGTGCGTCGGTGCGGCCTGCGGGGACGAGCAGATCGAACGCTGCCGGCTGTGCGAGCTCGTCCACGGTGACCAGCGTCATCCGGACCTGGTCCACCTCTGGTAGCCGGGACGGGTCCCAGTACTCCTCCACACCGGCGAGGACCGCCGTTTCACCGTCCCACTCGACCAAGCGATACGGCGCAGCCGAGAAGGGCAGTTCGTCCTCGAACTGGCCAGTGAGGTCGGTGCCACCACCGAACGCGTCGGCCTCGAGCACCCAGCCCACTCCCCCGCCGACCAGGGTCCGCCAGTCGCCATACGGCTCCGAGAGCTCGACGACGGCCACCCGGGGGTCGGCGTCGTCGATGGAGGTGATCGAGTCGTAGCCGGTGGCGTCGGCCCCCGGGGTGTTCACGAACGCCTGCCACGTGGCCCGGATGTCGCTGCTGGTGATGGGCCGGCCATCGTCCCAGCGGGCCCCTGCGGCCAACCGGTATTCGATGGTCATGCCGTCGGCACGGATGTCGACCTCCGGTTCGTCCTCGAGCAGCGGCGACGGCCGGTATTCGCCTGCTTCGTCCACCTCGAACGCCACCGGGAGGACGTGCTGGAGGATCTGTTCCCGCAGCGCGGGTGAGTCGCAGGTGATCGGGTTGAGGCACTCGGGCCACTCCTCGACCCCGACCCGCAGCGTGGTCCGCGCCGGCGAGATCGTGGTGGGGCCCTCTTCCACGGCAGCATCGTCGTCGTTGCCCGAGCAGGACGCCAGTACCAGGACCAGCACGGCCAGCACGACGCCCCAACGGCGCGGCACGCCCCGGGTTCGGTTGTGGGCGCCCATCATCACGTCAGATGACGCTCTGGACCTCGGCGTAGTGGCAAGCCGACGGATGGAGATCCGCTGCACGGTCCACCAGTAAAGGCGTTTCGGCCGCGCACTTGTCGGTCGCCTTCCAGCACCGGGTGCGGAAGCGGCATCCCGAGGGCGGGTCGATGGGGCTCGGGACGTCGCCTTCGAGGACGATGCGGTTCCGGCTCCGCTCCCGCTTGGGATCGGCCAGGGGCACGGCCGACAGCAACGCCTGGGTGTAGGGGTGCGTGGGACGGTTGTAGATCTCTTCCCGGGTGCCGTACTCGACGATGCGGCCCAGGTACATCACGGCGACGTGGTCCGAGATGTGGCGCACCACCGACAGGTCGTGGGCGATGAACACGTAGGCCAGACCCATGCGGTCCTGGATCTCCTGGAGCAGGTTCACCACGCCGGCCTGGATCGAGACGTCGAGGGCCGACACCGGCTCGTCGAGCACCAGCAGCTCGGGTTCGAGGGCCAGGGCCCGCGCGATGCCGACGCGCTGGCGCTGACCGCCGGAGAACTCGTGCGGGTAGCGGTTGGCGTGCTCGGGCGACAGGCCGACCTGGTCGAGCAGGCTCCCGACCCGGCGCAGGATGTCGTCCTTGGACATGTCGGTGTGGACCCGCATCGGCTCGGACACCGCGGCACCCACCGTCATACGCGGGTTCAGCGAGGCGAACGGGTCCTGGAACACGATCTGCATGCGCTGGCGGACGTCGATGAGCTCTTTGCGCTTGAGCTTGGAGATGTCGCGCCCGTCGAAGACCACCGACCCCTCCGTGGGGGTGAGCAGGTTCAACAGCATGCGCCCGGTGGTGGACTTGCCACACCCCGACTCGCCCACGAGCCCGAGGGTCTTGCCCTTCTCGACCGAGAGCGACACGCCGTCGACGGCGGCGAAGGAGTCGACCTGGCGGGACAGGATGCCGCCCCGGATGGGGAAGCGCTTCACCAGGTCGCTGGCCACGAGCAGCGTGTCGGTCACGGGTTCGGGACCTCGGCCGGATCGACCCGGTCGTCGCTGTGCTGACCGACGGAGGCGGCCTCGAACTCGTCGGCCACCACCTCCACCTTCTGGCGCAGGTCGTCGAGCGTCACGTCGGACAGGGTCTCGGCGAAGTGACAGGCCGACGCATGATCGGATCCCTCGACGACGCGCAGCGGCGGGACCTCGTGGTCGCAGCGGCCGGGCACCTCGCGGAAGGCGCACCGGGGATGGAACGGGCACCCCGAGGGTCGGTTGATGAGCGACGGCGGGGACCCGGGGATGGGGATGAGCGGCTCGGACTTGTCGGATTCGAGCCGGGGGATGCTGCCCAGCAGACCGAGCGTGTAGGGGTGGCGTGTCTCGTAGAAGACCTCGTCGACCGTGCCCACCTCGGCCTGGCGGCCGGCGTACATCACCATCACCCGGTCGGACAGGCCGGCCACGACGCCGAGGTCGTGGGTGATGAGCATGATGGCCGAGTCGATCTCGTCCTTGATGGCGATGAGCGCCTCGAGCACCTGGGCCTGCACCGTCACGTCGAGGGCGGTGGTGGGCTCGTCGGCGATGAGCAGATCGGGGCTACACGTGACCGCCATGGCGATCATGGCCCGCTGGCGCATGCCGCCGGAGTACTCGTGCGGGTACATGTGGGCCCGCTTGGCCGGCTCGGGTATGCCGACGAGGTCGAGCATCTCGATCGCCCGCCTCAGGGCGTCCTTCTTGTTGAGCCCCTCGTGGATCCGGGCCATCTCGCCCACCTGGCGGCCCACGGTGTGCACCGGGTTCAACGCGGTCAGCGGATCCTGGAAGATCATGGCGATCTCGCCGCCGCGGATGGCGGCCATGTCGTCGGGCGAGAAGTCGAGCAGGTTCTCGCCCTTCCACAGGATCTCGCCCGAGTCGATCTTCAGGGTCGGGACCAGGCCGAGGATCGACATGGCGGTGACCGACTTGCCCGAGCCGGATTCGCCCACGATGGAGAAGACGTCGCCCCGGTTCACGTCGAAGGACAGTCCGTCGACCGCTCGGACGATGCCGTCGTCGGTCTCGAAGTGGGCGTACAGGTCGCGGATCGACAGCAACGGCTCGTCACGAGCCATGCTGGTCAACGACGACGTGCGCAGTGCGGGTGCCATCAGGTCACGATCCCTTCAGGAGGGGGTCGAGGGCGTCGCGCAGACCGTCACCGACGAGCACGAACGAGAGCACCGTCAGCCCGATGGCCGCACCCGGGAAGAACACGAGGTGGGCAGCGTTGGCCAGGTCGCCCTTGCCCTGGGAGACCATCAGGCCCCAGGCGGGCGTCGGGTCCTGGGGGCCGACACCGAGGAACGACAAGGCGGCCTCGGCCAGGATCGTGGTGCCGATGGCGATGGTGCCGTACACGATGATGGGCTGCAGGGCGTTGGGCAGGATGTGGCGGAACATGATCCGGGCCCGGCCGAACCCCAGCGCGGTGGCGGCTTCGACGTACTCGAGTTGCTTGAGCGACAGGAAGCTCGACCGCACGATGCGGGCCACGCCCAGCCAACCGGTGAGACCCAGCACCAGGATGATGGCGTTCTCGCTGCGGCCGAACACGGCGGCGACGGCGACGGCGAGGACGATGTAGGGGATGGCGAGGAAGATGTCGGTGACCCGCATGATGAGCGTCTCGATGATGCCGCCGAAGAAGCCGGCGGTGGCACCGAGGACGAGCCCGATGGTGAGAGCGATGGTGGTGGCGAACACGCCGATTCGCAACGACACCCGGGCCCCGTAGACGATGCGGGAGAACAGGTCACGGCCGATGGCGTCGGTACCGAACCAGAACTCCGACGATGGTCCCTGGCGGAAGCTCCCGCTGGCGCTGCCCGGTCGGGCTGCGAAGTCGTGGGGCGCGATGACGCTGGCGAAGATGGCCACGAGGGCGAGGAAGACGATGAACACGAGGCCGGCGACGGCGAGGCGGTTCTTCTTGAACTGCCGCCAGACGTCGGACCGCAGGGGCCGTGCCGGGGTGAGCTCGTGGACGTCGCCCGTGCCGCCGCGACCGTCACCGAGCTCGTGGCCGGCGGAGTTGGGGTCGGTGGGGTCGGCCCCGGTGGGGATGTGGGTCACGTCTCCGCCTCCGCGCCGAGCCTGATCCGTGGGTCGAACCATGCGTACGAGACGTCGACGATCAGGTTGATGAGCGAGTAGGCGATCACCACGGCCAGCGTGAGACCCAACAACACGGGGAGGTCGCGGTCGAGGACGGAGCTGGCGATGGTGGATCCGAGGCCGGGCCACGAGAACACCGTCTCGGTGAGCACGGCGGCGCCGATCACCGCACCGAGGTCGAGGCCGATCAGGGTCACGACGGGCAGCATGGCGTTGCGCAGGCCGTGGCGGGTGATGACCTGTCGTTCGCCCAGGCCCTTCGACTTGGCCGTGCGCATGTAGTCGGCGCGGAGCACCTCGAGCATCGAGCCGCGCGTCATGCGGGCGGCCAGCGCGGTCGACACGCAGGCCAGCGTGATGGCGGGCAGGATCAGGTAGCGCCACTGCTCGCCCATCGGGATGAAGAAGAAGGCCCAGTCACCGTCACCGGAACCGGGTGGCCCGATCTGGGAGGTTCGCAGTCGGGCCCATTCGGGCCACTCCTGCTTGTTGGGATACACGGCGAACACGTACTGGAACACGAAGCCGAGCACGAACACCGGGATGGCCGACAGCATCGCCGTACCGACCGTGGTCACCTTGTCGATGAGGCTGTAGCGGCGGATGGCGGAGATCAGACCCACGCTGATGCCCACGATGATCTCGATGATGACGGCCCACACGCCGAGCCGGAGGCTGTTGACCGCCTTCTCGCCCAGGATCTCGTTGACGCTGCGGCTCGACTTGTACGAATCGCCCAGGTCCCACTGGATGGTGCGCTGCCAGTAGTTGAAGAACTGCGTCGGCAGCGGATCGTCCAGGCCGTAGCGCTCGGTGACCTGCTCCACCTGGATCGGGTTCGGTGTCCGGTCCCCGCCGCCGGCGATGAGGTTGGCCGGGTCGCCGGGGAGGACGAAGAAGAGCACGAACAGGAACGACAGCGCGAAGAACACCGTCGGGATGAGCAGCAGGAGACGCCGGATGATGTAGTTCGCCATGGCGGTACATCCGTGTGTTCAGCGGGGCGAGGCCACAGCGGTGGTGGCGGGCGCGAGGCCCTCCACCACCGACTGGAGATTTCACCGGATCATGACCGGCGCGAGCAGGTCATTCGCCGGCGGGAGATCACGCTGCGGTGATGCGCTCCCAGAAGATCAGACCACCGTTGGTCTGCTCGAAGTTCTCCCACTTGTCCTGGTTGTAGACGTAGTCGCCCTTGTACCAGTTGATCGGGATGGCCATCGTGGCGTCGTTGAGCAGGATGCCCTCGGCCTCGCGGAACAGTTCGCCCTGCGCCTCGGCGTCGGTCGTCTGCTTGGCCTCGTCGACCAGCGCGTCGAACTCCTCGTTGACGAACCCGTAGTTGTTGCCGTCGAGGGCGTCGCTGTGGAAGAGGTCGTACATGAAGTTGTCGTACGTCGGGTAGTCGGCGAACCAACCGGCCCGGCAGATCACGCACGCACCTTCGGCCAGCTCCGAGAAGTAGGTCTCGGAGGGGAACGGCTGGGCCTCGGCCTGGATGCCGATGGCGGCCAGGTTGTCGACCATGATCGCGACCACATCTTCGTGACCGGCGTCGGCGTTGAACTGGACCGGGATGGGCCCGTCCTGCGAGCCGCCTTCGGCGACCCACTCGTCGTACAACGTCTGGGCTTGGTCGGGGTCATAGGCGCAGTACTCGCAGATGCCCTCTTCGAAGCCGGGGATGCCCGGAGGCACGATGCCGGTGGAGGTGTTGCGGCTGTCGTTGTAGACGGCCGTGTTGATCTCTTCCCGGTCGATGGCGGCCGAGATGGCCTGGCGGAGCTTGAGGTTCTCCTCGCCACCGATCTCGGGCGCACGGTCGTTGATCACGAAGTGGTACGAGCCGAGGATGTCGACGTCGAGGGTGGTGCCGTAGTCCTCCTGGGCCTGGGTGACCCGGGCCGGGGGGATGTTGGCGTTGTCGGCTTCGCCGGCCTCGAACGCGTTGTAGGCGGTGTCGGGGTCGGCCTGGACACGGAACACGATCCGGTCCAGACGGCCGTCCCAGGTCTCACCGTTGAAGTCGCCGCGCCACTCGTCGTTGCGGACCAGCACGATCTCCTCGTCGGTGCGGGCCTCTTCCATCATGTAGGGGCCGTTGCCGATCATGACGCCGTTCTCGTAGTCGTCGACCGGGGAGGCGGCATCGCCGGCCTCTTCGGGCATCGGGAAGAACAGCTGGAACCCGGCGACCGCGTCGAAGTTGGAGTACGGCTCGGCCAGGGTGACCTCGAGGGTCATGGCCTCGTCGTCGGCCACGACACCGGTCAGCTCGCCCGCGCCCTCGAGGGCCTCGGCGCCACCTTCGATGAAGGTCATGAGGTAGCTGTAGTCGCCACCCATGGCCGCGGCACGCTCCCAGGAGCGCTTGAACGTGGACGGGAGGATCTCCTCACCGTTGGAGAACACCTGGTCTTCCTTGACGGTGAACGTCCACACGGAGCCATCGTCGTTGGGCTCGGAGCTCTCGGCGAGCAGCGGGACGATCTCGGGGCTGTCGGGATTGCTGTTGTCGATCTCGGTGAGACCGTCGTACATCGCGTTGATCACCTGGTAGGCGTCGAGCGTGCTGTTCAGCGCGGGGTCGATGTGCTCGGGCGGGTCGCCGACGAAAGTGCCGAAGTCGACGAACTCGCCGCCGCCTTCGGAGTCGCCGTCGTCGCTGTCGCTCGTGTCTTCGCTGGTGTCGTCGGTCGCGTCGCCGCTGGAGCTGTCGTCGTCATCGCCGCATGCAGCAGCGAACATCGACAGTCCGAGGAACAACGCGAGAACGCGCAGCCATCGGGAATGGGTGGACACAGGGGATCCTCCTGATCGGGGTACGGGGGGACCAGACGAGTGGAACCGGCCTGGTCAACGCGCGTCACGGTACGTCACTGGAGGGGCATTGTCCGTGAGCGACCCCGCGAAGGTAGCAATTCCGACCGCGCCCACCAAGGATGGCTGCACAGAAATCAACGCCGTCGGAGGCAACTGTCACCCGAACGGCAGAAACCTCGGCGCCAGGAGGAGGATCGCGTCGATGATCCGGATCTAGCTGGTCGAATCGTCCAGTCGGTACTGCACGATCCGCCCGAAGGAATCTGCATCGAGGCTGGCACCACCCACCAAGGCCCCGTCGATGTCGGGTTGGGCCATCAGCTCCGAGGCGTTGGTCGGCTTGACCGAACCCCCGTATTGGACCCGCACCGCGTCGGCCGCGTCGCGCCCCGCGACCTCGGAGACCACGGTCCGCACGTGGGCACACATGAGCTGGGCGTCCTCGGCAGTGGCGGTCTTGCCGGTGCCGATGGCCCAGATGGGCTCGTAGGCGATGACCATGGCCGCGACCTGTTCCGGCTTCACCTCGTCGAGCCCGGCCTTGACCTGGGAGGTGACCTTGGACTCGGCCTGGCCGGTCTCGCGCTCCTCGAGGGTCTCGCCGCAGCACATGATCGGTGTCATGCCGGCCTTGATGATGGCCTTGACCGTGGCGTTGACGTCCTCGTCGGTCTGGCCGAAGACCTCACGGCGTTCGCTGTGGCCGACGATCACGTAGGTGACGTCGAGCTTGGCCAGCATCCCGGGCGAGACCTCGCCGGTGAACGCACCCGACTCCTCGTGGTGGCAGTGCTGGGCGCCGACCACGAGCGGGATGCGGTCGGCGTCGATCACGGTCTGGACCGAGCGCAGGTCGGTGAAGGGCGGGTGGACGGTCACGTCGACAGC
>JBPPNA010000314.1:0-2951 GCA_051306355.1 Acidimicrobiales bacterium | reverse complement strand
CTGTTTCGCCGTGCCATCGCCGCACTCGGGGTCGCGGTGGTGATCGCTGGTGCGCTCCGAGTCCGGGGCACGGGCGGTACCCCGCCCCAGAGCGGCGGGTGGCGCGAGCTGCAGGGCTCTGAGCTCCGTTGACCACCTCCGTCCCCGACGTCGGAGTCATCGGGGTCGGTGCCACCGGCGCCCGGGCTGCCCGTCAACTGGTCGGTTCCGACACCGTCGGCTCCGTGGTCCTCGCCGGTGGTGACGAGCGGCCCTCCGCCCTGCAGCGCTCGCTCGGGGACCGAGCCGTGGTCGGCGACCCGTTCGCGCAGCCGGTGCACACGGTCGTCCTCGCCGGTCCCGGCGGATCCCACGTCGAACTCGCTCGGACGGCCATCGAGCGTGGCGTCAACGTGGTGTCCACGGCGGATGCTGTACCCGTCGTCGAGGCGCTCCTCGACCTCGGGCCCCGAGCTGCGGCCCAGGGGGTGCGAGTCGTGGTGGGTGCTGGATTCTCCCCGGGGTTGTCGTGCGTCTTGGCCCGCCACGCGGCGGCATGGATGGATGAGGTGGACGAGATCCACTTGGCCCGTTTCGGCACCGGGGGACCGGCCTGCGCCCGTGCACACCACCGGGCGTTGTCGAGCCGATCGACCGACTGGCGCGACGGCGAGTGGGTCCGGCGCGCCGGAGGCTCCGGGCGTGAGCTGTGCGTGTTCCCCGACCCCGTCGGCTCGGTCGACTGCTACCGCGCCGGTCTGCCCGATGCCCTGCTGCTGCGGACGGCCCTCCCGTCCGCCACCCGGATCACCGCACGCCAGGCGGCCAACCGGCGCCAGCGGCTGACAGCGTGGCTGCCGATGTTGCGGCGCCCGCATCCCGAGGGGCGCATCGGCGCCATCCGGGTCGAGGTCCGCGGACGTCGGGACGGCGCCTCGGTCACCGAGGTCGTAGGTGCCATCGACCGTCCGGCCGTCGCCGCCGGGGCCGTCGCGGGTCTGGCCGCCAGACGGATGCTGGCGGGGGCGTTCCCTCCCGGTGCATCCGGACTCGCCGGTCTGGTCGATCCGGTGCCGTTCCTCGACGATCTGGCCGAGCTCGGCGTGCGCGCTGCGGTTTTCGTCGGCTCGACCTGATCAGCCCAGGAGGGCGACGAGATCGTCGTGGCCCTCGCCATTGGTGGCCACGCCGCTCGCCACGGCCGGGTCGGCGGTGGCGAGCTCACCCCCGTCGGCCGTGGTGAACCGGCCACCCGCCTCGCGGAGCAGCAGCGGCATGGGTGCGACGTCCCAGAGACTGGCCGCCGGGTCGACCATGGCGTCGGCTCTGCCCGTGGCCACCAGGGCGTAGCCGTAGCCGTCACCCCACGTCCGCAGTGCCCAACCGGCCCGCTTCACCGCCAAGAGCGCGGTCTCGTCCCAGTGCGTGAAGCCCGAGGCCATGAGGAAGGGTTGCGTCGGCCGGGCGCCGACCCTCGCGGGTCGCCGCTGCCCCTGGCGATCGTCCTGGAAGCACCCCAGCCCGCGCCCCGCGTAGACGCACTCCCCGATGGCAGGCATGTTGATCACCGAGACGGCCCATCCGTGTTCGTCCTCCAGCGCGGTGAGGTTCGAGTACAGCGGCACGCCCCGCATGAACGCCTTGGTTCCGTCGATGGGGTCGATGATCCACCGGCGGCCGCTGGTCCCGCTGGCCTCACCTTCTTCCTCACCGAGGATGGCATCGGTGGGGTGCGCAGCGGCCAGCTCGCTGCGGATGTAGGCCTCGGCATCCCTGTCGGCTTCGGTCACCGGGGTGCCGTCCCCCTTGGATTCGATGGCGAGATCGTCGGCGCGGAAGCGGGTGAGGGTCCGCCGGCCGGCTTCCTTGGTCAGTTCCACCGCCCACTCCAGCAGGGCAGCGTCGACGGGGGGCCGTGCGAGGTCGCTCATGGACGGCCAGCCTGCCAGCCGGCGGTCACCTGCTCGAACCCGTTGCGCCCGCAGTGCGTGTATGTAATCATGTAATTATGACAACGCGAAACGAGATCGAGGGGTGGTTTCGAGGTCGGGTCGACGACGGGTGGTTCACCGCCCTCGACGTCTTGGTCGACAAGGACGAGATCCTGGTGGTCGGGACGCTCGCCACCCCGGCGCTCTCGACACGGGGAGCCGACGAACACCGCGACGGTGATGAACCCAGCGACGGTGATCACGAGGCTGCCCGCAGGATCGCGGCGTCGGCCAGGCTGAACGGTTTCCGGGAGGACACTCGGGAACGACGGATCGTGATTGCCAACGAGGCCGAGCATCTCTTCGGGAAGAAGGTGTCGTGGGGGTCTCGGTGCGATGGGCTCGAACGCCGCTTCACCGTGGCCAACGTGCCGGTGATGACCCGTCTGCTGATGGACGAGCGTCAGGTGCTCGACACCTTCATCGATGCGGGCATCGCCCGGTCCCGGTCCGAGGCCCTGGCCTGGTGCGTGAAGCTGGTGGGTGCCAACCAGTCGGAGTGGATCGGCCAGCTGCGGGAGGCCGTCGCCGAGATGGAGAAGGTGCGCGCCGACGGCCCCAGCGTCTAGATCGACACCTTCACCGGCCACCACGGCAGCAGGTCGGGTTCGCCGAAGGTCTCGATCTCGACCGGTCGACGGTTCCAGACGAACAGCAACAGGTCCGACGCCGATCCCCGGCCGGCCATGTCGCCCTTGTCGTGCGCGTGCTCGGTCTCCACGCCTTCGGGGGTGAACGTGAACATCCACTCGCCACCGGGCAGGGTGCCGTCGGCGATCTCGTCGTCCGTGGCGTGGAGGTGCACGGTCTCGCCGGTGCCGGTGATCCCCCGACGCTTGGCGTGGGGGAGGAAGACCTCGCACAGCTCGTCGATGCCGTCGACGGCGAGGGCGGTGTCGATCGGCTCGGGGTCGAGGTGGGCGCGCTGGACGTCGAAGCGGTGCACTGCGGTCTCCTGCGCCATGCGCCTCCACCAGAACG
>JBPPNA010000293.1:0-2035 GCA_051306355.1 Acidimicrobiales bacterium | reverse complement strand
GGGGCACTTCACGTCGGCCAGCTTTTCTCGGCAGAAGGCGATCAGCTCGCGTTCGAGCTCGGACGTCCCGTCGATGCCGTCGGCGGTCTGCACCACGGCTTTGACCTCCTCACCGAAATCCTCGTTCGGTACACCGAAGACGGCGACGTCGAAGACCTTGGGGTGCATGGCGAGGGCGTTCTCGGCTTCCTGCGGGTAGATGTTCACGCCGCCCGAGATGATCATGTACGCCTTGCGGTCGGTGAGGTAGAGGAATCCGTCGTCGTCGAGGCGGCCCACGTCGCCCAGCGTGCTCCAACCGCGGCCCTTGGGGTCACGTGAACCCTCGGTCTTGTCGGGATCGTTGTGGTACTGGAACGTGGCCGCATTCTCGCCCTCGAAGTAGACCGTGCCGGGCTCGCCAGGAGGACGCTCCTCACCGTCATCGCCCACGATGTGGAGGGTTCCGATGAGCGCCTGGCCCACCGTGCCAGGGTGCTCGAGCCACTGCTCGGAGTTGCAGTAGACGAACCCGTTGCCCTCGGTGCCGGCGTAGTACTCGTGCAGGACCGGCCCCCACCACTCGATCATCCGCTTCTTGACCTCGACGGGGCACGGCGCCGCGGCGTGGACGGCGGCCTCCAGCGACGACACGTCGTAGCGCGACCGCACGTCGTCGGGGAGCTTGAGCATCCGGATGAACATGGTGGGCACCCATTGGCTGTGGGTCACCTGGTACTGCTCGATGAGGTGCAGCGCTTCCTCGGGGTCGAAGCGCTCCATCACGATGACCGTGGCCCCACCCATGTGCACGCCCATACAGAAGCGCAGCGGAGCGGCGTGGTAGAGCGGCGCCGGCGAGAGGTACAGGGCGTCCTCGGTCAGGCCGAAGAGCATGGCCATGAGGCCGTACACGGCCGACGCCGCCTCTTCGAGGGGTGCCGTCGGCATCGGCGGCTTCACGCCCTTGGGCTGGCCCGTGGTGCCCGAGCTGTAGAGCATGTCGGCGCCGGCGATGCGGTCGGCGATCGGCTCGGCGGGTTGGGCGGCGATCGTGTCCTCGTAGGAGGCGTAGCCGTCAGCCACGCCGTCCATCATCAGCCACGTCTGGACGTTCGGTGCCGCGCCGACGAGCTTGGTGGCGGCGTCGGACTTGTACGCCGACGTGATGAACGCCTTCGCCCCGCAGTCGTCGAGGATGTACTGCATCTCGTCGTCGGTCAGGCGTGACGACATGGCGGTGTAGTAGAGGCCGGCGTAGTGGCAACCCCACGCCACGGAGAGGAATCGCGGGTGGTTCTCCATGCAGAAGGCCACGTGGTCCCCGGGCTCGAGCCCGAGGGAGCGGAACAGCTGGCTGAGGCGGTTGGCCTCGTCGTCGAGTTCCCGGTAGGTGACCGTCTGCCCCGAGCCGGCCATGATGACGGCGGGGTGGTCGGGGCGGGTCTCGGCGAAGGCACCGGGGTACATCGAGCGTCTCCTGTGGCTGCGGACGGGTGGAGGTGACGGTAGTTGGTCGCCTCCGGGTCATCGCCAGAGCGCGCCGGCCAGGCGAGGGCTACGGTTTCGCGACGTGGAGCTGACCGAGCGGTTCGCGGACGCCATCGTGCGCCAGCCCTTCCGGCTCGACGAGGTCTGCACCCTCATCGGGGCTCATGGCGCCCACGACTGCGACGTGGAGGCCACGATCGGCCGACTCGACGTCCTGGCCGAGCTCGTGTCCAGCCCCTCGCTCGACGACATGCTCGCCACGCTGTTCGGCGTGTGCGGCTTCGGTGGAGACCAGGACTCCTACTACGACCCGCGCAACTCCTACCTGCACGAGGTGATCGAGCGACGGCGCGGCATCCCCATCAGCCTGAGCATCGTCGTGATGGAGGTGGGGCGCCGCCTCGACATCGCGATCGAAGGCGTCGGTGCGCCCGCCCACTTCGTGACCCGTGCGCCGGGCGCGGCCGGAGCTCCCGACCGGTACGTCGATGCCTTCGGGGGTGGTCGGGTGCTGGGGCGGAGCGAGCTCGATCAGCTCTTCGCCGCCATCGCGCCGGGTATCGAC
>JBPPNA010000236.1:0-20508 GCA_051306355.1 Acidimicrobiales bacterium | reverse complement strand
CGGCGGGAACGGATGAGCTCGACGACCTGCTCGGAGTCGTTGGCGTCGTCACCCTGCTCCTCGAGGAGGAGGGCCCGGTCGGCCTCGGCGGCCTCCTTCGCCGCGGTGAGGTCGGCGCGGTCCATCGCCACCTCGACGCCGTGCTCGGTGATGAATTCGGCCCACTCCACGAGGGTCGAGACCATGTCCTCCTCGGGGACGACGGCGACGTTCGTGCCCCGCACGAAGAGGTGCCCCCGCTTGTTGCCGGCGGCGATACCGATGTCGGCATCGCGTGCCTCGCCCGGACCGTTCACCACGCAGCCCATCACGGCCACCTGCAGGGGGATCTCGCGGTCGCCGAAGGCGGCCTGGGCCTCCTCGGCCACCTTGTAGACGTCGATCTCGGCCCGGCCGCACGACGGGCAGGCGATGAGGTCGACGTTCTTGCGCTCCCGCAACCCGAGGGCCTCCAGCAGCTGGCGACCGGCCTTGGCTTCCTGGACCGGGTCGGCGGTGAGCGAGTAGCGGATGGTGTCGCCGATGCCCTCGGCCAGCAGCGTGGCGATCCCCGCCGTGGCCTTGAGCAGACCGCCGGGGGGCGGGCCAGCCTCGGTGACGCCCAGGTGGAGGGGGTAGTCGACCTCGTCGGCCAGCATCCGGTACGCCTCGATCATCAGTGGCACCGACGATGCCTTCACCGAGATCTTGATGTCGTCGAACCCGACCTCCTCGAAGTACCCGATCTCGATCTTGGCCGACTCGACCATCGCCTCGGGGGTGACCTTGTCGCCGTACTTCTCGTACAGGGCGGGGTCGAGGGAGCCACCGTTGACGCCGATTCGGATGGGCACGCCACGATCCTTGGCTTCGGCGGCCACGGCCTTGATGTGCTCGGGTTTGCGGATGTTGCCCGGGTTGAGGCGCAGGCAGTGCACGCCGGCCTCGAGGGCTTCGAGGGCTCGGCGGTACTGGTGGTGGATGTCGGCGACGATCGGCACCGGCGAGCGGGGGATGATGCGGGCCAAACCCTCGGCCGCCTCGGGCTCGTTGCAGGTGCAGCGCACGATGTCGCACCCGGCGGCGGCCAGGGCGTAGATCTGGGCCAGCGTGCCGTCGACATCGGCGGTCTTGGTGATGGTCATCGACTGGACGCTGATGGGTGCACCTCCGCCCACGGCCACGTCGCCGACCATGATCTGTCGCGTCTCACGGCGCGGGTAGGACGATTCGCCGACCTCCATCAGAGGTTCACGGGGTCAGCGAGGTCGAGGTAGATGGTGGTGACGCCGAGCATCACGAGCACGAGGAACACGGCGTAGACCACCGGGATCAGGCGGGCGAAGTCGACGTGGTAGCGCTCGCCCCGGGGCCGACCGAGCTCGCGGAGCCGCTCGTAGGTGGCGACCACCACGTGGCCACCGTCGAGGGGCAGGACGGGCAGCAGGTTGAAGATGCCGATCGTGATGTTGATACCGACGAAGAAGAGCAGGAAGCCGAGCATCCCGGACTCGGTGAGGTTCGAGCCGATCTGCACGGCGCCGACGATGGAGATGATCCGGCCCTCGTCGGGCGCTTCGGACACCTCGACGCCTGAACCGGAGCGCGACGGCGTCTCGACGACCTGGGAGTCGTCCTGGCCGCTGGCCACCTTGCCTGCGAAGTCGGAGATGCCCGACGGGGTGAAGAACTCGCCGAGGAACCCGAGGGTGGCGGCGCTCTGGTCCCAGAAGTCGCTGGCTGCGGTGCTCACGGCGGCGAAGGGACCGACTGTGGTGGTGAGGGGCTCGATGCGGATGCCGAGGAGGCCGATGTCGGGATCATCGTCGAACACTCCGATGGTGGCCGGCACCTCGAAGACGTCGCCGCTGCGCTCCACGGTGAGGGTGACCTCGTCGCCCGGCCGTTCGCTGACCTCGCTGGCGAATGAGTCGAAGGTGGCGATGCTGCGCCCGTCGACGGCGACCACCTCGTCGCCGGGCTCGAGGCCGGCGTCGGCCGCTGCGCTGTCTGCGACGACCTCGTTCACGGCCCAGTCGCGGGTCTCGGTGAGCGATCCACCGGGCACGCCCACGAACGTGTAGAGGACGATGAGCAGCACGATCGCCTGCGCGAAGTGCATGGCCGAGCCGGCCACGGCGACGAGCAGGCGCTTGGGATAGCTCTTGTCGCGATAGGTGAGCTCCTCGTCGCCCGGCGCCACCTCGTCGAGGTTGTTCATGCCGATGATCTTCACGTAGGCGCCGGCGGGGATGACCTTGAGGCCGTACTCGGTCTCACCCTTGCGGAACGACCAGATCTTCGGACCGAAACCGATGAAGAACTCGGTGACCTTCATGCCGCCCCACTTGGCGGCCAGGTAGTGGCCGAGCTCGTGGAGGAAGATCATCACCACGACGCCGATGATCACCACGGGGAGTGACCAGCCGACGCGCAGGAACAGGAAGCCCAGCAGCCCGACCAGGATCAGCAACCGGACCGGGTGGGTGCCGGAATCCGCTTGCTCATGCGGGTGCTTGGTGATCGGCGCCTCGGGCGTGGCCGGCGACTGTTCGTGGAGATCGGTCACGAGGAGAACCTCTCGTCGAGGAGATCGGCGGCCAGGCGCCGGGAGGTGGAGTCAGCGTCGAGGACGTCGTCCAGGGTGCTGGCAGTCCCTCCATCATGCCGGTCGAGGACAGCAGACAGAACGTCAGGGATGCAGGTCCAGCGGATCCGGCCGGCGAGGAAGGCCTCGACAGCCACCTCGTTGGCCGCGTTCAGCGTGGCCGGTACGAGTCCACCGGCCCGACCGGCGCGATAGGCGAGGTCGAGGCAGGGGAAGGCGGTCCGGTCGGGGGTTTCGAAGTCGAGGTGCGACAGTTGTTTCCAGTCGATGGGGCCGAACGGGCTGCGGATGCGGTCGGGGAAGGCCAGCGCGTACGCGATGGGCAAGCGCATGTCGGGCATCGACAGCTGGGCGATGGTGGCGCCGTCGGTGAAGGTGACCATCGAGTGCACGATCGACTGGGGGTGCACGACGACGTCGATGCGGTCGTAGGCCACGCCGAAGAGCTCGTGGGCCTCGATGACCTCGAGCCCCTTGTTCATGAGCGTGGAGGAGTCGACTGTGATCTTGGGGCCCATGCTCCAGGTGGGGTGGGCGAGGGCGTCGTCGATCGTGACCTCGGCCAGATCGTCCCGGCCGCGACCCCGGAACGGGCCCCCGGAGGCGGTGAGCACGATGGCAGCCACCAGGTCGGCGACATCACTGCGAGGGTCGCCACCAGGGCGTTCGCCGGCACGCAGGCACATGTGGACGGCACAGTGCTCGGAATCGACGGGCACGAGCTCGGCGCCCGGCGTGGCGCGGGCGGCTTGCACGACGGGCCCCGCGCTGATGAGCGACTCCTTGTTGGCCAGAGCCAGGCGCTTGCCCCCGAGGAGCGCCCCGAGCGTGACGGGCAGGCCGGCGAAGCCGACGACACCGTTGACACACACGTCAGCCACGGCGCTGATGTCGCCCATGGCGTCGGGACCGGCGAGGACCTCGGTCCCCGGCGGCACCCGCTCGGCCAGCTCGGCTGCCCTGGTGTCGTCCGCGATGGCCACGACCTCGGGCCGCACGGCGTGGGCCTGCTCGACGAGCAGGTCGACCGAGGAGCTGGCACCGATGGCGGTGACCTCGAAGCGGTCGGGCTCGGCGGCCACGACCTCGAGGGTCTGCGTGCCGATGCTGCCGGTGGATCCGGCGATGGAGACGGTGGTCAGGCCCACCCGCACAGGCTACGGGCAACGGGCCCGCAAGAGCTCGAGGCCGAGTGAGTCATCACACGAAGAAGTCGGAGAGGCGGGCCACGTAGTAGACGACCGGGAGCACGAAGAGCAGAGCGTCGAAGCGATCGGTGAGGCCACCGTGGCCAGGGAGCACCGACCCCATGTCCTTGATGCCGAGATCGCGCTTGATCATCGACTGGCAGAGGTCGCCGAGCGGCGCGGCGATCGCCACCGCGATGCCGAGGGCGAGGCCGTCGCCGAGCGACCCGAACGGCTCGGACAGGAAGCCGTAGATGAGGGCGATGGTGAGGGCGGCGATGACGCCACCGAGGAGACCTTCGACGGTCTTGTTGGGGCTCGACTCCGACAGCGGTGACTTCCCGGTCGTGCGACCCACGAAGTACCCGCCGATGTCGTACCCGACGGTGGCCAGGATGGCGCCGAAGAGGATGCCCTTGCCGGCGTCGCCCACCCCCTCGCCACCCTGGATCGACAACAGGACGGTGGCGAAGGAGCCGAACATGCCGATCCAGGCCACACCGAGCAGCGTCACGCCGATGTTCAGGGTGGCCTGACCGCCTTCTCCGGCACCGGCGAAGAACCAGAGCATGGCGAACATGGTGATGAGCACCATGGCCACCGGGATGGCCGCCTCTCCCCGGTGATAGGCGCCGATGACCATGCCGGCGGTGCCGACGATGCCGAGCAGGGCGGCCGGCTGGTACCCGACCTCGCGGAGCTTGGTGAAGAACTCGGCTGTTGCCAGGGTCACCACGACGACCATCAGGACGGCGGCGAACGGCGGACCGAGGAAGAAGAGCACCGCGGCGGCGACGATGAATCCGAGGCCGACAGCTGCGGCCTGGGGGATGCTGCGGTCGCCGCCGACGCCGGGAGGCGCAGGCGGACGGGCGCGGTCGGTGCGCCCGGGGCGGATCCGGCCGCCTCCCACGACGATCTTGCGAGGACCGGTACCAGAGTCGTCGGCCTCGGGGTCGTCGAGGTCGAAGTCGTCGAGGTCGAAGTCGTCGTCCTCGTCGCCGTAGACCTCGTCGTCCTCGATGGCGAAGTCGGCGGGCGCCTCGCTGAACACGGAGCGGGCCGGTTGGCGCTGGTCGAGCTCGTCGAAGCGGAAGAAGTCCTCGGGGTCGGGACGATCGGAGTCGTCGAGGGCACCGATGCGGGTCTCGTCATCGCCGAAGGCACGGACGTCCTCCTCCTCGGACCACTGGTCGTCGGCATCGCGCCAGCGCGGCGCGCTCGACGTGAAGGCCGACCACTCGGGTTCGGGGCCGGTGCCGGGACCGGACGCCTCCGGGTCGTCGAAGAGCGAGGTGTCGGCCACGTTGAACTCGCCCGTGGGCGGGTCGGACCAGTGCGGCAACTCGGTTGGCTGCTGTTCGTCCGACGACGACAGGGGGAATCGCAGCACGGGCTCGGGTGCATCGGCGGGCGGGCCGCCGGGGCGATCGCCGGGACGGGGGTCATCGGGGCCGCGACGCCGGGCGACGTCGTCGCGCTCGAGTGCCTTCTCGGCCTCGTCGGGTCCGATGATCCGTACGCCCTCGGGATCGCCGGGTGCCTTCCGCTCGGGCGGTGTGCCCCGGCTCGGCGTCGGTTCGTCGTCGTCGTCGTTCATCGTTGCCTCCAGCGCCTCAGACCTCGAGGAGCTCCTGCTCCTTCTGGTCGAGTGCGGTGTCGATCTCGGCTTCCCGTGCGTGGGTGACCTTGTCGAGCTCCTTCTCCGCCCGGACGAGGTCGTCCTCGGAGAGGTCGCCGTCCTTCTCGAGCGCCTCGAGCTCCTGGCGTGCGGCCCGCCGCTGGTTGCGGATCTGGACTCGACCGTCCTCGGCCTTCTGCTTCACGATGCGGACGAATTCGCGGCGGCGTTCCTCGGTCAGCTGCGGGAAGTTGAGCCGCAGGACGATGCCGTCGCTCGAAGGGTTGAGACCGAGATCGGAGAGCTGGATGGCCTTCTCGATGGCCTCGAGGGCGCCCTTGTCGAACGGGGAGATCACCAGCGTACGGGCCTCGGGCACACTGAACCCGGCGAGCTGCTGCAACGGGACATCGGAGCCGTAGTACTCGACCGGCAGCTTCTCGACCAGGGCAGGGGCAGCTCTCCCGGTGCGGATGCCGGAGAAGTCGGCCCGGGTGTGCGACACCGTGGCCGCCATCTTGTCTCGGGCGTCATCGAGGATCATCGCGACCAGTTCGGTGCTCATGCGCCCGTCCCAGTGGCGGCGAGTTGTGAGGCCCTGCCGAACAACTCGGTTGGCGAGGAGGCCCCTCGGGGCCGACGAGCGGCAATCACGAAACCAGCGTACCGATTGCCTGCCCGCCGAGGATGGACCGCACGTTGCCCGGAGTCATGAGGTCGAAGACCAGGATGGGCAGGTCGTTGTCCATGCAGAGCGTGATGGCGGTGCTGTCCATCACGGCCAGGCCCCGGTTCAGCACGTCGAGGTAGCTGAGGGCGTCGATCTTGGTGGCGTCGGGATCGGTGCGGGGATCGGCGGTGTAGATGCCGTCGACCCCGGAGTGCGAGCCCTTCAGCACGGCCTCGGCGTCGATCTCCACGGCACGGAGGGCAGCGGTGGTGTCGGTGGTGAAGAACGGGTTGCCGTTGCCGGCTCCGAAGATCACGACCCGGCCCTTCTCGAGGTGGCGGATGGCCCGTCTGCGGATGTAGGGCTCGGCGATCTGGGCCATGTGGATGGCGGTCTGGACCCGGGTGGGCTGACCCTTGCGCTCGAGGATGTCCTGGAGTGCGAGGGCGTTCATCACCGTGCCGAGCATGCCCATGTAGTCGGCCTGGGCCCGGTCCATGCCCTTGCCGGCGCCGGTCATCCCCCGCCACAGGTTGCCGCCACCGACGACGACGGCCACGTCGACGTCCATGCGCCGGCAGTCGAGGACCTCTTCGGCGATCTGGGCGACGGTGTCACCGTCGATGCCGAACCCCTCGGGACCGGCGAACGCCTCACCCGAGAGCTTGAGCAGGACCCGCGTCCAGCGCGGGCTGGACGGGGACTCGATCGACCCGTCGGCCGACTCGGATGCGGGTGTCGACAAGGTTCCGCTCAGGCGCCGATGACGACCTGGGCGAAGCGATCGATCGAGGCGCTACCGAGCATCTGCTCGATCGTCTGCTTCTCGTCCCGGACGAACTTCTGCTCGAGGAGCACCTGATCGCGGAACCAGCCGCCGAGCTTGCCCTCGACGATCTTGGCCACGGCTTGTTCGGGCTTGCCCTCCTTGCGGGTGATCTCGGTGAGCGTCTCCCGCTCCTCCTCGACCGCCGCCGCGGGGACGTCGTCTCGGCGCAGGTACGCCGGCTTGGTGAACGCGACGTGGATCGACACGTCGTGGGCCAGATCGGCGTCGCCGCCGTCGAGGACGGTGATGACGCCGTTGACGCCCCGACCGTCCTGGATGTGGACGTAGCTGTCGACGACCTTTCCGTCGGACTTCTCCACGTGGACGACCTCGCCGAGTTCGATGTTCTCCTTCAGCGTGACCTTGATGTCGTCGATGCGCTGCGTGAACCCGTCGATGGCCCCGGGGCCCTCGGCGGCGACGGCGTCGGCCAGGTCCTGGGTGAGGGCGACGAAGTCGTCGGACTTGGCCGAGAAGTCGGTCTCGGACTTGAGCTGGACGATGGAGACGCCCGCATCGGTGGCGCCGACGGCGACGGCGCCCTCGACGTTGTCACGGTCGCTCCGGGTGGCCGCCTTGGCCAGACCCTTCTCGCGCAGCTTCTTGGTGGCGGCCTCGAAGTCGCCGTCGGAGTCGACGAGGGCCTTCTTGGCGTCCATCATGCCGGCGCCGGTGGCCTGGCGGAGGGCTTGGACATCCTTCGCGGTGAACTCAGCCATCGGTGCGAGGCTCCTCGATCGTCTCGGGGTCGGGCGGGGTGTCGGCGGACGGGTCGGACTGATCGCCTCCACCGACAGCGGGACCGGCGCCGGCGGCACCCTCTTCGAGGAGTTCGGCTTCGGGGGTCTCGGCGGGACGGGCCTCGGAGCTCTCTGCGCCGGGGGACGCGGCGGCGGCCTGCTCGGTTCCGCCGTCCTCGGCGACGACCGTGGCCTCCTGCTCGGTGCTGGCCGCCGGCTCGGCGGCGGCAGCGTCGTTCTCGGCGGCGTGGGCCGCGATCTCCTCGGGGGCCGCGTTGGCGATCGACGGTGCCGTGGGGGCGCCGGCGAGGCGGGCTTCGCGCGCCTTGGCCTCGGCCAGGGCGAGGCGTCGGGCTTCGGCCTGGTCGGCTTCGACCTTCTCCTCGTCGAGCATGCTGCGGGCAGCGACGGCTTCGGACTTGCGGGAGGCCATGTACCGACCCTCGGCCACGGCGTCGGCGATCACGCGGCACATGAGGGTGCCGGAGCGGATGGCATCGTCGTTGCCGGGGATCACGTAGGAGACCGTGTCGGGGTCGCAGTTGGTGTCGACGACGGCGACGATCGGGATGCCGAGCTTGTTGGCCTCGGTGACCGCGATGGTCTCCTTCTTGGTGTCGAGGATGAACACGGCGTCGGGCTGGCGCTCCATGTTGCGGATACCGGAGAGGTACTTCTCGAGCTTGTCGAGCTCGCGGCTCTTCTGCAGGGCCTCGCGCTTGGGCATGGCCTCGAACTCACCGGAGACCTTCATGCGCTGGTACTCGGCCATCTTGGCCACGCGCTTGTTCATGGTCTGGTAGTTGGTGAGCATGCCACCCAACCAGCGGTGGTTGACGTAGGGCATGCCGCACTTCTCGGCGTAGGACTGCACCGCGTCCTGGGCCTGGCGCTTGGTCCCCACGAACAGGACCGTGCCGCCGTCGGCGGTGAGATCACGGATGAAGGTGTAGGCGGTCTCGATGCGCTGGAGCGTCTGATCGAGATCGATGATGTAGATGCCGTTGCGCTCGCCGAAGATGAAGCGCTTCATCTTCGGGTTCCAGCGCCGGGTCTGGTGACCGAAGTGGACTCCGGCCTCGAGCAGTTGCTTCATCGTGACGACGGCCACGCGTTCTCCTCTGGTTTGCCCCTCGGTTGAGCTGCAGCCGGGCCGGCGCACCGTGTTCCCGAGGGAATCGACTGCGACCGCGGGGTGACCCGACTGGCGGATGAGTTGTCTCGACCCGGACGGTCGTCCGGGCCAACAGGACAGTGTACGGAGTCCGCCGGGTGGGACGAAACGCAGCACGAGGCTGCGGGCGTTGTGAGGCCCAGCCGAACAAGGCCAGAAGTGAGGAGGCCCGTCAGGGTCGACGAACGGCTCATCCGATGAGAATCCCCGCACCGACGGCGTTCTGGCCGTAGGAGATGCCCTCGGAGACGACGGCGTCGAGGACCGTGTCCAGGATGCCGTCGCAGCCCGGCGGGAGACCGGCCAGACCCAGGGCGATCTCCGTGGTCGTGCCCGACGACGCCGGCAGGTCGTTGTGCGCCGCCGGCCCGAACAGGTCGAGCATCGCCGAGGGGTGCCCCTCGACCGTGGTCTTGTCGCCCGTCACCACGAAGTCGCCGCGGGCACCGATGGTGCGGAAGTCCACCCCGCCGGGCACGCCCTCGTCCTGCAGCCGCCCGATCAGGTCCGAGGTCTCCGACATCTGCGACACCGAGACCGCCCGGGAGTCGACGCTCGCCCCGGCGACGCCGGTGACGACGTCGATCGTGCGGTGGTCTTCGGCTCGGAGCTGGGCGCCGATGGTGGCGAGGTCGGCCCCGTCGTGCGGTGTGCCGATGGTGACGACCTGGCCCAGGGCGTCCAGACCGCCGGGGCGGTTGGCCAGGTCGCCCAAGGCGAGCCTCGCGACGATGCCACCCTGGCTGTGGGCGTAGAGGTCGATGGGGACACCGGGGCGGGCCTCGGCCAGCTCCTGGAGGAGATCGGCGAGCTCCCGGCCTTCCTCCACGAGATCTCCGAAGGTGTCGTCGGGGCCGTACGGTCGGGCAGGGATGCCGACGAGGGCAGGGTCGAGTTCGCCGCCGAGGTCGGGCGTGCGGCCGCCCGCGTAGCTGTAGCGGAGCACGTCGCCGTCGCGATACCCGAGATCGTCGGTGGCCAGCCCGTCGATCCCGGCCAGCTCGGAATCGGATCCGTAGCCGGCCACCAGCAGCGCCATCCGACCGTCGGCCCTGGCTTCGCCGACCACGACCGCTGCCTCCGATGCCGGCGTGCACGCCTGGCCCCACCGGTCCCACACGGTGCCGAACGACTCGATGACGGGTCCGATCCGGCCGATCTGGTCGTAGGTGTGCAGGCCGGCCTTGAACGTGTCGATCGCACCGCCGGCGATGCCGGCTGCCCGTCCGAGGAAGCGCTGGACGGCGTTGCGGTCGTCGACCACGTCGAGCAGGGCGATGCGCTCGCGCAGCAGACCGGCGTCGGTGGGGGGCAGGGGCTCTTCGTGGGGCACGAGGCGGACCCGGATCTCGGTGCCGCCGAAGAGGGCGGCGGGATCGAGGTACGTCGTGCCGTCGCGCACGCCGAAGTGGAAGCCGACGCTGCCGGCGCCGATGACGTCGCCGGCCTCGACCACCTGACCCCGTCGCGCCGCGGTCGAGTCGAGGAACGAGTAGCTGGTGCGCAGGCCGTCGGCGTGCAGGACGGTGACGTGCAGCGTCCCGGCGACCGGGCCGGCGAACACGACCTCGCCGGGCGCCGACGCCCGCACGAGCGTGCCCGGTACCAGGTCGTAGGTCAGGCCACGATTCCCCGGCCCGAAGGTCGAGGTCGGGACGCGGAAGGGATCGACGATCGGGTCGTCGACGGGCGGTTGGTACCCGCCGCCCAGTGCGGCGGCGGGTACAGGTGCGGACAGGACGACGAGCGCGGTCGTCGCGACGGACACGGCGACGAGCACCGTGACCACGCGCCGAGCGGCGGGTCGGACGGCCATCGGGCCTCCCCAGGTTCAGCTCAGAACGGGGGAAGGCGAAGCTTGATCAGGCCGATTCGCGGTCGGCGGCCTGCATGCGGGATCGTAGCTGCAAGATGGCCTTGGTGTGGATCTGGCAGATCCGACTCTCGGTGACGCCGAGGACCTCGCCGATCTGCGCCAGCGTCAGGCCCTCGTAGTAGTAGAGCGTGAGGACGACCTTCTCCCGCTCGGGCAGGCGGTTGATGGCGTCGCCCAGCATGTCCCGGACCTCTTGGACCTCGAACAGGTCACCGGGCTGTGCGACGTCGGACGCCACGGTGTCGCCGAGGGTGGCGCCGCCGTCGCGGTCGGACGACCCGACGAACTCGTCGAGGGCCGCCATACCCACGAAGGAGATCTTCGACAGGGCCGTCTGGAGCTGGTCACGGGTCATGTCGAGGTCATCAGCCACCTCGTCCTCGGTGGGCGTTCGGTGCAGCTTGGCCTCGAGCTTGGCGTAGGCGTTCTCGATCTGGCGGGCCTTCGCCCGCACGGACCGCGGCACCCAGTCGATGGCCCGCAGCTCGTCGAGGATGTTGCCCTTGATCCGGGAGATGGCGTAGGTCTCGAACTTGAAGCCCCGCTCGGGCTCGAACTTGTCGATGGCATCGATCAGCCCGAACAGCCCGTAGGAGGCGAGGTCGGCTTGCTCCACGTTCTGGGGCAGGCCCACCGCCACACGACCGGCCACGTACTTCACCAGGGGCGAGTAGTGGACGATGAGCTGGTCACGGGCCCGCCGGTTACCGTCGTCCTTGTACGTCGCCCAGAGACGTTCGACGTCGGTGGTCGCCATCTGGTTGCGAACGGAGTCGGTCACGAGCGGCCCTTGGCACGTGGATGTGTGGCTGACAGCACCGCCTGCAATCGGGAGGCGCTGACGTGAGTGTACCGCTGCGTGGTCTGGAGATCGCTGTGACCGAGCAGCTCCTGCACGGCTCGTAGGTCGGCACCCCCGTCGAGGAGGTGGGTGGCGAAGCTGTGGCGGAGGGCGTGGGGATGGGTCGGCTCGACCGCACGCCGGTCGATGATGCGTCGACAGTCCCGCGGACCGAGCCCGTTGCCGCGCTGGTTGAGGAACACCAGGTCGGGAGGCGACTGCGGCGTCTCGTACTCCGCCCGACCGGTGTCGAGCCACGCGTCGATGGCTTCCGCCGCGCCCGGGGTGATGGGCACCCGGCGCCACTTGTCCCGTTTGCCGAGGACCGAGACGGCGCCGGCGGCGAGGTCCACGTCGTTGCGTTTCAGGCCACAGACCTCGGCCACGCGCAACCCACTGCCGTAGAGGAGCTCGAGCACGGCGTCGTCGCGGATTCGTCGATGCGGTGGGTCGTCGTCGATGGCGGCCGGGGGTGCGTCGAGGAGCTGGTCGAGCTCGTTCTGGCGGAGCACTCGGGGGAGGCGGCTCGGTCCCGACGGTGCGCGCAGGCCGACGGTGGGGTCGACGTCGATCAACTCGCGGCGGCGCAACCAGGCGAAGTACCGCCGGAGGGCGGCCACCCTTCGGGCCACGGTGGCGGCGGCGTAGTCCCGCATGCCGAGGTGCGCGATGTAGCTACGGAGGTGCTTGCGGTCGACGTGCGCAGGATCGTCGATGTGGCTGCGGCCGGCAAACTCGACGAAGGCCTCGACGTCGCGCCGGTAGGCCACCACCGTCGCCGGAGCGGCGTCGGTCAGGCCGCGCAGGAAGTCGTCGAGGTGCCAAGCCACGGCGATCAACGTACCGAGCCGCACCGCCGGCGTGGGGCAGGTTGTACGCACAGCAGTGCGCACAGCCGTGCGGAAGGCTGTGCGGACGAGGTCGCCGGACGCCGTCCGACCCGAAGCCGGTCCCGTGGCGCACCGCCGACACGTGCGAAGCTCGGTTGCGTGGAGCCGGTACCCGCGAGCGAGGAGCAGGTGCCGGGGTCTGCGTGGCGCGTCTGGGTCCGGCGTCTCTACGGCATCGGCCTCGTGGTGGCGGCCGTGGCGGTGGCGGTCAGCCAGCGGGACAAGATCGGCGACCTGGTCTCCGGCACCCGCCCAGCACCACTGGTGGCCGCACTGGCGCTCGGGATGGTGTCCCTGGTGCAGGCAGCCTGGTTCTGGTCTCGGGCGCTGGCCGGGCTCGGCCGACCCCGGCCGGTGTCGGCCACATTGGAGGCCACGGTGGCCTCGATCCCCGCCCGCTACGTGCCCGGCAGCGTCTGGTACGCCGCCGGTCGGGTCACCCACCTCCGGACCTCGGGCTCCCCTGCCGTGCCGTTGGCCATCGTCGCCGTGCTCGAGGCCCTGCTCTCGTTCATGGTCGCCGTGGCCCTCGGGTTCGGTCTGCTGGTGGCCTCGGGAAACGACGACGGCGGCATCGGCATCATGGCCCTCGCCGTCACCGCCGGCGTGCTCACCGTGGCGGCATCGCCCTGGGTGGTGAACCCCCTGATGGGTTGGGCGGCGCGCCGGCGCGACATCGACGATGTGCCCGAGCTGCGCTGGTCGTTGGAGCTCGAGCTCGCCGCCCATCTCGTCGCCTTCTGGGCGTCGTCGGCGGCGGCGTTCGTGCTCTACCTCTCCGCCTTCCCCGCCGTGGACACCGACGGCGTCCTCCAGACCGCCGGCACGTTCCTCCTGGCCTGGGCGGCCGGATTCCTGGCGGTCTTCGCCCCGCAGGGTGCCGGCGTGTTCGAGACTGCGGTGGCCACCACGCTCGATGGCACCTCGCTCGGCGCGCTGGCCGTGGTGGTCGGCGGCTACCGGGCGGTCACTGCGGTGCGCGATGTCCTGGCCTTGGTGGCACTGGCCGTGGTGCGGACCGTCGCTGGCCGGTGATGACGACCCACCGGCCGGCCGAAACGGGGTGGGGACGGTTCAGCTGATCGATCTGTCGGCGCTACCGCAGCGACGGGATGGCAGCCACCTCGACGAGCGAGTCGAGCAGTCGGGCCACCAGGGTGGCCGACTGCGCCCGCTTCAGGTCGCTGTTCGGCTGATAGCGACCGTCGGACGTGCCGGCGACGATGCCGAGGCTGGCGAGCTCGTTGATGGCGTCCTCGTGGACGCTCCCGTCGTCGTCACGGAACGTGTCGCGGCCGGCCGCCAACTCCCCGTCGACGTGGCGGTGCGTGCGGGCCAACATCGTGGCGAACTGACCCCGGGTGACCGACGCTCCGGGCCCGTAGGTGGTGGCGTCGAAGCCGGTGACGATCCCGAGCCGGGCCAGCTTGTCGATGGCGGCACGGTGCACGGAGGCGTCGTCGTCCCGGAACTGGTCGTCACCCGCCGGCAGCTCGCGTCCCAGGCCGGCCTCGATGGCCCGGACGAGGACCGAAGCCAGCTGCCCCCTGGTGAGGGCGGCGTTGGGGTCGAAGGTGCCGCCGGTGGCCCCGCTGAAGACCTCCCACGCCTTGGCGCAGCCGACCCCTGGGGCGTGCGCCGTTCCGGCCAGGACGTCGACGAACCCGGAGTCGGTGACGCCGGGGCAGGCCCAATCGAGCGATCGGGCACCGGTGCCGTCGTAGGGCGCCGGCGAGATGGCATCGGCCGGATCAGGGCCCGGGGTGGGCGGTGGCGTGGTCGTGGTGGGCGGAGCGGTCGTGGTCGTCGTCGTGGTCGGAGCTGGGCCAGAGGCGGTCGCCTGCAGAGCGCCGGGCGCATTGAGCAGCCCGCCCGTGGTCGTCGTGTCGGTGAGCGACGACAGCGCGCGGGCGCCGGCCTTGAGACCGTTGGCCAACTGGGCCCCGCCGAGGGAGCCGTTGTGCGACGCGAGGAGGGCGGCCACTCCCGAGCCGTGGGGGGCCGCCATCGACGTTCCGGACCCGAAGGCGTAGGCGCCCCCCGGCATGGTCGAGACGATGGACGAACCCGGCGCACCGATGTCCACGGAGTTCTTGCCGTAGTTGGAGAAGGAGGACAGCGCGCCGCTCGAGGTCACCGACGCGACGGACACCACGGTCGGCATCGCGAACGAGTCGTTCGCCCACGCCGCCGGATACTGGGGCGTTCCGATGTCCATGTTCACGCCTGCGTTGCCCGCGGCAGCGACCACGACCGTCCCGCCGGCGCCCTTGATGGCCTGCTGGAGGGGGTACCCGCCACCACCACCCCAGGACGCGTTGATGACCCTGGCGCCGTTGGCCCGGGCGTAGGCCACGGCTGCAGCGGCGTCCGAACTGGTCCCGGTGCCATCGGCGCCGAGGAACTTGATCGGCATGATCGTCACCCTCGGCGCCACACCCACGATCCCGACGCCGTTGTCGCCCAGTGCGGCGATGGTGCCGGCCACGTGGGTGCCGTGAGCATCGTGCGTCGGCGAGTCGAACACGGAGGCGTCGTCGTTGAAGAAGTCCCAGCCGTTCACGTCGTCCACGAACCCGTTGCCGTCGTCGTCGGTCCCGTTGCCCGGGATCTCGCCCGGGTTCCGCCAGATGTTTCCGGCGAGATCGGGATGGTTGATGTCGATGCCGGTGTCGATGACGGCCACGATGACCGAGGGGCCACCGCGAGTGGTCTGCCACGCCTGCGGAGCGTCGATGTCGACACCGTTGGCGTTGTGCAGCCCCCAGAGGTCGTCGAAGCCAGGATCGTTGGTGGTCGGCCGCATGACGTAGTCGGGCTCCACCGCGGCGATGCCGTCCTCCTTCTCGAGCGCAGCTGCGACCTGCTCGACGGCGTGGGACGGCACGCGGAGCACCTCGAGATCGAGCTGTTCGACACGCTCCTCCCGCTCGAGGCGGTGCCGGCTGCGGACGCCGGCCCGCTCCGCCGCAGTCGCGTCGGACTCCCACGAGACGACGATGCGGCCGGGGACGATCTCGGCGTCGGATGCCCAGACGTCGGGGTCAGGATCTGCGGCGCTGGCGGCAGCCGGAACCACGACGATGCTGGCGACGAAGAGGGCGACGACGGTCGCCCACGTGAGCCCGCGATTGGAAACGGCTGACACGATGCACCTCGGCCCTCAGGCGACGCATCCGAACGGCGGATGACCCGGCCCGGCCTCTCCCGGACGGCACCCCGGTGATCGGCGCGATGGCCCGGCGACTTGAACCCCGTCCGTACCGCCGCGCCCGAGCTCGCTCCCGGCACGGCCGAGAGGACTCCGACCCGTCCATACCAACTGACGGATGCCGAGGCGCCGCCATGGACCGTCCGGCATTCCGAGGGCACTGGCCGTGGACAGCTAGCCTTCCATTGGTGAGCCAGGTCCTCGACACGTCCCTCGAGCGACGTGCTCCCGACGACCCGCCGCCCGAACCCGAGATCACGGTGGGCACCGAGGCTCGCCACCGGCGCGCCCCCCGGCCATCGACCATCGCCGGCGTCACGGCGCTCTCGGCAGCCGCAGCACTGCTGCGGTGGGACCGGCTCGACACGCACTACTGGATCGACGAGGCGATCTCGGTCGGCATCGCCGGCCACCCGCTCCACGAGATCCCCGCGCTCCTCCGGCTCGACGGTGCCCCGCCGCTCTGGTACCTGCTCCTGGGCGTGTGGACCCGCGTGTTCGGCACCACGCCGACGGCGACACACGGGCTGTCGCTGCTCATCGTCCTGATCACCGTGCCGGTGGCGTTCTGGGCCGGCCGGAGTCTGTTCGGCCAGCTGACAGGCTGGTACGCCGCCGTGCTGGCCGCGTTGAGCCCGTTCCTCACCTACTTCGCGGGCGAGACCCGTATGTATGCGTTGGTCACCCTGTTCGCCCTGGTGGCGGCCACCGCCCACGCCCACGTGTTCGCCTTCGGCCGGACCCGCTACCTGCCGCTCCTGGTCGGTTCGTTGATCGCCGTGTCCTACACGCACTACTGGGGCCTCTACCTGGTCCTGGCCAGCGGAGCCGCTGCGGTCGTGCTCGCCCTCACCGACCAGGCCGACCGGCAGGCACTGCTGCGGCGGGCCATCGGGGCGCACGTCGTCGTCGGGATCGCGTTCCTGCCGTGGATACCCATGTTGGTGTCGCAGTCGCGAACCACCGGCGCTCCCTGGGCGTACACGCCGAACCCCCGTGAGCTGGTGAACGAGCTGGCCGCGCTGGTGCGGGACGAACGCATCCTCGTGGCGCTGCTCCTCGGTGCCGGCACCGGGCTCGGCCTCATGCTGCGACACGCTCCCCGCATGCAGACGAGGGCGGCCGCCGCGCTGTTGGCCCTCACGGCGTCTCCGGTCGTCATCGGCTGGATCATCGCCAACATCGAGGCATCGTGGGCGA
Organism: Acidimicrobiales bacterium; assembly: GCA_051306355.1. Taxonomy (GTDB): domain Bacteria; phylum Actinomycetota; class Acidimicrobiia; order Acidimicrobiales; family Salinilacustritrichaceae; genus Salinilacustrithrix. Next base: position 3,682 of record JBPPNA010000236.1, on the reverse strand, counting down.
CGAGATACCTGGCCGTCATCGTCGGTCCGCTGATCCTCATCGCCGGTGTCGGACTGGCCCGAGCGGGCGGCACGGGCGTGGCCGCGCTCGCCGTGACCATCGTGTTGGTGGTCCAGCCGTTCACCCGGCTCGGTGCCGGCGTGTCGATCCCGGTCGAGTCGAAGAGCAACGCCCATCTCATCGCCGACGAGTTCGGATCCGGGCTCGGGCCCGGAGACTGGGTGATCGTGACCCAACCCGAAGCGGTGCCGCTCTTCCGCCAGGAGCTCGGCGACTCGTTCCGCTACGCCGACCCCCGGGGCCCGGTGGACGATCCCACCGTGATGGACTGGCGCGACGCCGGACGCCAACTCGAGGACAGCTCGGTCGCCGTCGGGCTCGCCCCCATCCTCGACAGCCTCCAGGCCGGCGACCGGGTACTGCTCATCAGCCCGATCACTCCGCCCCGTTCCACCGACACCGACTGGATCCAGGAGTTCCGCCAACGGGACCGGCAGTGGCGCAAGGCCTTCGTCGACGATCCCTCGCTCTTCCGGGTCGAGGGCGACGACCCTGGTCGGGTTTCGGAGACGGCCTTCCGGGCCACGCTCTACGAACACGACGGCTGACGACTCCTGAGGTCGAGCCCCGCCGGCTCCTCGTCGTTGGCGGCCCCCGCACAGGCCATGCTCGACACCAGCGTGACCAGTCACTTCAGCGTCACTCGACGAGGAACTGACCCTCCGCGGCCAGGAACTGGGCCAGTCGAACGAGGAACGATGCCATCTGATCGCGGCGGACGTCACCTGACGGGTCATAGATGCCGGGAACGGCGGTCCCTCGGACCACGCCAGCCGCCGCGAGCGCGTTGATGGCATCTTCGTGCACGATTCCGTCGTCGTCGACGAAGGCATCGTCACCGGGCTCGAGCGCCTGCCCGGCCACGAAGGCGTCGGTGCGGGCCAGCAGGGAAGCCATCTGGCCACGGCGCACGGGCAGGTTCGGGCCGAACCGGCCATCGGGCAGGCCCTCGATCACCCCGGCGGCGACGAGCGCGTCGATGTTGGCCTCGTGGGCGTGGCCGTCGTCGTCGTCGAACGCGTCCGGCGGATCGGTGGGCAGGTCCACCCCTGCGGTGTCGATGAGCCGGGCGAGGAACGAGGCGATCTGGCCGCGGGTGACGTCGAGGCCGGGGCCGTACTGATCGGCTGGAAGCCCCGCGGGTCCACCCTCGGTGATTCCGAGGCTCTGGAGGCAGTCGATGGCCTCCCGATGCACGTTGGCGTCGGTGACGTCGACGAAGCCGGCATCACCGACATCGAGGCATGGATCCGGGTCGGGAGGGAAGCGGTCCCAGATCCACACCGTGGCCGACATCGGCGCTCTCGCCACGTACCCATCGGCGTCGCGCACGGTGACGATCACCGACTCGGCGGGCTCTTCGATGCCGTCGGCGACGGCGACCACATCGGCTGTCACCGTTGCTTCGCCGGGCTGGAACGCGACGGTGCCGAGCGGTGTGAAGTCCTCCCCCGATGTCGCCGTCCCCCGGACGGAATACTCGACAGACAACGCGGCCGCCACCGAACCGGTACGGGTGAAGCGGTACACGCCAGCCCTCCCACCCTCGGCCGCTCGGGCGACCGATGCCTCCACGAAGACTGCGGTGGGCGCCACCGTGGCTTCGAACGCGCCGATGTCACATGCGGGCGCACCCCGCTCGACACCTCGCTGATCGACGGCGTTGATCGGGGAGGCAGCGCAGACCGCCGTGTTCCCGGCGACCCTGGCATTGCTGGCGCTCGAGAGCGCATGGGTGTGGGTGGGGCCACCGTTGTCGCTGAGCGCACCGAGGCCAGCCGTGGCGTCCGAGAGATCACCGAACTGCGTGAGGCCACACGTGCCGTCGTCGTCGAGGTTGTGTCCGGCGCTCGTCACGCCGCCAGCGCAGTTGGCGTCGGTGTTCTCCGCCACGATCGTGTTCGACAGGGTGACGCTGCCACCACTGTGGTGGATGCCACCGCCGTCGTCGGCGTCGTTGTCGGCCACCGTCACGTTGACGAGGGTGACGGTGCCGCCGGTGACCAGGATCCCGCCCCCTTGCTGGCCGGTTCCGATCGCCTGGTTGGCAGAGACCGTCGTATTGGCGAGATGCGCCGTGCCGCCGGTGACCGAGAGCCCCCCTCCCCCGCCGTTGCTCACGAACGTGCCATCGGTGTTCGACCGGTTCCCGGAGATCGTGCTCCCGGTGATCCGGAGGGCACCGCCGTAGTGGAGGATGCCGCCCCCGTACCCGTCGCGCGCCCAGTTGTCGGCGACGGTGGAATCGACGATGTCGAGGTCCCCCGCGTTCTCGATTCCGCCCCCGCAACACGAACTGGCCGGGTTGGGATGGTCATCGACGGCGTTCCCTCGCACCGAGGACGCCGTCAAGGTCATGGTGCCGTAGTTGCCGATGGCCCCGCCGCAGCAGTTCTGGACCCCGTTGCCCACGAATGTGGACGTGTCGATGTCCATGACGCCGTAGTTGTGGATGGCGCCCCCACAGCAGTTCTTCGCCGTGTTGTTCGCGAAGTTGGAGCCGCTGACGACCATCACCCCGCCGTTGTAGATCGCACCGCCACAGCACCCGTCGGCATCGCCACCGGTGAACTCGCTGTTCGTGACGTCGGCGATGGCCGAGCCTCCGCTGCCGTCCCAGTTGGCGATCACGCCGCAACACCCGGCCGCGGAGTTGTCGATGAACACTGAGGCGTCCACCGAGAGGGTGGACGTGTTGCCGTTGTACGCCGCGTTGAGGAGCGCGCCGCCACAGCAATCGGGGCCGGCGTTGCCCGTGAACAAGCCGCCGGTGATGGTGGTCGTCGCCGCGCTCGTCTCGGCCCGAGTGGAGATCACGGCTCCGCAACAGATGGCGCTGTTGTCCCGGAAGGTGCTGTCCGAGACGGTCAGGTCACCGTCGAGGTTGTAGATGTTGCCGGTGTGGGGCTCATCGGTGTCCAGCGGCATGGTGACGTTGTTCCGGACGGTGACCGACGCGAGCCGGATCGTGCTGGCATCGGCCAGGAGCACCGCGGGCTGGTACGCACCGGTCACCGTGTTGTCGCGAAAGGTGACGGCCGTTGCCTCGAGCGACGAGGAATCGACCACGACGGCGGTGTCGGTGGCGTGGGCGATGTCGAGATCCCGGAGGACGAGCGTGCTGCCCCCGGTGACATCGAAGACGCGGTCACCCCGGAGAACGGTGGCGGTCTCGCCGGCGCCGGTGATGGTGAAGGTCCGGTCACTGGCGAGGTCCAGGCTGTCGTCGCCCACGTCGAAGCTCCCCGAGGGGACGGAGATGGCGACGTTGTCGTCGAGCGCGTTGCCCTCCTCGACCGCCGCCCGCAGCGTGCAGTCACCCCCGCCGGCGTCACACTCCCCATCGCCGGGGTCGGCGTCACCGGCGTCGGCGGTGGAAGTCACGGTGAAAGACACCGCCGCGCCGGCGAGTGGCGGATCGGCCACGTGGACGGCGATTGCGCCCACGAGCATCACCACCGCAGCGAGAATCCGACTGAGCCGAACCGACATCGATCGAACCTCGTCCATCCTCACGCCGTCGCCAAGGAAAAATCCCGCACGGTCGGTCTACCACGCCCCACGAGGACGCCATCAACGCCCTCGCCGCCGCCGGTGTGGTCCAGGGCACGGGCGGGGGTCT
>JBPPNA010000079.1:0-7123 GCA_051306355.1 Acidimicrobiales bacterium | reverse complement strand
CGGCGACTCGACGTGGCATCGACGATGAGGAGCTACGACATGTGCACCAGGTGGATCCGGTTGACGGTGTTCCTCGCCCTGGTGCTGGGCTTCACGCCGGTGGTCGCGCCGGAGGCCGGCGCAGACCCGGGGCCGGAGGTGATGAGCGAGACGTTCCGGATCGGACCGTTCGACCTGGCACCGCAGGGGCAGCCCGGCGACCAGATCAACCGGCTCTTCGAAGACGCGCCCCGCCCGAGCGGTGACCTGGCCGTCCGATCGATCACCTGGGACTTCGTCGATGGTGACGGCAACCCGCTGCCGGACCACGTCGCGCACCTGCACCACCTCGTGCTCCTCGACTCCGCCCGTCCGGACCAGCTCTGCTCGTTCCCCTCGGCGTCGCGCTTCGCCGGCACCGGCAAGGAGCTGACCGACTTCGTCCTCCCCGACGGCTATGCCTACCTCGCGCCCGATGCGCCGTGGTCGAGCGTGTACCACGTGATGAACTTGAGCGACGCTCCGGTGGAGGCGGCCATCGAGTACACGATCAGCTGGACCGATCCGGCCGCCGGCGGCTTCGACGACGTGGAACCGTACTTCTTGGACGTGACCGGGTGCTGGGGCAACTCGGAGTACCTCGTGCCCGGCGACGGGGGCCCCGGCAGCGTGCACGAAGCGGCCCGGACCTACACCATCGACCGGGAGGGCATCGCCGTCGTCGCCGGGGGACATCTCCATGCCGGTGGCGTCGACCTTGCCCTGTCCCGTAACGGCGAGGAGTTGTGCCGGGCCGAGGCCGTCTACCACGACGACGGCCGCGATGGGCACGCGGGTCACGGTCGACTGGACACGGTGACGGCGTGTGGCGTCCTCGAGGAGCCGCTGGCCGTGGGAGACCAGCTGCGGCTCGTCTCCCGGTACCGCAACGACACCGCGGTGCAAGGCGCGATGGGCATCATGGTCACCTACGTGTACCACACCGGCCCGCCGCCACCGCCGCCCACCGTGGAGATCGGTGCCGTCACGCTGGTCGAGGGGATCCTCACCGGTACGGTGGTGTGCAACCGGCCCCTGGACGTCAATGTCGACGGCTCGGTCGTGCAGGACAAGGGCGGACCCCCGATCAGCTGGTACGGCTACGCCGAGGAAGCTGTCACGTGCGGCACGGATCCGACCCCGTTCCGCGTCGAGCTGACGTACGGCAACGGGGCGCTGACCGGCGGGCCCGTGGCGTACTCGGTCTTCGCGTGGGCGTTCGACGGCCGGGACCAGGCCTACGACGAGGTCTCGGGCGAGACCCACGCACGGGGCCGGACCGAGCCACGTCCCGACGTCGAGCCGGGGGGACCGCTGGAGATCCGGATCGACCCCAAGAGCCCCGGTCCCGGCATGGTGGCAGGGACGATCACCTGCGACACCCCGTCGGAGGTGTCCATCGACATCCAGGGCAGGCAGAAGCTCGGCCGGCACTTCGTGGAGGCATACGCGTGGTCCGTGCTGACCTGCGATGGCGAGACGACCTTCGAGGTCGAGTTGGATGCGTACGGGCGCCTCGCCGGTGGACCGATCGACCTCGTCGTCCACGCCTACGATCAGTACGAGTTCGAGCCATCCGTCATGACGGGGACCGTGATCCTGTGGGGGACGACGGAGTCGGAGACGATCGCGCTCCCGCCGCCCGATCCCGATTCCCCCGTGCAGATCCTCGGTGCTGTCTCCACACCCGACGGTGTCGAGGTCACCGTGACCCACGATGCGTGCCCGGCCGGCGCCGAGTACTACGTGGGGGTCGGCGGGCTCGACGCCCGGACGGGGCAGGGCGGACGCCTGTCCGAGCCGACGACGGCCTACGGGCAGGTCCAGGGCACGTGCGACGGAACGCTCCTGTCGGTTCCCGTGCTGGTGCCGTTCGGCAAGCAGACGAAGGCGCTCGAGCTCTGGGCGCAGGTCGACTGGTACGACCCCGGATCCGGCGCCTACGGCTACGACTGGAACACCGCGGAGGTGGCCGTCACCCGGCGGTGAGCGACTGGACTACCCGGTCGTGGGGTCAGCCGGTCTGTATCGCCCCGGGCCGTCCGGGTTCGACTCGCCATGACGTCGCGGTCCGTATCGCCGAGTCCGGCTCGAGAGCGGTGTCGAGGTGTTGGTACTCGGCCCGGTACTCGTCGTGGGACAGCGTGCATCGCACGTAGCCGCGGTGCGCGGCGTCGGCCCACTGGATGTGGGGGTGCGACTCGACGACCTGGTCGACCAGGGTGCCGAAGGCGGAGTTGGCGGTGGAGGAGATGGAGGTGCCGACGAACTCCGTGGCGATGTCGGGCGCGTCGGGGTCGTCGTAGTCGAGTCGCAGGGAGCCGACGCCGCTGGCGTGGATGTCGCCGCTGATCACCACGGTGTCGCTGCCCGACGCGGCCACGGCTTCGAGGAGCTGGCGTCGAGCGTTCGGGTAGCCGTCCCACTGGTCGAGGTTCACGAACTTCGGCTCCGACGGTTTGAGGAGGTCGAGCTCGGACATGACCGTGCCCGTGGCCAGCACCTGCCACCGGCTGCGGGTTGCGGCGAGCCCGTCGGCCAGCCATCGTTGCTGCTCGGCGCCGAGCAGCACGTGGTTCGGGTCGTCCATTGCGTCGCACACCGGACCTGCCGACGAGATCACCTCCGGACAGGCGATCGGGCTGCGGTACTGGCGTTGGTCCAGCAGGTGGACCGTGGCGAGGCCGCCGAGCTCGATGCGACGGTGGATCCGCATGTCCGGGCCGGTCGGGGGCGGCACACGCATCGGCAGGTGCTCCCAGTAGGCCCGGTAGGCGGCGGCGCGACGCTGCAGGAACGGCTCCGACGGTCCGCCGTCCTCGGGCACGTCACCGGCGTAGTTGTTGTCGACCTCGTGGTCGTCCCAGGTGACCGCCCACGGAAAGGCGGCGTGGGCGGCCTGGAGGTCGGGGTCGGTCTTGTACAGGGCGTAGCGGTTCCGGTAGGCGTCGAGGGTCGTGACCTCCGGACCATCGTGCCGACGCGGCCCGCTCCCGGGGCCGCCCTCGTAGATGTAGTCGCCGAGGTGCACGACGAGATCGAGGTCGTCGTCGGCCATGTGGCGGTATGCCGTGTAGTAGCCGGCCGGGTAGTTCTGGCACGACGCGAACGCGAAGGCCAGCGTGCTGGGCCGGCGCGACGGCGGCGGCATGGTGCGGGTCCGTCCGAGGCGGCTGACCCAGTCGCCGACCCGGAACCGGTACCAGTACCAGCGGTCGGGGCCGAGACCGTGGACGTCGACGTGTACGGCGTGGGCGTATTCGGGTCTGGCGACGGCAGTGCCGCGCCGGATGACCTGGCGCATGTGCTCGTCGCGCGCCACTTCCCACTGCACCGCCACGTCGGTCGGGGGCATGCCGCCACCGGCGAGCGGATCGGGTGCCAGTCGGGTCCACAGCACCACGCCGTTCTGGTGCGGGTCGCCCGACGCGACGCCCAGGGTGAACGGGAACCCCGGCAGCACGACCGGATCCGGCCGCCGGCGTTGGAGCGCCCGGGCCATCTCGTCGCCAACGGGCCCCACCAGCGCCAGGCTGCTGGCACCGGCGAGGAAGCTCCGACGTGTGAGTGGCACGGATCGACGTGTTCCTGTCACCTGCATCCTCCGAGATCGTGGCTCTGGTCGAGACCGTAACCGCGAACACGGCGCAGCGGCCCGCCGGACCGGCGCGACGCCCGGCGGTCGGTCGCCCTAGCGGCCCTTCCGTGGGTTCACGAGTTCCAGCACCTGTTGGAACGTCGGCCGGTTCGTGGAGCGGATCGTGTCGGGGATCAGGCCCGGAGCGAAACCGGTACGGCTCGCCGTCTTGAGCCACTGGTGCGGATTCGGCCCGCGGGTCGAAGCGAGGTCGGTCGCGACTCGGTCGATCACCCCCCAGAGCGCGGCGCGGCAGGATTCGAGCGAACCGCCGCCGCAGTAACGCAGCTCGAACCGTCCCTTGACGCCGCCCGGGAGCAGGGTCCGCAGGTCCTTGTCGACGAAGGACGCACCGGCGAGGCCGTTGAGGTCGCGGATCCGATCGAGGTCGTCGGTCAGGTCCCCGAACACCGGACGCATCACCTCCTCGGCGATCGGCTGCCACACCGCGTCCATGATGGTCGGACCGGCGTCGTCGTAGGTGCCGTCGTTGTCAGCATCGAGTCGGGGGGCATCGCGGCGCACCCAATCGTCGAGGAGATCGACCACCTCGCGCGCCAGGGGGCTGGGTGCCGGCCCGCCGTGCAGCACCTGGCTGACCACCGGCCACGCCGGCGACCGGGTGTCTTCGGTGGCCGCTCGGTTCATCACGCCGACGACCTCGGCCAGGGTGGTCCGCCGGTCGAGGCCGTCGAAGAGCTCGACCCGGTGCACGGACCCGAACTCGCTGTCGTCGCCGTGCATGAACCCGGGTGCCGACTGGTTGTTCCAGTTGAGCAGCAACCCCCTCGGACCACCGCGGTCGTGGGGGTGCTCGCGGGCATCGAGGAATCCCTGCCACTCGTACCCACCGGTACCGAGCGTCGGCAGCCGGCGGTCGAGCCCGCGAGCCCGCTCCGGCAGCAGGCCCGACGAGAAGAAGGCCGTGTCCGTGCGGGACGCCCACGCCCAGTTGAAGGTGAAGCCGAACTGGTCCGCAGCCTCCCAGAAGCGCTCGGGCGTCGAGGCCGCTCCGCCGGTCATGTCCATGAGCGCGGCCAGGTTGAGGCCGTCTCGGCCGAACGTCGACCGCTGCCGGGTGAGGGCCACGGGGCGACCGTCGGACGTGGCGGTGCCGATCACGGGTCCGTGGACCGACCGGGGGTAGCGGATCGGCGTGCCGTTGAGCGTGCCGGCGTCGAACATCTCGAAGGGTCGGCACTCGCCGTCGAAGACGTAGTGGTCGGACTGTCGCGTCGCCGGTGTTCCGTCGGGGTTGCACAGGACGTCGGCGAACACGTCCCGAACGTCGTGGCCCGCCGACGTGAGGCTCCACGCGTAGTCCCGGGTCCGGCCGATGAGGATGTACATCGCCAAGCCAGGTACCGCCGCACCCTGGGCCTCGATGCCCGGACCGCTGAGGTGGATCTGCTGCACGATCTCCGGGTAGTAGTACCCGAGCTGCGGTCCCATCACCGCCAGGGTGTTGCGCGTCTCCGACCGCTTCGGGGCCGCGACGAGGAAGTTCGACGCCTCGCGACCGGGGACCGCACCGGCGGCCGGGTAGAGGACCTCGGCGCCGGTCGGCGCCGATGCGCCGGCGGCCGCCGTCGGCTGCCGGGGGTCGAGCGAGGTGATCGAGCCGGCATCGATGGATACCGACCCGGTCACCGGACCGCCGGTGAGGACGGGATAACGGAAGCGCCGATCGATGGTGGTGGGTGCTTCCGGGTCGTCGAACAGCATGGCGTCGTCCCACGCCGCTCGGCCCACCTCCGCCCCCAGCTCGTTCTCGAGCTTCGAGAGGAACTCGGCGTTGGCCGCCTCTGCGCCGCCGCCGGCACCGAAGATGGAACCGATGAAGGCGGCGGTCGCGATCACGTCGTTGACCGTGGCCGGAGGTTGATCGATGCCGTTGGCGGCCCAGTAGGCGTTGACCCCGTCCGCCTGTGCCTGGGCGTCGGCGATGATCTGGCGACCCTTGTCGCCGTAGGTCTCCACGATCAGGTCGACCTGGTCGGTCACCAGCTGCTCAGTTTCGGCGCTGGGTACGAACGACTGGCCGCTGGTGACGAGCCCGAACGCGTTGATGCCGGGCACGTCGGCCACGGCGACGCGCGCCGGTCCCCGTCCGAGTTGCAGCAGGAGGCCCCGGTCCCGGGCGGTCACCCACCCGGCGCCGAACGCGACGTCCTCCCGGGTCTCGCCGGTGACGTGGGGGACGCCGTACTCGTCGTAGACGATGGTCAGTCCTGCTCGCCCGGTGGGCTCCTCGCGGGTGACGCCGATCGGTTCCAGGTCCTCGGGGAGGAAGAGGTTCTCGATGTCGGCGTCGGTGACGTTGCCTCGCAGCGGGGTGAGGCCGTCGTAGAGGGGGAGTTGGTCTCGCGACTCGGCGGTCGTGGGCAATCCGCCGTAGTTGCCGGGCGGGAGGATGTAGTGGGCCCGGTCCTCGGTCGGTCCGCCGTGGGGCCGCCGGCGTTCGGCATCGGCCGGTGCGGCCAGCACGCTGGCGGACAAGATCCCGGCGGCGGAGACGATGGCGAGGGCACGTCGCATGGGGAGCATCAGGGTCACCGCTGTGCGTTGGCGAGGTCGAGGTGGAAGTGCAAGAAGTTGCGTGTGCGGTCGAGGATCTCGGTCCGGAACGTCGTGTACGGCACGTGCCTCGCGCCCTCCCACGGATTCAGCACCGCTCGTGTTCCGGCGGCGTCGGCTGCGTCTCTGGTGTTGACCGCCCACTGGTAGGGGACGGTGGTGTCCGCCGTGCCGTGGAACAGCAGCAGCGGTGCGTCGCCGGTGCTGGCCGTGGTGCCCAGGGCAGCTCCGGACAGGGACACGGCGGCACGCACGCCGGCACCGGGGTTCTCGCCGGTGGAGAACGCCACGTTGGCGGCGGTGATCGCCCCCGCAGAGGTGCCGGCGATGGCGATGCGTTCGGTGTCGATGCGCCAGTCGTCGGCGTGGGCCCGCACGAACTCGACCGCGGCCGTGGCGTCCTCGTGGGCCTGCACGATCGCCGTGAGGCACGCCGTGGTGACCGTGGTGCACCCGGGGGTGTTCAGCCGGTAGGAGATCGACCCGACCACGTAGCCGAGCCGGGCGAAGTGGTTGGCCTGGTCGACGATCTCGGCCGAGTTCTCGTTGCCGCAGCAGAACGAGCCGCCGTGGACGTACACGATCATCGGGCGCTTGGCCACGGTGTCGCTCAGCGGTTGGTACAGGTCCATGACGAGGTCGACCTCGTCGCCTTCCTGGTCGACCGCGGTGCGGTAGTGGATGTCGTGGGTGATGTCGACGGCCGTGAACACCGGGTCGCGGTAGCGAAGCGGCGCGTCGCCCTGGGGGACGATGAGTTGCTCGCAGCCGGTGAGCACGACCAGCAGCGCCGCCAGCAGAATGACCTTGCCGAACCTCATGCACTTGACCCCCGGGTCACGGTGACAGTTGGCACAAGGGTGACGCTTCCGGAAGTCCGGCCGCAAGCCG
>JBPPNA010000223.1:0-3549 GCA_051306355.1 Acidimicrobiales bacterium | reverse complement strand
CGATGGCCCTCGCCCCCGCAGCCCGAGCCGAAGCCGCCACCAAGGTGTACGGCAGCGGCGACAACGCCGTGGTCGCACTCGATGCCGTCAGCGTGGCGTTCGCCTCCGGCAGCTTCACCGCCATCATGGGGCCGTCCGGCTCCGGCAAGTCGACGCTGATGCACGCCGTCGCCGGGCTCGACGACCTCAGCTCTGGACAGGTCTTCATCGGCGAGACCGACCTCACCACCCTGAAGGACCGTGCGCTCACCGCCCTGCGGCGAGACCGGATCGGCTTCGTGTTCCAGGCCTTCAACCTCGTGCCGACGCTCACCGCGCTCGAGAACATCACCCTCCCGATGCGCCTCGCGGGCCGCAAGCCCGACTCGGCCTGGATCGACGAGGTGATCGACACCGTGGGCCTCGGCAGTCGCCTCGACCATCGGCCGAGCGAGCTCTCCGGGGGCCAGCAGCAACGAGTGGCCGTGGCCCGGGCCCTCGCCGGCGAACCCGAGATCATCTTCGCCGACGAGCCGACGGGCAACCTCGACAGCCGTACCAGCGCCGAGATCCTGGCCTTCATGCGCCGGGCCGTCCACGTCCTGGGTCAGACCATCGTCATGGTGACCCACGATCCCGTCTCGGCCTCCTACGCCGACCGGGTCCTCCTCCTCGCCGACGGCCGCATCGTCGACGAGATCGAAGCTCCCACGCCCGACGCGGTCCTCGACCGCATGAAGCACCTCGGAAGGTGATCACGATGTTCTCCCTGACCGTCAAGGGCCTCTGGGCCCACAAGCTCCGCTACGCCCTCACCGGCCTCGCCGTCGTCCTCGGCGTTGCCTTCATGGCCGGCACCATGGTGCTGACCGACACCATGGAGGAGACCTTCAACGGGGTCTTCGAATCAGCCAACGACGGCACCGACGTCATCGTCCGACGCTCGGCCGCCATCGAGGGCGAGTTCGCCGATGCCCGTGACCGGGTCGACGCCTCCGTCGTGACCCAGGTCGCCGCTGTCGACGGTGTTGCCGTGGCCCGGGGATCCGTCCAGGCCTTCACCCAACTCGTACGCGCCGACGGTGAAGCCGCCGACACCACCGGCCTCGGCACCACACTCGGGACCAACTGGATCGACGACGAGCGCCTCAACCCGTTCACCATCGCATCCGGCGACGCGCCCGGAGCCGGCGAGGTCGTGATCGATCAGCACACGGCCGACGTCGAGGGCTGGTCCCTGGGCGACGAGATCACCGTCCTCACCAAGGAGGGGCCCGCCTCGCTCGCGCTGGTGGGCACCGCCACCTACGGCGACATCGGAGGCCTGCCGGGTACGACCGTCGTGGCGACCGACGATGACACCGCCCAGGCGCTCTTCGCCGAGCCCGGCCGGTTCGACAGCATCGTGATCTCCGCCGCATCCGGGGTCCCCGCCGCCGAGCTCACCGAGCGATTGGCCAGCGAGGCGGTCACCGCCGCCAACGGCCTCGAGGTGCTCACCGGCGAGCAGGACACCGCCGACCAGCAAGCGTCGTTCAAGGAGGACCTGAGCTTCTTCAGCACCTTCCTGATGGCGTTCGCCTACATCGCTCTCTTCGTCGGCACCTTCATCATCTACAACACCTTCTCCATCGTCGTCGCCCAGCGCATGAAGGATCTGGCTCTACTGCGAGCCATCGGCGCCCGGCGCAGCCAGGTGCTGCGATCGATCGTGCTCGAGTCCGTCCTCATCGGCGTGATCGCTGCGGCCGTCGGTCTCGCCGCCGGCATCGGGCTCTCGTTCGGACTGCGGGCCCTGCTGTCCGGCGTGGGCCTCGACATCCCCAGCGGTCCCATCGTCGTCAGCTCAGGAACCATCATCACGGCGTTCGTCGTCGGCGCCGGCGTCAGCATCGTGTCGGCCGTGATGCCGGCAGTGCGCGCCAGTCGGGTGAAGCCGATCGCTGCACTGCGTGACGTGGCCATCGACCGCTCCGGCGTGTCGCTGGGACGCGTCGGTGCGGGCCTGGCCCTGACCGCCGCCGGCATCATCGCCTTCGCTGCCGGCATCGCCGGCGACGGATCGTCGGCGGTGCAAGTCCTCGGGCTCGGCACCCTGCTCGTGCTCCTCGGCGTCATCGTCCTCGGCCCGGTCCTGGTCGGTCCGGCGTTCGGTGTGCTGGGCGCGGTCGCCACCAGGGTCTCGGGAATCACCGGCCGGTATGCCGGCGAGAACGCCCGCCGCACCCCCAAGCGCGCCGCGGCCACGGCATCGGCCCTCATGATCGGCGTGGCGCTGGTCGGCTTCATCACGATCATCGCCACGTCCACGAGTGCATCCGTGGAGTCAGCCATCGACCGCTCGTTCCGAGCCGACTACGTCATCGAGTCCGGCTCGTGGACGCAGGGCTTCGGAACCTCGATCGAAGGCGACCTCGCCGAGGTGGCCGAGATCGAGACCATGTCACCCCTGCGCACGGCCCCTGCGGAGATAGACGGCTCCAGCGCATCCCTGCTCGCCGTGGACACGACGGTCTTCGAGCAGCTCTACGACCTCGACATCACCGCCGGCTCGCTGGCTGACGTCAACGGCGACGGCGTCGCCGTCCAGGCCGAAGCAGCCGCCGGACGCAACGTCACCATCGGTGACCGCATCCCGATTCGGTTCGCCGACGGCACCACTGTCGACAGCCGGGTCGCGGCGATCTTCGACGGGCAACTGCCCGCCGGCGGCGACGACTGGGTGGTCGGTCTCGACACGTTCGAGACCCATGTGGACGACCAGTTCGACCGCCAGGTTTACGTCTCGGTGGCCGACGGCGTGTCGGCGACCGAGTCCCGGGCTGCGATCGATTCGGCCATCGGGCACTGGGCCAACGCCGAGGTCCAGGACCAGGCCGAGTTCAAGGAGGCGGTCACCGCCGAGATCGACCAGATGCTCAACCTGATCTACGGGCTGCTGGCCCTGGCGGTGGTGATCGCCCTCATCGGCATCGCCAACACCCTGGCACTGTCGGTGCACGAGCGCACCCGGGAGCTCGGCCTGCTGCGGGCCATCGGTATGCACCGCCGGCAGTTGAAGGCGGCCGTGCGCTGGGAGTCCTTCCTCATCGCCATCCTCGGTACCGTGCTCGGCACCACGCTCGCCGTGGCGGGCGCCTGGGGCATCGTCCAGACGCTCGACAGCGAGGGCATCACTCAGCTGACGCTGCCGGTGGGTCGTCTGGCCGTGATCATGGTGATGGCCGGTGTCGCCGGGGTGCTGGCCGCCACCGGGCCGGCGCGTCGGGCGGCGAAGCTCGACATCCTCACCGCGATCTCGACCGATTAGCCGTAGTACTTCAGCTCGACCAGGTTGTGGTCGGGGTCCCGCACGTACAGCGAGGTGCCGACGCCCCGAGCGCCGCCCCGCTGCACCGGGCCCTCGACCACGTCGAGGCGTCCGGAGTCACGGAGTGCTTCGAGGTCGGTCGGCTCGATCACCAGACAGAAGTGATCGAGGTTCTGGCCAGAACGTTCGCTCTGCAGCAGGTCGATGATCGTGCTGTCGTCGACCCGCACCGACGGGAAGAACGCCTTCTGGTCCCGCCA